>JAISMH010000109.1 GCA_031276855.1 Synergistaceae bacterium
ATGGTCATCAAGGACGGGGCCAAGATGTCGAAGTCGCTCGGCAACGTCGTGGATCCGACGGAGATGATGGACAAGTACGGCGCGGACACGGTGCGCCTTTTCATTCTTTTCGCCGCGCCGCCCCAGAACGACCTCGACTGGTCCGAGGAGGGCGTGGAGGGCGCGCACCGCTTCCTCGGGCGCGTCTGGCGCTTCGTGGAGGAAAATCTGGAGACCCTGAAGAGCGGCGCTCCGGCGGAGCGTGTTTCAGCGGGTCGAATTTCAATGAAAAGCCTTTCCGACCCGGCGCAGCGCGATTTCAAGCGCAAAATTCACGGCACGGTTCTCGCGGTGACGCGGGACATCGACAAAGAAAAGCAGTTCAACACCGCTATCGCCCGACTGATGGAGCTGACGAACGCCCTCTACGCCTTCCGTCCGGCGGACGAAACCGGGCACGCCCTGCGGCGCGAGGCCGTGGAGGTTCTGCTGAACTGCCTGTCGCCCTTCAGCCCCCACATCGCCGAGGAACTCTGGCAGATGCTGGGCGGCACGGCGCTGCTCTCGACGCTTCCGTGGCCGGAGCTGGAGGAGGACGCGCTCGTCGCGGACTCCGCCGTCATCGTCGTGCAGGTGAACGGCAAGGTACGGGTGAAGCTGTCCATGGCGGCGGGGCTCGACGAGGCGCGCCTGAAGGAGGCCGTGCTTGCCGACGCGCAGGTGCGGGAGAAGCTCGCCGGCAAGGAGATCGTCAAGGTCATCGCCGTGCCGGACAAGCTGGTCAACATCGTCGTAAAGGGGTAAAACAAGGAATGCAAAAAGTTTTACCAGATGATTTTATCCTGGCAAGCACTTTAGCGTTCACGACTTCGAGGGGGCTGTTGTTTGCCGACGATTGCCTTCGGGTTATGCCGTTGCTGAAAGCCGATATTGTCGATACTGTTTTTGCGGATCCTCCTTTCAATCTCGGAAAGGATTATAAAAATGGTTATTCCGACAATATGCTTCAGGAGGATTATTTTGACTGGTGCCGCCTGTGGCTTGCGGAATGCATCCGCATTCTCAAGCCGGGCGGAGCCCTTTTCCTTTACGCGATTCCGAAGCTGTGCGTTCGTTTCGGCGCGATACTGTCCATGAGCGCGGGCATGGAGTTTCGGCATTGGATAGCGATTTGCATGAAAAGTACGTTCAGGCGGGGCCAGAGGCTGTATCCGGCCCATTACGGGCTTCTTTATTATACGAAGGGCAGCCCGAAGACGTTTAACAACTTGCGTGTGCCTGTCCCGACATGCCGTCATTGCGGAAAAGAAATCAAAGATTACGGCGGGCACAGAGGCAAATTGAATCCGGAGGGACTTAACCTGACGGACTTTTGGGATGACACTTCTCCGAATCGGCATCGCAAGTTCAAAGTCAGACAAGGGGTAAACGAACTTAAAGCCGTCATTCCCGAACGGGCGATTTTAATATCGAGTAATCCGGGGGATTTAATATTCGACCCGTTCGGGGGGGGCGGTTCGACCTATCAGGCAGCCGAAAAGAACGAGAGATTCTGGATCGGATCTGAATTGTTTGACGCGGCGCATGTCGAGGCCCGCATGAGAGAGCAATTTCCTTTGTCCGTCGATGCGCGGCCTTTGTTCGACTACGGGGAGGTTTTTATCCGTCATGAAAATCACGCAGATCCGTTATTACGACGGAGCAAAAGAGAAGATATGCCGGTTGGGGCTGGCGAATCTCTTCTTGGAAATTCAGGATATATTTCTGTCTCTTGACGTGGCTGTAAAAGAAGAAAAAGACGCCAACGGCGGAAAAGAATTGCGCGTTATGATCGACAGAAAATTCGAGGAAGCCGGAGACTGGGAAAAGATCTCGAATGGCGGTATCGATTGGAAAAAAAACTTTCGCTGCAACCAGACTTTCATTGCCAGAATTGGTGTCGAAGTGCAGGTTTCCGCGCGCAGCGATCTTTTGGTGCGGGATATCGTCCATTTACGAAACAGTATTCAGGCCGGAGAGATTGACGTTGGGATCGTCGCGGTTCCCAGCGATCGGTTGAGTTATTTTCTGCCGGATCGCTGCCCTTCGTTCAAAGACGCCGTCCGCTACATAGAGGAAGAATTCAAAGAAGCGGCGAACTTTCCATTGGCTGTGATAGCGGTCGAGCATGACCGCGCGGCAGATGTCCCGTTCGCCAAGCAAAAGCGGCGGGCATAGGCAATGCCTCGTTTGATCGCCATCGAAGGCCATGAGAGCCAGCGCCGCAAGCTGGAGGAGCTTCTGGATGAGCTCTCGAAGAAAGGTTACGCCCTGACCGGCAAATTCGAGGCCGCCTCCGTCGGGGGCGGGTGGCCGGAGGTGATCGCGGCCTCCAGAAACAGAGGGCTGTTCGACGACAAGAGAATGACGATTGTCGAAGGGGCGGAGCAGCTTGGGGCATTCCCTCCCGCCCTGAACGGCTATTTGGACGGCGGCGGCGCGGACGATGTCGTCGTCGCCGTTTTCGGCGGGGACACGAAAAAAATTTTCGCGAAGGACTCCCTCGAAAAAATCGCCTTCATCCGCCCGGACCCCTCCGTTTCGCCGTGGGGGCGCCGCGACTGGCTCATCGGGCTCGCGCGCGCCCGGGGAGCGAAGCTGGAGTCCACCGCGGCCGCGCTTCTGGCGGAATCGCTGGAGTCCCAGGAGGAGCTTCGCGCGGAGCTGGACAAGCTGGCCCTCTACGCGGACGGCGGGATCGTCACGGTCGATATCGTCCGAAACCTTTCCTTCGACGAGGGCGGCAACGCCCTCCTGCGCTTTTTGGACGGAGTCTGTCAGGCCCGCCGCGGGGACGTGCTGAACGCCCTGAGGCATCTTCAGTCGGAGCCGTCCCCTCTGCCGCTTCTGACCGCGCTTTACAACCGCCTGCGCCCGGCGCTCCATATCGCCTGTTCTTCGCCCCGAACCGAGGCGAGAACCCTCGCGGCCATCGGAGCGACCCGCGAGTACGCCCTCCGCATGGCCCGGAGCGCGTTCGACCGCTTCGGCCGGGAGAGCGTCAAGCGTTTCATGCTGAGCCTGATTCGTCTTTCCTATCTGGAGAAGACCTCCGCGGGCGAGGGCTGGATCGGCTTCGAGACCGCGCTGTGGCGTCTGATGGACTCGGAGCGGGAAGAGAATTGATTCAGCCCTGTCGTTTCAAGGCAGCACCTCCCGGCATTTTTAATCTTTCCGTCTTTCGAGGGGCTTGAACGGATACAAATTTTTATTAAAAAACTGGAGGTTATGATATGTGGAAGAATGTCAAAATCAGCTTGAAACTGTTTTTCGGGTTTGGGATTCTGTTGATTCTATTTGTTGCGTCAGTTGCCGTGAATTGGGTCTATTTAGCGCGCGTCGAACGGAACAGCGGCTATGTAAACCATATAATCGTTCCCACGATTGAAATAAACACGTATCTGATCCAGTCTCTCTTCAAGTTGTCCGAGTCGGTGATCCTTATGCAGGACTCCAAGACGAAGGAGCAAATCGAATTGACCGTCGCCGATGTCAAAAACAATCTGGCCGCCGTCCAATCGCTCAGTGAGCGCCTTCTTGCTTTAGGGGAAGCGGATGCCGCGCTGCAGACACCAAAAGCGTTCCGGGAAAAGATATTCCCTGCATATAAGATATACAGGGAATCGGTCGAAAAAACCTTCTCTCTCCTTGACAATCACACGAGGAATTTCAGTGCGCAGAGTAAATCAGGGGGAGAACTGACATCTGTCACCGGGAAATTCGTCCGTCTGTTCACCGCCGCGCTCGAGGCGGCGTTGCAGAACAACGACATGTCCGGCATCAGGCGATATGTCACCGCGTTTCGCATGTCTTCCGACATTGCGACGGCAATTCAAAACATGCGGCTTGCCATGTTCCGTTCGGATTTAACCAACGACCCAAAGTCCATGGGCGCCGTCGCCGAGCTGACCCCGCCCATCAAAAAAAGTCTGGAGGAAATGAAAGGCATTCTCGTCTCCAGAGAGGAATTAGGTCTGCTGGAAGAAATGACTTCGGCCTTTTTGGCTTATGAAAAAGACCTGTCGCCTCAGATAAAAAATTTTTCCGCGATGGCCGCTGAAAAGGATATACGCGCGAAGCAGTTACCGATTCTGAAATCGGAATCCACCAACTTGGAAGAACTTGCCATGGCGCGTATACAGGCGTTTTCCTCTGAAACCGCGTTCGGCGTGGAAAGAGCCGTTTTTTTGTTGATTGCCTGTACGGGGATAGCCGTTCTGCTGGGGTTGATGATGGCGTTTCTCATATCGCGCAGCATTGCGAAACCGCTTGGGACGATCGTGGCTCTGGCCGAGCGCATCGGTACGGGGGACCTGACCGTAGCGAGAAGGGATTTCAATCACGAGGGGAAAGACGAACTCGGCGTTCTCGCCGACGCGCTTACCGGAATGGTTATCAAACAGGAGAGCGCGATGAGAAACGTGGTCGGAGTCGCGGCAAGACTGAGGGATGTTACCGCAAATCTCTATTCCATAGCGGAACGTACGGACGCAACGATGGAAAAAGCGACCGTCAGCGTCGGCAAGATGAGCGGCAACTTGAATGCGCTCGCTTCAACCGGCGAGGGGTTGAATGCGTCTGTCGAGGAAGTGGCGGCCGGCGCTCAGACTACGGCTGAGAAAGGGACGGATATAGCGCGAAAGGTGGACGACGCGAGGAACGCCGGCGAAGCGGGTAAAACTGCCATGCGCGAGGTGGTAGAGGGAATCGAGCGAGTCGCGAAGAGTTCCGGCGAAGCCACTTCGGCAATCGTCAAACTCGGAGGAAGCGCGCGTCAGATACAAAACATCGTCTCGCAAATAGCGGGGATCGCGGTTCAGACGAACTTACTCGCCCTCAACGCCGCGATAGAGGCGGCGCGGGCCGGGGAAGCGGGGCGCGGTTTTGCGGTCGTCGCGGAAGAAGTCCGCAAACTCGCAGGCGACAGCCGTATCGCGACGAAAAATATCGACGATCTCGCGGCGACTATCACGTCGGAACTGAGCATAATAGAACAATACTCCAAGGAAAACGATTCCGACAGCAACAAGGTCAAAGATATTTCATTCAAGGCCGAGCATTCTATCATGACGATAATCGAAGACCTCAGCGAGATATCCGGCGCGACTCAGGATCTTGCGGCGGTCGCGGAAGAACAGGCGGCTTCAAGCGAAGAGATCGCGGCAGGCGTTCAGAGCATGTCGGCGAAAATACTCGATACAGTGGCCGCGGGCGGCAATATCCGTCAATCAGCCACTGAAATGGCGAACGGCGCGAAAGACGTACTGGCGCAGGTTGAAGCGTTGAACGGACAAGAGGAAACCCTTGTCGAGGCGTTGTCTCACTTCAAACTGAACGAACGCGGTATTATTCATCCAAACGCTCTTGCAAACGCTCTTGCGCATCATTCCGGGCTGCAAGGACAACGGTAAACGCTCAAGTTCAGGGGGGCAGATGGCCCCCCTGACTGGGCATGGTATACAGGGTTTGAACGATTTACCCGCAAACATCGTCATCGGTCTCATTCGCAGTGTACGATCCGGGCGAGTCCGCCGGTGGAGGTCTCCCGGTACTTCGCGTTCATGTCCTTGCCCGTCTGATACATGGTTTCGATGACCTCGTCCAGGGTGACGCGCGGCGGAACGGTACGCCGGGTGGCCATCCGCGCGGCGTTGATCGCCTTGACCGCCCCGATGGCGTTGCGCTCGATACAGGGAGCCTGAACCAGGCCTGCTATAGGATCGCAGGTCAGCCCCAAACTGTGCTCCATGGCGATCTCCGCTGCCCCGGCGACCTGAGCGGGACTTCCCCCCATCAGTTCGGTCAGCCCTCCCGCCGCCATGGAGCAGGCGACGCCGACCTCTCCCTGACAGCCGACCTCCGCTCCGGAGATGGAGGCGTTTTGCTTGAAGAGGAGTCCGACGGCGCCGGCGGCCGTGAAGAAGCGAATCAGCATTTCCGTCGTCAGGGGGACCACGAAACGATCGTAATACGCCAGCACCGCGGGGACGACCCCGCAGGAACCGTTCGTGGGCGCCGTCACCACGCGTCCGCCGGCCGCGTTCTCTTCGCTCACGGCCAGAGCGAACATGTTCACCCAGTCGATGATCTTCATCGGGTCGCTGACAGAGCGATCCGCGGCCTCCAGAAGATACCGCAGCGGCGCGGCCCGCCTGATTATTTTGAGTCCGCCGGGCAGTATCCCCTCCGTGTTCATGCCCCGCTCCATCGTCGTCTTCATGACGTTCCATACCTCGGTGAAATAGCGTTCGATCTCCGGGCGGCTGCGCAGAGCCAGTTCGTTCCGCAGCACCAGAGCGGACACGGACAGCCCCGCTTCCTGACAGCCGGCCAGCAGTTCCGCTCCGGAGCCGAAAGGATGAGGAACATCGACCGGCGCGCCGCCGTCCGTGTTTTGTCCGAAATGCGCCGCGTCGACGATAAATCCGCCGCCGATGGAATACCAGGTGTTGGAGTACGCTTCTTTCTCTCCCGAAAAGGCATGGATTTCAAGGCCGTTTTCGTGGAGGGGCAGATTCTCCGGGTGAAAGCGGATACCTTCCGCGCGCGAAAAGTCCACCTCGCGCCGCCGGCCGGCAGCGCCCAGCGGCAAACGTTCCCGCCGCCTGACCTCCGCCAGAAAAGCCGGGATGGCGTCTATATCCACCGTGTCGGGCAGATTTCCCGCCAGGCCCATGATAACGGCCATATCCGTGTAATGCCCCTTCCCCGTCAGGGCCAGCGAGCCGTACATGTCCACGGATACCCGGGTGACAGACGGGAAAAGACCTTTTTCCTCGAGTTCGTCCGCAAAAAGGCGGCCGGCTTTCATGGGGCCCACGGTGTGGGAGCTGGACGGCCCTATTCCGATTTTGAAAATATCCAACACGCTCAGCATGATTGGTTTTGCCCCCAAACGGTCTTTTTTTCACATATTTCGCAGCATCTCAAATTCTGCAGAACCCATTATTCCGCCGAATTCGAGATTTTCGAGAAGGATTTTACCTGATATTAGCCGGTGTCAGTTTTTTTTAGGGGCGCGGCTGGATCGCGATCCGCTTCTGTTTTTTACTCTGCGCGGCATCGACTTCTCCGCTCTGCTCAAAAAATCGGTCGACGGAAAAATAGAAAGCCTGCTCAAGAATGCGGGCAAAAAGTCGCGGCGCGTCATCGACAACGCCGACATCGCCGGACTGTTCGGCGTTTAGCGGCCAAAACGGCGTTCAGCGGCTACAATCAGGAAGCCTTTCAGGCGATCGTGATCTCCTTATTGAGGTAGACATCCTGAACGGCGTTGATGATCTGCACTCCATCCTTCATCGGGCGCTGGAAGGCTTTGCGTCCCAGAATCAGCCCCATGCCGCCGGCGCGTTTGTTGATCACCGCCGTGCGCACGGCCTCGGCCAGGTCCGTCTCACCGCCCGACGCTCCGCCCGAATTGATCAGACCCGCCCGCCCCGCGTAGCAGCAAAGCACCTGATACCGGGTCAGGTCGATGGGGTGGTCGGACGTCAGCTTGACGTAGACCTCGGGCGATGTCTTGCCGAAGGAAAGGGCCGTGTAGCCGCCGTTGTTCTCGGGCAGCTTCTGCTTGATGATGTCGGCCTCGATCGTGACGCCCAGATGGTTGCCCTGTCCCGTCAGGTCCGCGGAGACGTGATAGTCCTTTTCTTTCGTCTTGAAAGCGGCGTTGCGCAGGTAGCACCAGAGAATCGTCGCCATGCCAAGCTGATGGGCGCGCTTGAACGCCTGCGAGATTTCCTGTATCTGGCGCGTGGCTTCCTCGCTGCCGAAGTAGATGGTCGCGCCCACGGCGACGGCCCCCATGTCCCAAGCCTGCTCCACGGAGGCGAAAAGCACCTGATCGTGTTTCTCGGGGTAGGTCAAAAGCTCGTTGTGATTGAGTTTGAGAACGAAGGGGATCTTGTGGGCGTACTTGCGCGCGACCATCCCCAGCACGCCCAGGGTGCTGGCGACGCCGTTGCACCCGGCCTCGACGGCCAGCTTCACGATGTTCTCCGGGTCGAAGTAGATGGGGTTCGGGCCGAACGAGGCGCCCGCGGAGTGCTCGACTCCCTGATCGACGGGCAGAATGGAGACGTAGCCGGTTCCGGCCAGGCGTCCGTGCCCGTAGAGGGCCGCGAGCGAGCGCAGAACGGGAATGGGGCGGTCCGACGAAGCCCAGACGCGGTCTATGAAATCGGGCCCCGGCAAGGAGAGGGCGTCCGCTTCGACTGTCCCGCACTTGTGCTCCAACAAATCTTTCGCGTCCTTGCCCAGCAGTTTTACAATTTTCTCCGTGTCTTTGGACATGTCGTTCCCTCCCGAATTTTGAGTCTCCGGCCCTCTGTCACGAACCGAAATCTTTTTATCACAATAGCACAGAATACCCATCGCGTCACGCGGAAAATACCAGTCCGAAACCGCAGCCTGCGGTTTCGGGGTGTTTGCGGGCCATTGCCGCTCGTCCCGGCGCAGTGATAGAATAAAGTTAAAAATTTTTCGCGGCGGGAGGTGAACGAAATGGGAACGGCGGTTCGAGAACCGGAGATGGGCTTGACCTTTGAAAAAGTCTGGGCGATGTTCCAGGAGTCGGATCGGCGTATGCAGAAATTGAGCGAAGAAACCGACCGGAAGATACAGGAGGTCGCCCGGCAGATGAAAGCGACTGACGAGCGGTTCGGGAAGTTGGGTCATCGTTTCGGGGAACTGGCGGAACATCTGGTGGCGCCCAACATCATACAGAAGTTCA
>JAISMH010000112.1 GCA_031276855.1 Synergistaceae bacterium
GCGTATTCCCGCTTTCATGAAGCTGTGTTCGCTCAGGGGCATGAAAAGGTCGGTTTCGTAGTCCGTGTCCACGCCCTGCACGATGGAGGTCAGGCGCTCCAGCCCCATGCCCGTGTCGATGTTGCTGCGCGGCAGGGGGGCGAGGGAACCGTCTTTCCGGCGGTCGTACTGGGTGAAAACCAGGTTCCAGATCTCCATATAGCGGTCGCAGTCACACCCGACGCCGCAGGACGGGGAGCCGCAGCCGTACTTTTCGCCCCGGTCGTAATAGATTTCGGAACAGGGTCCGCAGGGGCCCTGCTCGCCCATGAACCAGTAGTTCTCGTTCTGGCCGAACCGGCGGATCCGCCCTTCCGGGAGCCCCACGCCCCGCCACGCGCCGAAGGCCTCCTCGTCGTCCTTATAGATGGATGCGTACATTTTCTCCGGGTCAAGCCCTATCCGCTCCGTCAGAAACTCCCAGGCCCAGGTGATGGCCTCTTTTTTGAAATAGGAGCCCCAGGCGAAGTTGCCCAGCATCTCGAAAAACGTGTGATGCCGCGCCGTGCGCCCGACGTTTTCGATGTCGTTGGTGCGCACGCACTTCTGGCAGGTCACGGCGTGAGGGTACTCCGGCGCGCGCAGCCCCAGGTAGTACGCCTTGAACGGGACCATGCCCGCGATGGTGAAAAGCAGGGACGGGTCGTCCGGTATCAGGGAGAAGCTGGGATAGTGATGGCTTCCCTTTTCCTTCCAAAAATTTATGAAAAGCTCGCGTATCTCTTTTCCGGTTCTGTACTGCATGGCGAAACCTCCTTGCCGCGGACTTCCGAATCTCTTTCATCGATTTTTTCTCGAACCCTGATTTTTTCTCGAACCCTTGCCCGGGATAACTTAATATATTACACTAAAAGCGGGCAATCGTCTCGGAGGCCCGAGGATGCCGCTTAACCTTGATTTACGGCAGGGAGCTGAGGACATGGGAGAAAAAAACACTCCAAGAAAAGGCACTCCAAGAGTGACGCGGGAGGAGGTTCTCAAGGCTTTTCGCGGCCATTTCGGGGAAGCGCCGGAGTTTCTCGTCCGGACGCCGGGCGGGGTGAACCTCATTGGGGATCATACCGATTATAACGACGGGTTCGTGTTTCCGATGACGATCAACCGGGCCGTCTGGATGGGGGTTCGCGGACGGAAGGACGGAACGGTGCGCGTTTTTTACATTGATGGCGACGGCGGCGGCAGGGAGCTTTCCTTCGACGCGCGCAAGGCGCCGGAGAAGGGGCGGGACGCCTGGTTCGAGTACATCCGGGGCTGCGCCTCCGCCCTGCGGCAGGAGAGCGAAAGCCGCGGCAGAACTCTCTCTTTGACCGGCTTCGACGCCGTGCTGCTGAGCGACATCCCTCAGGGGATCGGCCTCGCGTCGTCCGCCGCGCTGGAGGTCTCGGCGCTTCTGGCCTTCGACGAACTGGGGCAGCTCGGCTTCTCGAAAACCGAAATCGCGGTTCTGGCGCAGCGCGCGGACAATCGATGGATCGGAACGCGGCGCAGCGTGATGGACCCGGCGGTCTGTGCCCTCGGTCAGGCCGGCAAGGCTCTTCTGCTCGATTGCAGCACTCTGGATGCCCACTTCTTCGACTTCTTCGAGAACGGCGCCGCGGTGGTTCTGAGCACCGATACGCCTCCCTCCCTGGGAGAAGCCGCTTACCACGAACGCCGGAAAGAGTACGAGGCCGCGTGCGAAATTTTCGGGCTTCCCTCTCTGCGGGACGCGACGCTGGAAATGCTGGACGCGCACCAAAAGGACATGCCCGAGGTTCTTTTCCGCCGGGTGCGCCATGTTCTTGCCGAGAACATGCGAACCCGCGCCGCGGCTATCGCGATGGAGTACAACGAGAGCCATCTTTTCGGAACCCTGATGAGCGAAAGCCACTTCAGCATTCAGTACGAATTCGAGGCGTCCTCCCCCGAACTCGACGAGATCTGCGCCATCGCCCGCGCTCATCCCGCCTGCCTGGGAGCCCGCGCGATGGGCGGAGGATTCGGCGGCGGCGCGGTGGCCCTTCTGTACGCCGCGGCCGCGCGCGAGTTCGCCGCCAGCGTCTCCGGGCAGTACCGCGAAAAAACGGGCAAAGACATTTACACCTGCATATGCACCCCCTCCGACGGCGCGCATGTCGAAAGGCTGTGAAAGCCAAATAGTTGGAGGTTTGTTTTTTGTTTGCGTCTTTTGACGTAATCAATAAACGTATCCGTTCAAGCTCAGGGGGGCGGAGTTCGTTCGCCCAAAAGCGGGCTCATTGGCCCCTCGAACCCCCTTGAATGAAAAACCACTGTCAGATGGAAATCGGACGCAGGGGGTTTGAACGGTTACCAATAAACATCTTTACGAAGCAGTCAGACATGGCCCCATTGCACAAGATGAGGCATAAAGTCCTTACTTGCGTACTAATCTGAAACAAGAGAAAGGGAAGGAAATATTCATGCAAAACACCCTTGACAGATGTCTCTATAGCGTCTACAATAAGCGAGGAAGCGAGGAAGCGAGGAAGCGAGGAAGCGAGGAAGCGAGGAAGCGAGGAAGCGAGGAAGCGAGGAAGCGAGGAAGCGAGGAAGCGAGGAAGCGAGGAGTAGAGTAGTTTT
>JAISMH010000021.1 GCA_031276855.1 Synergistaceae bacterium
CGCGAGCGCGCGGGAGCGCAGGAGCGCCGCCCCGTCCTCGGCGCCCGCCTCCACCGTCGCCGCGTTGCGGGCGGCGTCGGGGATGCGGTGGGCCTCGTCTCAGACCAGCCAGTCGTACCGGACCGGAAAAGACCCCTTTCCCCCCAGAATGTGCGAAAAAAAGAGGTGGTAGTTGGCAACGACGACCTGCCAGTCCTGCGCCTCCCGAAGGGCTTGGACAACGAAGCAGCGCCCCCGGAAGGGACAGGCGGCCCCCAGGCAGCCGCGCGCGCCGGCCGAAGCTTGAAAGAGCAGCGGGTGCCCGGCGGGCAGGGAAAGCTCGGCGAGGTCCCCCGACTCCGTTTCCTCCAGCCACCGCCGGAGGTCGAGCGGCGCGCGCCCCTCCGCCCCCGGTAGGTACGCCCCCTGCAGGGCGAAGGACCGCCTGAGGCAGGCGTAGTTGCCGCGCCCCTTCAGAAGCCCGTACGTGAAGCTCTTGCCGAGAAGCGATCGGAGTTTTGGCAGGTCTTTGCCGATCAGCTGCTCCTGCAGCGCGATGCCGGCGGTGAGAAAAAGAATGTGTTTTTCCCGCGTCAGGGCCAGCAGAATGGAAGGAATCAGGACGGCGAAGGTCTTGCCCACGCCGGGGGGAGCCTCCGCCGCCATTGCCGACTGGGCGGGATCGAGAAGAAAATCGTGAACCGCGAGCGCGAGTTCCGTCTGCTGCGGCCGGTGTTCGTATCCTTCAAAGCGGCGGGCCAGAAGGCCGGAAGAAGAAAAAAAATCCGAAAGCGGCGTTTTCGTGGTATAGTTCACCCCTGAACACGAAACGAGATTGTGGCCCTTGCGGATATATTATAGCGAATGCTACAATATTTTACCGGTTCGTGTCTCATCGGTTTCACGTTTTACCGGTTCTGCCGAAAATTGGGATGGGCTTTTTACATTTTCAATTTAATTTGCTTTTTAATTTACATTTAATTTAATCGAGGAGGTGATTTTGGAATGCCCAACAAGAAATCCGCCGAAAGGCGCGTCCGCGTCGCGGAGCGCAACCGTGTCTTCAACCGCTATTGGATCACCCGCTGCAAGAACGCCGTCAAGAAAGTCCTCGCGGCCGTGGAGGCCAAAGACGGCGAAGAGGTGACCAGGAGCTTCAACATCGCGCAGAGCGTGATCGACAAGGCCGTCGTGAAAGGCGTCATGCACCGCAACACGGCCACCCGCCGCAAGAAGCTGCTCGCCCGGCGCCTCAAGCAGCTCGCGGAGGCGTAGGCTCCGCGAAGCGCGGAAGGCAGAAGAACAGAAAAAAAGAGAACAGAAGAAAGACCGGCCTTAACAGCAGCCTCGGGGCTCCGCCCCGGGGTTGCTTCTTTGGTAATCGTTCAGCTTCCCCTTATCGTTTTTAGAGATTCCCAAATGCTGTTGCCCTGCGCGTCCAAACCCCAAGCACTCTTGAAAAGTGCAAAAAATGATAGAATAAAAAAATGTCGCATTCATGCGCTGATGTCGATGCTCGCAGTGAAAGTGAATTAACCGCTTTAATTCTTTCTATTGAGCAAAAGAATTCCTATGAAGTCGTCAACGCGTTAATAAAAGGCGGAGCGGATGTGAATGTTTGTATCATGGGGATGACACCGTTGCTGCGGGCAGCAATGCTTTTGAACCCCCATCCCGAAGTGTATAACGCACTGATACAGGCTGGCGCAGACGTTAACGCTCAGACTGGGAGCGGACGAACTGCCTTGATGATGTCCGCAGCGAATCTGAATCTAGCTGAAATCGCCGCTATACTGTATCGAATATACTGATCGAAAACGGCGCGGACGAAGACATGCGAGACAACGAAGGAAGGACGGCAATGGATTATCTCGAACATAAGATCGAGTGGAGTGAAGTAAGTTGAAGAAATTGAACTGGAGTTTTCGGACTCTGGTTGGAACGACGATGTGAATCTGAATGAAAGATATTGTTGCAGAAATTTTTACTATTGAAGAAATTTTTTACTATTTGAAAGGATGTGTTCGCAATGTCTTGGACGGCAGAGGATGTTATTGAACTGCTTCGGGGATGTCGGTACACGGGAGGCAATAGGGACGAAGCCTGTTTTCTTTCGCCCTATCAGATCGCGGTACTGCTCGTTGAAAACGGCCTGGCGGACAAAAAAATCGGCGGGCGGGGGCAGGGCTCCGGCACGCTCGCGGAGGAAGTCGCCCTAAACCTTTCCAAATATGTGGATACAAATTCGGCCCCCAAGCTCGAAAGAGGTTTCTTCTCCATAAAAGGGTTGGAAAAATTTTCTTTCGATGGAGACAAAGAGCCCTCTTCTGAAACCTTCGCGGTATTCAGGATCGAAGAGAGCGTCGAATCCAAGCGTCAAAAAAGTTAGGGAAAGTTGCGGACTTTGCGGAAGACTCGGAAAACACGGGGCTTTTTACGCCGACGCCGCGGCCTTGGATTTGCCCGTCAGGCGGTCTGCCGGAATCGCGATCGCGCCGTCGCCGGTGACGTTGCAGACGGTGCCGAAGCTGTCTTGCGCCAAGCAGTGGCTCCATTTTGAAGACCAAAAAGGAAAAGGTCAAAGGTATTCGGCTTACGTACAGCATATTTTTTAAGAAAAAATGCCGACCGGCCGCGTGATATGATATAAGGTAAAAGAACTCTCGGCGGGCGGAGTTTTGGTTTGGTTTGGCTTGGCTTGGGTTTGGTTATTGGTTTTGAATTTGAGTTTGAGTTTGAGTTTGAGTTTTCGGCTTCGGGCCGTCTGCCGGATTCGGAAGGGAATGGAAAACGCGATGCGCAAAGTGGTGACGATACAGCAGGCCGTGATGGCGGAGGATGAAAAATACGCCCTTCGGAACAGACAGGCCATGAGCGACAGAAAAATTCTGATGGTCAACATCATCGGCTCCCCCGGCTGCGGCAAGACGACGCTGCTGGAAGAAACGGCGGGGAAGGCCGGTTTTTCCTTCGCGGTGATCGAGGGAGACCTCGAAACGTCGCGGGACTCCGAACGCCTGGCCGCCAAAAACATCGAGGCCCTTCAAATCAACACGCGGGGCGGCTGTCATCTGGAAGCGCACGTCGTCGAGAAGGCGCTTTCGTCGCTTTCCCTCGGCGGGCTGGACGTCCTTTTCATCGAAAACGTGGGGAACCTCGTCTGCCCCGCGGAGTTCGACCTGGGGGAGGACTTCAAGGTCGCCGTGTCGAGCGTCCCGGAGGGCTCGGACAAGCCTCTCAAGTACCCCATGCTCTTCGCTCAGGCCGAGGCGGTGCTGCTGACGAAGACGGATCTGCTGCCCTACGTGCGGTTCGACAGAGATCTGTTCACGCGGGACGTGCGATCCCTCAATCCGCGGGCGCCCATTCTGGAGCTGAATCTGGCCTCCGGCGAGGGAATCGGACAGTGGATTTCGTTCATTTCCGAACGCCTGAAAGAAAAACGCCTGAAAGCAGATAATCTGAAAGAAGTACACTCGAAGGGGAATCGCGCGGATGCCGAGTGACGCGGAAAAAATACTGTCCAAGCTGGCCCCGCGCCAAAGAGAGGCCGTGACTTATGTCGACGGGCCTCTTTTGGTTTTGGCCGGCGCGGGAAGCGGCAAGACGAGGGTTTTGACCCACAAGGCGGCGTGGCTGATCGCCGCCGGGCTCGCCGCGCCATGGCAGATTCTGGCCGTGACCTTCACCAACAAGGCCGCGGGAGAGATGCGGGAGCGCGTCTCGGCCCTCGTCCCCAGGGCCGACGAGGTGCAGGTCAGCACTTTCCACGCTTTCGGATTGCGCTTTCTCTTCCGCAACAAGGAGGAAACGGAGCGCATCCTCCGCATTCGGCCGGGCTTCGCCGTGTTCGACCGGGGCGACAGCCGCGCGCTGGTGAAACAGATCCTGGACGAGGCGAAAATCGACACGAAAGAGGTCGAGCCGGCGTCGGTGCTGGACGCGATTTCAAGGGAAAAGGCGGCCTGGTCGCCGGGCTCCCGCGCCTCCCTTCTCGAAGGGCTTTACCTGGAGGTCTGCCAGCGCTATCAGAAGTTGCTGCGCGAGCGCAACGCGGTCGATTTCGACGACCTTCTGATCGGCCCGCTTCAGATGCTGACGGCGGACTCCGACCTGCTGCAGCGGGAGCGGAGGCGGATAAAATGGCTTCTCGTGGACGAGTATCAGGACGTCAACAGGCCGCAGTACCACCTGTTGCGCCGTCTGGCCGGAGAGGGCGGCAGGATCATGGTGGTGGGCGACCCGGACCAGTCGATTTACGGCTGGCGCGGGGCGGAGATAGGCATGATATTGAACTTCGAGCGCGACTTTCAGACGGCCGGGCGCGCGCCGGAGGCGTCCGGGGACGCGGGGGGCGAGGCGGAAGGTACCTCCCCGCGGGAGGCGGCAGGAACCTCCCCGCGGGAGGCGGAAACCGGGCGCCGCAAGGCGCACGTCATCGTGCTGGACGAAAATTACCGCTCCAGCGGGAACATTCTGGGGGCGGCGAACTCGCTTATCCGCAACAACTCCGCCCGCATGGAGAAAAACCTTCGGACGGCGCGCGGCGCGGGGGAGAAGGTCCGCGCCCTGCTCGCGGAGAGCGATTTTCAGGAGGCGGACTACATCGCCGCGGAGATCGAGAGACTGCGCGCGAAAGACGGCTACTCCTACGGCGATATTGCCCTTCTCTACCGCCAGAACGCGATGAGCCGCCTTTACGAGCAGAAATTTCTGGAGGCCGGGATACCCTACCGGGTGGTGCGGGGAATCGCCTTCTACGAGCGCAAGGAAATCCGCGACGTGCTGGCCGTGCTGAAAGCGGCGCTCAACCCCGCGGACGCCTCCGCGTTCGAGCGCGCGGCGGGCCTGACGGTGAAGGGGCTGGGCCCGAAAAAAACGGCGGAGCTGTCGGCCTGGGCGGCGGGCCTCGGGGAATTCGGCGCGGCGGCGGAAGCCTTCTGGGAGGCCCTGGCCGAGGGGAAGTGCCCCATCCGGGGGCAGGTGGGGCAGGCCTTGGCGGAGCTGGGGAAAAACATGCGAAAGCTCCTGACGCTTTCCGGCGACATCGGGGCGGCGATCGACCACATCATGGGCGCGATGGGCTACGAGGATCTGCTGCGCCGGAAGAACCCCGACGACTGGGAGGACCGGTACGAGAACGTCATGGAACTGCGCTCCATCGTGCCGGCGGGGGAGGATCTGGCCCAAGCCCTGGCCGAGGCCGCGCTTTTCACCGACGCCGACAAAAACGACCCGAACGAGCACAGGGTCGTCAGCCTTCTGACTCTTCACGCGGCTAAAGGGCTGGAGTTTCCCGTCGTCTTTCTGGTGGGAATGGAGGAGAACGTTTTTCCGAACTACCGGGCTCAGGACGACCCCGCGCAGATGGAGGAGGAGCGCCGGCTCTGCTACGTGGGCATGACCCGCGCGGAAGAGCGGCTCTACCTCACGGCCGCGGAGGAGAGACGCCTGTACGGCGTCACGCAGGACAAGGGTTTTTCGCGCTTCCTTTACGAAATATCGGACGAGTACAAGCAGGTGGACGAGCGCCGGGAACGCAAGGGACGGGAAAAATGGAAAGGCGGCGCCAGTCGTGACGAAAAATACGGTTATGGCCGTAACCGGCGACGTTGGGGCTGGTAAGTCCACCGTCGCCGGGCTGTTCGAGGCGCTCGGGGGAGTCCTGATCGACGCCGATCGCGTCGTGGCCGACCTGTGGCGGACCCCCGAAGTCGTCGAGGCCGCCGCCGGGCGCTGGGGCGGGGACATCCTCGACGGGGCGGGACGCGTCGTTCATCGGGCCGTCGCCGACCGGATTTTCGCGGAGTCCGGCCGCGCGGAGTACGACTGGCTCTCCCTCTTCCTTCGCCCAAGGATTCGGGAGGAACTCGACCGCCGCGTCGGCCGCCTGGGCGCGGGGGAATGGGGCGTCGTCGAGATCCCGCTCCTTTTCGAGGCGGGCGTCGCCCCCTGGGTGACGGTCAGGGTGTTCGTGACGGCGCCGCGCGCGATCCGCCTGGCGCGCTGCCGCGCGAGAGGCTGGGACGAGGCCGAGATGACGCGGAGAGAGAGCTTTTTCATGCCGAGCGAAGAACGCATGGCCCTGTCGGACCACGTCGTCCGTAACGGCGGCGATCGGGTCGAGTTGGGAAAAACGGTCGAAAGAATATATAATGAAGTCATGGCCTTACAGAAACGCTGATTGCAGCCGAGCGGGGGCGGTGCGCGTCCCTTTTAAGTTTTGAAGATTGCGGAGGTCTTTGAGTTGCGGCTGATAACGAGTCACCTCAACACGGATTTCGATTCTCTGGCCAGCATGGTCGCGGTGCAGAAATTCTACCCCGACGCCGTCATCTGTCCGCCCGGGACGATGACCCGCCGCGTGAGGGATTTTCTGAAGCATTACGGGCACCTGTGGCCGATCCAGAAACCGAGCAAAATCCCCATGGATCAGGTGACTCTGATGGTTGTGGTCGACACGCGCTCACGTTCCCGCCTCGGACCGTTCGCGGCGTTGGCGGGCAGACAGGACGTGGAGGTGTGCGTCTACGATCACCATCCGCCCACGATGGACGACATTCCCGTCAGCAAGATGTTCTACGAAGCCTTGGGGGCGACGGTGACGATGATCGTCGAGCGGCTCCTCCGCGCGGGCGCGAGAATTTCCCGCGAGGACGCGACTCTTTTTTCCATCGGCATCTACGACGACACGGGCGCCCTGACCTACGACGCGACGACCGACAGGGACATCGCCGTTCTGGCGCGTCTTCGCCATATGGGGGCCGATATGTCCATGATCCTGACGCGCATCGAGTCCGCCATGCCCCCGAGCGAGCGCGCCCTGCTGGACGCCCTGACGGAGAACGCGGAGGAAAGCTACGTCAGCGGCGCGAAGGTCGTCCTGTCCTGGGCGGACTTGGAGGAGTACGTCGAGGACGCCGCTCTTTTCGTTCATAAACTGAAGGACTATTACGAGTCCCACGTCACGGCCGTGGCGGTGCGCGGCGGCAGAAGAACGCATCTGATCGTCCGCAGCGCGGCGAACGTCCTGAACGTGAAGGACTTTCTCGCCCCCTACGGCGGCAGCGGGCACGTGCAGGCCGGGTCGGCGAAGTTCCAGGAGAAAGACCCCCGCGAGCTCCTGCAGGAGGTGAAGGCGCGGCTTTCCGAGGCGATCGAGCCTCTCGTCAGGATCGACAGCATCATGACCTCCCCGGTGGTGGCGATGTCGCCCGAGGCCTCGGTCGCGGAGGCGTACCGCACGATGCTGCGCTTCGGACACCAGGCCCTGCCCGTCGTTCACGAAGGGGAGGTTGTGGGCATGATGACGCGCAAAGACTTGGACAAAGCCCACCTCCACGGTTTCGACCGCGCCCTGGTCCGCGATTTTATGACGGAGGGTATCATCGCCATTTCGTCCGACGCGTCCGTGAACGAGGCTCATCGCCTGATGGCGACCTACAGCTTCGAGCGCCTGCCCGTGCTCCGGGAGGGCCGGATCATCGGCCTCGTGACGCGCGCGGACCTCGTGCGCGCCCTCTACCAGACATACCGGGTTCCCGGAGAGAAAAGCACGGGCAAGAGCTTCCTCTGGATGGAGGAGATCGGGCCCCTGCTCGCGGACTCCTGCGGCGCCGAAACCCTGGATCTGCTGCGCCGCATCGGAAAGAAGGCGACGGACCTGGGCATGAAAGCCTACCTCGTCGGCGGAACGGTTCGCGACATCCTGAAGGGGGAGAAGAACGTCGATTTGGACATCTCCGTCGAAGGAGACGCGGAGGCCTTCATCCGAAATTGGGACGAACCCGGATGCCGCAGTGCCATCCACGGGCGCTACAAGACGGGGACCCTCTCGTTTTCCGGCGGACGGAAGGTGGACATCGCCACGGCGCGGCGCGAGTTTTACGAGTACGCGGCGGCCATGCCGGAGGTGTCGAGCGACTCCCTGAAACAGGATCTGGGACGGCGGGACTTCACCGTCAACGCGATGGCCGTCTCCCTGGCCGAGGACGACTGGGGGACGCTGATCGACTTTTACGGCGGCCGGCGGGATCTGAAAGAGGGGATTCTGCGCGTGATGCACAACCTGAGCTTCGTGGAGGACCCCTCCCGCATCCTGCGGGGCATCCGGCTGGAGCAGCGCCTGCACATGCGATTCGAGGACAACACGCTGCGCCTTCTGGGCAACGCCCTTCAGGGCGGGCTGATGGCCAAGCTCTCCGCCTTCCGCGTTCGGATAGAGTTGGAGCTCATTTTCAGGGAGCGCCGGCCCGAAAAAATCGCCGCGCGGATGCGGGAACTGGAGGTTTGGGAGGCCCTCTTCTCCGGGCCGCGCTTCAACGCAACCGCGGCGAAGCGGATGAAGCGTCTGCAAATGATATTGCCTCCGGCCAAAAAGGCGGGGCTCAATTTCAAGGGACTCGAATGGCTGGCCTATGTGGCGGTCTTTCTCATGGACTCCGCCGCGGGACTGCAGTCTCTCGTCATGGACCGCCTGAACCTGGCGCCGGCCGAGCGCCGGATCCTCGCCGACAGCATCGCCGCCCTGCCGCAGGTCAAGCAGTTCTTCAACTCCAAAAAGACGTTCAAGAATTCCGAGGTCTATCTTTTTCTGAGCAATTATGCCCTGATTCCGCTCCTCTGCTGCTGGGCGGCGGTCGAACGCCGCCAGACGCGGCGCTGGATCGCGCATTACGCCACGTTTCTGAGGCCCCTCAGGGGAGAGCTGACGGGCGCGGACCTTCTGAAAATGAGCTGCAACTCCGGACCGTGGCTGGGCAGCATACTGGAGGGCATCCGGCTGGAGCGCATGGACGGAAGGATCTCGGATCGCGACGAGGAATTGGAGTACGTCAGGGAAAACATGCTGCGGGTATAAAATTCCCGGGGCTCCGCCCCGACCCCGCCGGGGCCGCGGGCCCCGGACCCCGTTATTTGATTCACATTATTCGGCTTCACATTAACTGATTTCAGGAGGACAATATGAGACTTTCCAGCATCAATCCGGCGGAGCTTCTGCTCACCGTGCCGGCGGTACTCTGGGCGATCACCTTTCACGAGTTCTGCCACGGCTACGCCGCCAAACTCGTCGGAGACCCGACGGCGGAGCGTCAGGGACGCCTGACGCTGAACCCCTTGGCCCATTTCGACCTCGTCGGAACGCTTCTGCTCCTGTTCGCGGGGTTCGGCTGGGCCAAGCCCGTGCCGATCAACAGCCGTTACTTCCGCCATCCGCAGCGGGACATCATTCTCGTCTCTCTGGCGGGCGCCGCGGGCAACGTTCTGACCGCCGTCGTGTGCGTGCTGTTTTTGCGCTTCTTCGGAACCTTCTGGCTGAGCATGACGGGCATGGCGGGCTTTCAGGTGATTTGGCAGATGATTCTCGTCAACATGGGGCTGGCGGCCTTCAATTTGATTCCGATCCCCCCGCTCGACGGGTCCAAGATACTCTACGCCTTCCTTCCGTTCCGCCTGCTCAAGCCCTACTACTGGCTGGAACAATACGGCATGTTCATCCTGATCTTCCTGCTCGCGACAGGCGTCATCGACATCCTGTTCAATCCGATCGCCAGAGTGCTGTGGGCCCTCCTGCCCTTCGGCCGGGGAAGATGGTGAAAGCACCATGAAGATACTGGTCTCCAACGACGACGGCATTTACGCGCGGGGAATCGTTCTTTTGGCCAACCGCCTCGCCGGGCTGGGGCACGGCGTGACGGTCGTCGCCCCCGATCGGGAGCGCAGCGGCGCTGGAAATTCCGTCAGCACGGCCCCTCTGAGCCTCAAACCGGAGTCCTTCCCGGAATACGACACGCGGGTGGCGGCCTTCAAATGCAGCGGAACCCCGGCGGACTGCGCTTTGGTGGGGCTGGAGGAGGTGGTTCCCGACGCGGAACTGGTGCTGTCGGGAATCAACAGCGGCCCGAACCTGGGCTGCGACGTGTTTTACTCCGGAACGGTCGCGGCGGCGCGCGAGGGCTATTTCGAGGGCCGCCGCTCCATAGCGGTGTCTCTCGATTTGGACGCCGCCCGGTGCAAGAGGCGGGAACACTACGAAACGGCTCTCCTCGCCGTCGAGGCGGTCATCGGAAATCTGGACATCGTCTTCGGCCAAGACCCGAACAGCCCCGCCCTCCTGAACGTGAACGTTCCAAACATTTCCCCGTCGGAGGTTCGGGGCTTCCGGGCCGCCGCCGCCGGCCGGCGGCGCTACCGGAACCGCGTGCAGGCGTGCGCGGCCCCGGAGGGCGGGAAAATTTATTGGGTGGGCGGCACTCCCTCCCTCGACGAGGAACGGGAGGACAGCGACGCCCGCGCGGTGAACGACGGCTTCGTCGCCCTCACCTTTCTGACGCACGACACGACAGACTACGCCCTCAACGGCCGAAACGGCGCGGACGCCCTCAACTCCAATTTCAAATTCAACTCCGACTCCGGTTTCGACTTCGCTACAGGCCCGACGTAACGACGGTGTCGAGGCTCTTGAGCCCTTTCATCCGGCCGAGCGCACCGATGAACGCCCGGATGCGCGAGGCGGCGCCCCGGAGGACGATACATTCGAGACAGGTGTCGTGATCGACATGGACGTGATTCGTACAGATAATGACGCCGCCGTGGTCATGCTGCACGGCGGTGAGTTTTTTGGAGATGAGCGGCGAATGATGGTCGTACATCAGCGTCACCGTCCCGAAAACTTGGCCTTCTTCTTCCTGCCAGCGCCCTTCCGTGATGTAGGCACGTATCATCTGGCGTATCATGTCCGACCGGTTCCTCTTGCCGGACTGCTCCAAACGCCGATCGAACTCCGCGAGAACATCCTCCGGAACGGTCACCCCGAAGCGGACGAGCTTTTCCGTCATGGACTCCCACTCCTCCTGTCCGGCCCGCGGACATTATCGTTCATTTTCTCTTAATTTCTTTCATTTCGTGTGCCGTATGCCGTCGAACCATTTTTTGGCCTTTTCCTTCATGTCGGGCCCCACGTCTTCCGCCGCCGCTTCCGCGTCGTAGTCGTAGGACTCCGCGCGGCGCGTCTCCGACGGCCTCTTTCCGACGAGCTTCTCGTAACAGAACAGCCCCCCTCCGCTGAAGAGGGAGGTGAGCAGAAGCCAGCCCAAGACGCTCAAAATAAACGAGGGCAGCTTGAAGAGGACGAAATAGGCGACGCACAGCAAAAGACCGCCCAGCGACAGCATCGCCGGAATGAAGAACACGCCCAGTATCGCCTTGTTTCTGACGCCGCTGCGCTGCCATTCTCTGAAGAGGACGCGCGCCTCCGCGAAAACCGAGGGAGGCCAGATATACTTGAAGAGATAGGACGCGGCGCCTGCCTTGAATGCCATGTTTCAACCCCCTTGATCCGATGCTGCTTTTTATAGTCGATTATAGCAGAGCGGGAAGCCGAATATTCGCCGCGTTGCGGCCCGCCTGCCCGAAAAAATCGAAACGGCGGTTCGTAGCGCAAGCTCTGTCAATCGTCCGAGAAAATGTCCGCTTTCGAGACCGGACCGGACACCCGCTGCGCGTTTCCCCGCGCGCCGGATGCCGGTTCGATTCCTCCCCCCTGGGCTTGCGCAAAACCGCTTGAATGATGTACAATTCAAATTAGAAAAAGATTTTAAGGGGTGTGTGCAGAAGGGTATACCCTTTTGCACATATCTTTTTTCACGCATCACCCTTTCAAAAACCCAGTTTTTACAATGTTTCTTCCGAACTCCCGACGGTGTGCAAATGAGTATACCCTTCTGCGCGGGGGGGCGTTTTTCCAATATTTATTTAATGAATGAATTTCAATCGATGACCGCAAAATTTCCAAGCATTTTCTTATGGAGGCAAAGCAGAGTGAAATTTGCAGGGATGAATTTTTCAAGGAGGAATTTTGCGTTGGCTTTTTCGAGTTCGAGCGGTTCGCGGGGGCGCGGCGGTTTTTTGTGTTCCCTTTCGGGGCGGTTGTTTTGCGTTCTTTTGCTTTTGTGCCTGCTCTTCCCGGCTC
>JAISMH010000146.1 GCA_031276855.1 Synergistaceae bacterium
CGTCTTGAACACGCCGTCGTCCGACGGCGGAAGAATATCGGGAACTTCGATCATATCGACAGAGTCTTTGCGCACCATGCCTCACCTCCCGCTCATTATATCGCCGCCGTGAGACGGTACGCAACAGTGCCATGTTATCAATACTTTCTTGATGCGCTGCTCAGAGCGGGGGTTGAGGCGATGAGAGAAGCGCTTAGGAGCGCAGAGCATCGCCGGGTATGCGTCTTTTGACCGCTGCGGCAATTTTGGGTGCGTTCAGCCCGCTTTTCAAGCATCCTCAGTTACGCTATACTTCAGTGAAGAAGTATTTCGGCTTTTTTGTCGTATGGTGTACTCAATCCTTGGGCGGTGATAGCGTTGGACAAGCGTCGTATAGATGAACTCAGTATCGGCTATGTAGAAAAGCTCTCTCTTTATCAGGAATATTCTGCACGCATCCGCAACCTGGTTCAGGACCTCGTAGAGCGGGAAGATATCGAGATTTGCAGCATCGACGGTTGGGCCAAAGCACCTGCCGAGTTTGTCAAGTCGCTGGATTCTCACTATGTGGAGGATATTTCGGGACTCGACGCGATTCCGGATTTGGTGACGGTGCGGGTGCTGCTGCGCTTCCCGGAGGATGTCTGCACGGCAGAGGAGATCATTCGGGCGGAGTTTTCGGCGAACCTCGAACTTTCCGTCCCGTCCAGCGGGCTGGATGATCCTTTCCGATTCGGCTATCCCGCCGTCTACTATATCCTTTCCCTCTCGGAAAGCCGCTCTTCTCTGCGGGAATGGAAAAAATACGCGGGCCTGTCTTTCAGGCTGGAGCTGCGAACGATTTTGCAGGAGGCGTGGGCGACTATTTCCCCCCGCGTCAATTTGAGCGTCGGTTCCATTTCGGAGAAGACCCTCAAGCGAAAGCTCGTTCGTCTGGCGGCGCTTCTCGAAGAGGCAGACGAGGGCTTTTTGTCGCTGTGGGGAGAGGTGAAAGACGCGGCCGTCCTCGTCCCCAACGTGCCGGAGCCCCCCCGGCAGATCGTCCCGGAGCCTCCCGTTCAGGCGGAGCGGACCTACACGGAGGAGGAGCTTTACGAATTTTTCAACTCGCAGGAGGACACGCTTCTCAACCGGTGGAGTTCCACGGCCATCAAGGCGGGGTTTTCCCTTTTCGTCCCGTCGCCTCACTACCTGGAGGAAAGTTTTCAATACCTGTACAAGGTGTTCCGCGCGGCGGAGATCGACACGATCTCCGAGGTGGAGAAGTTCTTCGAGGAAATGGAGGAAGGGGACAAGGGGCTCCTGCAGCTGCGGACGGTTCAGAGCGCCTTCGAGAAAGAAAGCTCTTCCTGGCGGGTCGACGCTTTTTCCGCGATTTTCCTTCTGGTGCTGAACCTGAAATGGGATGTTCTGAAAGGCAAAGACCTCGTGGCTCTGGGCATCAAACGCGGATCGGATCGCATCAGCGGCATCGACGGCTGAGCGGTCGGAAGGAGATAAAAGAACATGCTGGATCGTTTCATCCGCTCCCCCCGATGGTGGAGGACCGAGATTCCAACCCAAATCGTTCTGTCGAAAGACGGGATTGGCGACCTTTTCGGCCTGTTGAAAAAAGAGAAGAAGCGCCCGTTTTTTATTCTGGACAGCGCCCTGAGCGGGCAAAAAAAATTCGAACCCATTCTGGAGCGGGGAGAGGACGGAAAGTCTCTGTTTCTGTTCGACGCGACGGCCTCGGAGCCCCGGACCGGAGACGTGGACGCCTTGGTGAAAACGATCCGCGAGCGTGAAGGAGACGAGCCCGACGTGTTCGTCGGTGTCGGCGGGGGCGGAACGATGGACTTGGCCAAGGCCGTGGGGATCTGCCTGAAAAACCCGAAATCCGCCGCGGACTACCAGGGCTGGGGGTTCGACATGGTGCGGGGTGCCGACGTGTGGGTCGTTCCGACTCTGAACGGAACGGGAGCGGAACTGACGCCCATTGCCGTGCTGAGGGGGCCGCAGAAAAAACTCGGCATCAACACGCCCCTCGTCGCGCCGCGGACGGCGATCATCGACCCGCAGCTTTCCGAAGGCGTGAAGAAGTTCAACCGCTTCTATACGATGATGGACTGCTACTTCCACCATTACGAGATAACCCTGAGCAAGACGAGTGCGAAAGACGCTATTCTGGACGCGGAGGACGGGCTGAAGCTGTCGAGGCGCGTTCTTTCGCGGGATCTTTCGGAGTACGGCCTCGAAACGGCCATTCAGTCCGCCCAGGGGTCCATTCTCGGGGGGAGCAGCACGATCGGCGGCCGGGTCGGCGCGAGCCACGCCATTTCCTATGGCCTCAGCAACGCCGGCCCCACTCTGCCCCACAGCGTCGCGGTAACGATCTCCATGCTGGGGCTCGCCGACCTCTACCGGGGCGGCGGCTACGACGAGACGCTCCGATTCCTCGAAATCAACCGCTTTCCCGTTCCCCGGGCGAAGGACTACGGCATCGATGCCTCCCAGGTCGAGAAAATGGTCAAAACGGCACTCGGCATGGACAAGCTCTGGCTGAGCCACTTCGGCGAGGGGTGGGAGAAATCGGTCACGGAAGACTTCCTGCGGGACGTCTACACGAAAATCGTCGCCTGAGCGCGCATGTCCGCGATTATAGTCCGGCGATGAGGCTTCTCGTTACGGATATCGACGAAACGCTTTCGGTGGGGGAAACGGTCTCCGCGGAGGTTCGGGACGCCTGTGCGTGTCTCCGGCGGGGCGGATGGGACATCATGATCGCGACGGGGCGGATCTTCGGCGCGGCCCGGAAGCACATGGAGGCGGCCTCCGTCTCTCAGCCCTCCATCTTCTACGACGGGTGCCGCCTCATGGACTTGGATGGCACGGAGCTTCATTCGACCCTTCTCTCTCCGGCCCTCGCGATGGAAATTCTGGAGTTCCTGTGGCCTCTGCCGCTCGAATTCCAGATCGCCGGGGACGAGGCCGTTTGCTGCCGCGAGAGCGACTTGGAGACGATACGCTTTTACCGCCAGTCCGGGGTTCCGATCCGTTACGTTTCGGCCCCTTTCGCCGAGGAGCCCGTTTACCGGATAGGGCTTTGGCTCGCCCCGGAAAAACTCCCCGCCGTCGTGCGGCAGCTGAAGGACGCCTTCGGCTGCCGGGCGGAGGTCTCTTCGGGCGGCACGGCGTTTGCGGACATTCTTCCCAAAGGGGTTTCGAAGGGCGCGGCCCTCGAGCGATTCATCGCAACCCTGCCCGAGCGGCCCGAGATCGTCGTGGCCGCGGGGGACAACGAGAACGACCTGACGATGCTGCGCTTCGCGGACATGGCCGCCGTCCCGCGCAACGCCGCCCCGGCCTTGCTGCCTCTGGCCGGTTTCGTCATGCCTACGGCTCTCGAACACGGACTTGGTGCCCTGGCTGAATACCTTCTCTCTTCTGATTTTCAGTTCTGATTTCAGTCCGATGCGCGGCAGGCAACGCCGCCGCGGCTGACCTTTGACTTGCATTGCATGGCCCCGCGCTTCCTGACGGGTCCAGGGCCTGAGGCCCTGGCGGGTTTGGGCGGAGCCCAAGGTTTTATTCTTTTACAGTTCTTCGCCCGGATTCTGTCCGTAGTAGGCGTCCACTCCGTGCCGGCGCAGGTAATGCCTGTCGAGCAGGGTGCGCGGCATCGGGGTTGCCGCGGGGGAGAGGGCTTGGGTGTGCCAGGCCGTCATCGCGATCTCTTCGAGCACCGCGGCGTTGCGGAGCGCCTCGCGGGGGTCCTTTCCCCACGCGAAGGGGCCGACATGCCGCACCAGCGCGGCGGGGACGTCTATCGGATCCACCTTCGCCCGGACGCCCAGGAATCTTTCGACGATGAGCCTGCCGATCGTTTTTTCGCAGTCTCCCTCTCCTCGTATTTCCGCATCGGTTATCTCTCGGGTGCAGGGGATCGGACCGTAGAAATAATCCGCGTGGGGTGTGCCGTAGGGCGGGATCTCCCGGCCCGCCTGGGCGAAAGCCATGGCCCAGCGCGAGTGCGTGTGGACGACCGCTCCGACGGCGGGAAACCCTTTGTAGAGCTCCAAGTGCGCCGGGGTATCGGCGGAGGGGCGCATTTCGCCCTCGACGGCGCGGCCGTTCAGGTCCACGAGCACGATGTCGGAGACTTTCATGTCGTCGTACCCAACCCCGGAGGGCTTGATGGCCACAAGACCGCTTCTGCGGTCGATGCCGGAGACATTGCCCCACGTGAAAACGACGAGCCCGCGCGCGGAAAGCTCCATGTGGGCCGCGAAGACCTCTTCTTTCAGCTTTTCGAGCATTTTCCCCTCTCCTGTCCCAATTAAGGGGACTCGTCCCCTGCGGGGCATGGGGCGGAGCCCCGTGTTTTTTATTTGTACGCCAGAATATATCTCTCTATCGCCTCGGCGACCCCGTCGTCGTCGTTGGCGGACGTGACGATGTCCGCCGATTCTTTGACTTTCGCGCAGGCGTTGCCCATCGCGACCGCGAGCCCCGCCTCCCGGAACATCGGCAGGTCGTTGTAGTAGTCGCCGAAAACGCAAATCTCCTCTTTTTCGACGCCTAAAATCCGGGCGAGCTGGTTTACACCACAGCCTTTATTCACTTTCGCCACGGTCACATCCAGCACGAACGCGTCGGAAAAGATGTACTCCAGAGCCTCGCGGGGCTTCAGGAATTCTTCCACGAGCACCTCGGCCCTCTTGTCATCCCGGTAGATCAGTGATTTATGCAGGGGGGTCCGAAGCGCGTTTCGATGGCCGGCGTCGAAGAGCTGAAGGGGTATCGTCTCGGCCCCGGTCTCCTCCGCGACGCGGTTGTAGAGCTCGAAGCGCCTGACGCACCGGCCGCCGGGCGAGAAAAACCCGCCCTCCGAGCCGAGCGCGCAGTAATCCAAGCCGTTCCGCCCGCAGAAGTCGAACAGGAGCCTCGCTTCTTCCGGGGGCAGGGTTTCCTGATGCAGGATTTCCCCCCGAACGGGGTCGAAGACCACGCCGCCGTTGGCGGCGATAAAAGGGATGTCCAGCGCAAGCCGCCGGACGTAAACGCCGAGCATTGGATGAATCCGGCCCGAGCAGATCGTCGTGACCACGCCTTTCCGACGCGCCTCGAGGATCGTGTCCAAGGTCCGTTCCGAGATTCGCCTTTCGCTGTCGAGCAGGGTCCCGTCCATATCGCAGACGATCATGCGTATTTTCGCTGCATTCTCCGCGTTCCCGGTACGCTTGACCATGTTTTCCGGATTCATGAGCTAGAAATAAATTTTGAGTTTTCCCTGAAGGGAAAAACCGCTGAGATTGTATCCCTCGACATCGGAAATCAGGTTGTAGGCTGCCTGTATGTTGAACCAGCGGGTGATGTCCGCCCCGAACATCAGGCGTCCTCCGAAAGCGCCTCTCCAGCCGGTGTCGACGCCGGCCTCCCGGTCTTCGAAGCGGATTCCGTAACCCGCGACGCCCACGCCCACATAGGGGCTGACGACGCCCAGCTGCATCAAGTCCCAGCGGGCGTCGATGCCGACCGGGATGATATGGGCGTCATTATCGCCCTTGTCCGCGTGAAAATAGCCGAAATAGGGCCTGAGACTGAGCCCGGCCACCTCCCACCCGGAAGTCCCCCAGCCCAGAGCCTCCAAGTTGACGGCAATCCCCCAGCCGCCCCAGGAATCCCCGAAAGCGTCCTTCGTCTTTCCGGACGCAGGAAAGTACCAACCGTAGGTCGGAGAAAGAAAAAACAGGCTGTCTCCCTTGTTCTCCGCCGCGAAAGCCGCCTCCGCAAAGACGAGGGGCAGGCATAGAAGGCAGAGGAGTACGACGGAAATCTTGTGTGAACGTAACGTTTTTTTCATGGCACAACACCTCGCGAACCTCGGGGCTTCGCCCCGTACCCCACTCAAGGGCCTCGGGCCCTTGAGAATTCCTCCGTGCCATTATACTCCTTCAGCGGGGTTTCGGAGGTCCGTCTTTTACGCAGCCAAAACCGAAACGAGGCTGTTCGTAAGGTGCTTTTCTCCCCTCTTCACTGGATTCCCTGTATAATAAGCTCACATCAGCGGAAGGAGATATGGAAATACACCATGTTCGACGACGTAACGTTCGGAATCATCAATGTGGACAATAAGCGAATCAACAGCTGTATTTCTGCAACGAAGAAGGTGAGAGAATGGAAAAGGTCATGGCGGAGGACAGCGTTCTGTCGGAAGTGAAGGAGATCGAACTGTCGTTCTGGGCGGACGAAACGGAGCGGGAGCTTTATTTTCAGCATCAGCAGCTCCTGATGGACACCTGCAGCGCGGAACACACGTATGACTTTTTGTTGGAGCAGGCAAGAGAGAATATCAAGAAAGAGAGAGAAAGGGCTGAACAAGAGAAAGAAAGGGCTGAAAAAGCCGAACGGGATAAAGAGAAAGCCGCTCAAGATGGATTAGAGCAGGGTAAACGTGAAATGGCCCGCAATATGCTGAAATTGGGTTTTGAAATGGACCGGATTGTTCAGGCAAGCGGGCTTTCTGAAGAAGAGATACGCGGACGTGTCAGATGACCTTGCGGCTTCAGCGGGTTGAGGGAGATTTGTAAAGCCCCTTTCGGCAAAAAGCGTCCAATTCCGCGCGGGCCTCTTCGCCCGCCGAGGCCGGGAAAGCGGCAGGGACCGGCGGCGGCAAAGCCCCGCAGCGCCACAGGGGAACGCCGCAGGCCTCCGCGAAGGACTCGATTTTCGGATCGTAAGGGACGGCGGCCAAAGGCACGCGGGCCATAACGGAAAGTACCGCGAAATGCAGACGCATCCCCGCGGCTCCGGAGGCGGCGCTCCAGACGCGGACCGCGTCCTCCAGACTTCGAACCCGCTCGATCGGCATGGGCGGCAGACACCCTCGCCCGACCAGGTCCGACATCAGGCGCTCGTCCTCCTCCGCCAGCGCGACGCCGGCGTAACGGGGCGCCAAGTCCGGCTCCGCGGAAAGGGCCCGTGCGAACCGCTCCGGCAAATCCCCCGCGCCGCAGGGCCTCAGGTTCACGAGAAACCGGCTTGCCGCTTCTCGGACCGGCGCCTTTTGCGGCGGGGCAAATTCCGGCAAGCCGAAAACACCGCCCAACGACAGCACCGGGTCGCGCCCGAGCTCGGCGGAAAGGCCCAGAGAAGCGCAGACGGCTGAAGAGGTTTTGTCGCGAACCTGAAGGACGCGGCAGAGCTTCAGCGCGTCGCGCGTCAGAAAACGCCCCGCGCGCGTCGAAAGGGGGCCGACCGACTGCCCCAGAGCCCAGGGAACGGCGCCCCGAAGCTGCGCGAGCCGCGCGAGCGCCCAGTAGTAAAAGCAGGAACGCGGACTGGTCGCGTCCTGAAACAGGCCGCCCCCGCCGAACAGAAGCGTCTCGCTTTGCCCGAGCGCCTCGGAGACCCGGGCGGGCTTCCAGCGATTCACGGCGTCGACACCGAAACGCCGCCGTGCGTCCTCAGGGTCGGCCGAGAACAGAACCAGCCGCTCGCGCGGAACCCCGCACCGCAGAAGCGAGGCGATCACCGCCTCGGCCAGAAGCTCGTCGCCCAGATTGCCGAAGCCGTAGTATCCGGTCAGCGCGGCCCGGTAACGCCTGCTCATTGAAGCGTCTTCTTAACCATGCCAGTCATCTTAGTCATCTTCATCATCTTCATTCGACCACGAAGCGAATCTTTTGCCAGAGCGGAAGCGCGAGGAACCGGAGGCACGCCGTCGCGAGGAGCCCCAGCAGCAGTCCCGTCCACAGGCCGTTGAACTCCCGCAGCAGGATGAAGAGGAGCGGCGTGTGGTAGTGGCAGAAGCTGTTGACCACGGAGGCGAAACCCAGGACCGCCCCCACGCGCAAAAGCTCGCGAAAGCGGGGCCAAAGCCTCGCTTTGACAGTGAAGGCGTAGAGCAGGAGACAGGGGTAACCGATAAAAATTTCCCGGCTGCGGGGGCGGGCAATCAGAAAACGCTCCAGAGCGCCGCGCACGCTCGCCTCGGCGCCGGGAATGATCTGCACGTTGTCGCTGCGGAACAGCACCAGCGCCAGCAGGGCCAGCAGGACCAATCCAAGCAGCAGCTCCCCCAGAAGCGGCGGGCGCGAGAGCATTTGAGAAAGGGATTCGGGGTGGATGCGGCGGCGCATGTCGTGCAGCACGACCAGAAGCGGCGGCAGCATCAGCGTCAGCTTCACCCCCGAGAAGGTCCTGAGCCGGAGCATGTAGAGCGGATCGCTGAAGAGGGCGGCGACGGCGAGTCCCCCCGCGGCGGCGAACAGGACGCCCCCGAAGAGCGCCTTCCAGGGATGCCGGGGGTCGTCCATCGCCTTCAAAGAAGCCTCCGTCACGGCCAGCGCGGCGGACACCGCCCCCAGGAAACGGGCGAAGGAGGGGAACCGCCAGGCCGCCAAAGCGGCGGCGCAGGAAAAAGCGGCAAAAAACACCGTTTCCGCGGGGACCAGCGGCTTTTCCGGAAAAGGTCCGCCTATCACGCCCCTCAGACGCTTCAGGTAGCGGGTCAGGGAGAGGAGGAAGATCAGGGAACACGCCAAGGCGGCGGCAAAAACCGCGCCCCGGCCGCGCGCGGCCGCCGGCTGCTCGGCCAGGGGTTTGGGCCAGCCCATCCGAATCCCCCGCGACGCAAGGGTGCCCGACAGAAATTCCACCTCCTGCCCGAAGGTTTCGAGCGCGGAATCCGCGCTTCCGGACACGGCGGGCCGCAGAACCAGAAGGCGCACGGATCGCTCGGCCGCCGCGCGCGCCATCCTTTCCAGCAGAGCCGTCCGGCCGATGCCGCGGGCGAGGAGTTCCTCGTTCGTCACGCTGTGCAGCGGGATGAGGGCGGGAAACGCCAGCCGGTCGAGCTGGGAGGCTCCCAGCTGGCGGGAGAATTCGACCTGCGCGACGGGAACGCCGCGCTCCTTCAAAAGCGAGGCCAGAGGCTGCATGTCGGGATAGCCCGGCGCGGCTTCACCCGACGGGGTGACGGCGGCGATGCCCGGGTAAAAAGAGAGAATCCGATTCGTCACTTCGAGGGTCGGCTTCAATTGCCACATTTGGGCGGGCGCGACGCGGAAAAACAGGGGAAGGCCCGCCGCCGTCCCCGCCTCCAGCCCCTCCAGATCGGGGACGAGACCGCTTCGGCGCAGGGCGTCCATAGGGGCGGGGAAGGCGACGCCCACGCCTCCGTTCATGGCGAAGGGCTCCGTCCCCGCCCGTATTTTCAGGAGCTCGAGCAGGCGCTCGGCGTGAGGCGCGCCGTCCGGAACGAAAAGAAGCGTTCCCGATTCCCGGCCGGCCCGTTCGTCAGGGCCCTGACGGGCGGTTGACAGGCGGGCGGCCGACGGGACGACCGAAACGGGGCTGAGGCCGGACAGGAGATCGTCCCCCGTCAATTCGCCCGCCATCAGACCGCCGAGCCCTTTTCTCTTCAGGAATTCGAGCGCGTCGTTCTCGGATAATCCGGCGCTTCGCGCTATGGGCAGAACGTCGCGCCAGCTGACGACGATCGCGGCGTCCCGGTTCTCCCCCTCCAGGCTCAAACGCGGACGCAGAGCGATTCCGGAACACAGCAAAACCACACTCAGAACGCCGGACAGAAAGACCCGCGCGGGGATTTTCACTCACATCACCTCTTTGAAATTAAGAAAACAAAAAATTATTAAAATCCAAAAAGGCCCGGAAAAGAAGCTCCCGTCCTCTCGGCCATCTCCTCGATCATCAGGCCGAGGCGGCAGAGCGGCAGGCCCACGACGTTGAAGTAATCTCCCTCGACGGCGGAGACGAGCAGGGCCCCTTTCCCCTGAACGGCGTAAGCTCCGGCCTTGTCCATGCCCTCACCCGTGGCGGCGTAGGCCCGGACGGCCGCGTCGTCCAGCGGACGGAAGCGCACCGTCGTCCTCTCCAGCCCGCGTGTCATGGTCGTTCCCCATATCAGGGCGAGCCCCGTCAGAACCTCGTGCGCGCGTCCCTGAAGCCGCCGCACCATGCCGAGACTCTCCGCCCTGTCGCGCGGCTTGCCCAGAACTTCGCCGTCCACCAGCACGATCGTGTCGGCTCCGATGACGAGGTCGTTTTCGTGGGCGCGGGAACACAAAGACCTCCGGTTTTCGGCGACGGCCGCGGCCTTCGCCTCCGCCAGCCGGACGCACAGCGCCTCCGGCGTTTCGCTGGGAAGCGCGGATTCGTCGGCCTCGGAGACGGCGACCTCGAAGTCCCAGCTCAGAGCCCTCAAAAGATCCCGCCGTCTGGGGCTCCCGGAGGCCAGCACGATATGAAAATTTTTTCTCGTTTCGTCTTTCGTCGTCATCGGCTCAAAAATTATCGGCTCAGAAATGCGCCGCGGCCTCCGAGACGACGGCGGCCAGTCCCAGAAAAAAGCAGTAGACGCTGAAATAAGCCCACCGGCCCGACAGGACGAGGCGGCGCAGGAGCGTCAGGGAGAGATACCCCAGCAGGAAGGCGGCGAACACGGCGGGAACCCAGCCGCCGGGCAGAACCGAGGAACCGCGCAGGAGCCCGGGAACCTCCAGAAGCGCGGCCCCGAGGACCGCGGGGACGGACAGAAGAAAGGAGAGGCGGAACGCCTCCGGGGCCGACAGCCCCATGAACAGCGCCGCCGCGATGGTCGAGCCCGAGCGGGAAACGCCGGGAAAGACGGCGAGGCCCTGAACCAGGCCGACGACGAGAGCGGCCTTCAGGGAAAGCTCTCTTTTTCGGTTCGGCAGCAGGGGCACGAGGCACAGAATCCCCGCCGTCGTCAAAAGCCCGACACCCACGGCAAAGTACGAGCGCATGGCCGCCTCGACCGCGCTCTTGAGCGGCAGGGCGGCGGCGGCCGTGACGACCGTCCCCCCGAGGACGGCCCACCCGTAACGCCAGCCTTCCGCCGTCCTCGCCTCCTTCGAGACGAGCCCGGCGCACCACTGGCTCAGGAACGCGGCGATGTCTTTACGGAAAAAGATCAGGACGGCCAGCGTCGTGGCGCAGTGAAGGAGGATGTCGAAGGCCAGCGCGCTTTCGGAAAGCCCGAAAGCCGTTTGCAGAAGAGCCAGATGCCCGGAACTGCTGATCGGGAGAAACTCCGTAACGCCCTGTACGGCGCTTAAAAGCAACGTCTGCCACTCAAAGGACATGATCGAAACCTCGATAAAAAATTGATACTAAAAATTTGATTCAGAAAAACTGACTCAGAAAAATTGATTCGGAAAGAGCCGATGGCTCTAAAAGAATTCTTTCTCCAGCCAGTTCTTTCCTCCGCGCTGTCCTCCGCCGCCCGCCACGGAGATCAGGGGCATCACGACGGCGTAAGAGGCGCTGCGCCGGCGGACGACCTCGCGGACGCGGCTTTTGACGCTCTTGTTCAGGGCATCGGCGTCTATCCGGCCTCCGGAGAACTCCTTAAAAACCCTCTCCACGGCGGCGCGTATCTCGTCGAAAATGGCGCTGTCCTCGTCCTGAAAGAAGAAGCCGCGGCTCTCCACGACGACGGGGGCCAGGAGGGCCCCGTTCTGCGCGAGCGACGCGGAAACCGCGATGATGCCGTCCTCCGCCAGTTCCCGGCGCTCCTTCATGACGCGGCTCTTGATCTCCCCCACGGCGTTGCCGTCGATCAGCACCGCCCCGGCCTGGACGCGTTCCCGCCTCGAGGGCCGCGCGCCCTTCTGGAAGGACAGCACCTCGCCGTTCGTCATGACGAAGATATTTCGGGGGGGAATGCCCACGTCCTGCGCCAGCTGGGAGTGACGCGCCAGATGGCGGTACTCCCCGTGAATGGGCACGAAATACTGCGGGCGCACCAGGTTCAGCATGATCTTGAGCTCCTCCGCCGAGGCGTGGCCGGAGACGTGGGTCTGCTTGTCCGCCTCGTAGACGACCTCGCAGCCGATGGAGAAGAGGCGGTTGATGGTGTTGTTGACCAGTTTTTCGTTGCCTGGAATGACCGAGGCCAGCAGAAACACCGCGTCCCTGTCGCCCAGGGAGATCTGCTTGTGCTCCCCGCGGCTCATCATCACCAGCCCCGAAAAAGGCTCGCCCTGGCTGCCCGTGGTCATGATCACGAGCTGATTGTCGGGAATCTTTCCGATCTCCTCCACGGGCACGATCATTTTCTCGTCGATTTTGAGATAGCCGAGGCTCTTCGCCAATTCCACGTTGCGGACCATGCTGCGCCCCAGAAACGCGATCCTGCGGTTGAAGCGCGCCGCTCCGTCGACGACCTGCTGAATGCGGTGAACGTTGCTGGCGAACGAGGAAATGATGAGGCGCTTCGTTCTGTAGTTGCGGTAAAGGCGCTCCAGCGTGCCGCCGATCAGCCGCTCCGAGGGCGTGAAGCCGTTGCGCTCGGCGTTCGTCGAATCGGACAGAAGCAGGAGAACGCCCTTGTCTCCCTCCTCGGCGAGGGCGCCGTAGTCGGTGACGCGCCCGTCGATGGGCGTGGAGTCGAGCTTGAAATCGCCGGTGTGGACGACGCGCCCCAGCGGCGTCTCGACGGAAACGGCCACTCCGTCGGGGATCGAGTGGCTGACCGCGATGAAGCGCGTTTTGAAGGGGCCGATCTCCACCACGTCCCCGGCCTTGACCTCCTTGGGCCGAAACTCGATCTGGGGCGAGTCCTCGCGCAGTTTGTTCCCCACCAGCCCGAGGGTGAGCCGCGTCCCGTAAATGGGAACGTTGAGCCGTTGGAGCACGAAGGGAAGGCCGCCGGTGTGGTCCTCGTGCCCGTGGGTCAAGACGATTCCCAGCACCTTCTCCCGATGGACCTCCAGGTAGGAAATGTCCGGCACGATGAGGTCGATTCCCGGCAGTTCCTGATCGGGAAACATCAGGCCGCTGTCGATCACGAGAATGTTGTCCCCGTACTCCAGCGCGTACATGTTCTTTCCGATCTCCCCCAGACCTCCCAGGGGAATGAATTTCAATTGGGCGTTTCCCGATGTTCCTTCCGCGGAAGCGCCCTTCCTGCGGTGCGTTTTTGTAGCCGTCTTAGCCATCTATAAAGCTGCCTCCGGTTCTCAGTTCTCAGTTCTCAGTTCTCAATTCTCAATTCTCAATTCTCAGTGCTTCAATACGCAAACAAAATATGCAAACATTTTTCAATACACAATTATAACAGCAGAGAACGGGCCCGCGGTCATTGGGTTACAGGTTCGATCAGGGACTCGATCAGGGGGATCACCCCGAACAGGTCGTCGGCCCTGCGGAAGAAGAGGGACTCCATCTCCGGCGTGGAGGGCAGGAGATCCGGCACCATGACGGAGCGGATCCCCGCGCGGTGAGCCGCCCGGATGCCGTTGTACGAGTCCTCCAGCACAAGAGCTTCGGCGGCGGCAAATCCGAGCTTCGACAGGGCCAAAAGGAAAATGTCCGGCTCGGGCTTGCTTTTTTTAACCATATCGCCGCAGACGAGAACGTCGAACTCGTGGTTCAGCCGGGCGTGCTGCAAATAAAAACGGACGAAGCGCTCATCGCTCGACGAGGCGACGGCCGTCTTGAGGCCCTTTTTCTCCAGAAAAGCCAAAAGCTCTCTCAGGCCGGGCTTCAGCGGCATACCGTTTTCCTCGATGAAGCGGAAGGCGTAGTCGATGCGGTCGCCGCGCACGGCGTCGAAGTCGAAATCGTCTCCGAAATGCTCCCGCATCAGCCTTTTCGTGGTTTCCGCGTTCGCGCCGATGTGGGAGCGGATCAGCTCTTCCGACATCTCATACCCGTGCCGCTTCCCCGCGGCCATCCAGCCCTTCATGTTCAGCGCCTCGGTGTCGAACATCAGGCCGTCCATGTCGAATATCACGGCCCTGAGGGCCGATTCGGGCGTCATGCGGGGCGTCCTCCACCGAGGGCTTTTCCGCGCCTACAGGATGGCATAGACGTTCCCGTCGGCGCTGCCCAGGAAAAGCACCCCGTCCGCGAAGGCCGGGGCCCCGTTGATTCCGCCTCCGGTCTGGAAGACGAAGCGCGAGACGCCCGTCTCCGCGTCGAGGACGAAGAGCGTGCCCTGTCCGCCCCCCACGAAGAGCAGCCCCTCGGCCGCCGCCGGCATCCCGGAAACCGTCCCGCCCTGGGTGTCGAAGCTCCAGCGCGCCGAGCCGTCGGCCTTGGAAAACGCCGCGACCCTGCCGTTGGCCGTTCCGACAAAGACCTTATCCTTCCCGACGAGGGGCGGCGTCGTCACGGGGTCTCCCGCGCCGGCCTTCCACTGCGGCACGACGCCTTTGATCCGGACGCGGTGGACGGAACCGTCCCAGCTCGAAAAATAGACGTCACCGCCCTCCGCCGTCGGGGTGTTGATCGGGCCGCCCGCGCCGCCGCCCCAGGCGCGTCTGCCGTTCGCGGGGTTCACGGCGCTGAAGACGCCTTTCTGCTCGCCCAGAAAGACGGTTCCGTCCGAAAAAACGGGAGCGGAGCGCAGTTCCTGCCCGGAATCGTAGGCCCAGAGGACTTTGCCGCTTTCCGCGGAAAGGGCGATCATCTTCCCGTCGCCGCGGACGAAAAAGACCTTCCCGTCCCCAATCGCGGCCCCGTCCACGACGGTGTTCGCGAGGGCATCCTCGGAGGGCGAGTGCTTCCACAGAAGGGAGCCGTTCGCAAGGGAGAGCGCCGTGATCGTGCCGTCGGCCTGGGCGAACACGACCCTGCCGTCCGCGGCCGCGGGCCGGCCCACGACGGAGTACGTCCCCTTGTACACCCAGGCGGGCCGGCCCGACGCCGCGTAAACGGCGTGGAGGTTTCCCACGCTGTCCCCCGCGAGAACCAATTCTCCCGCCACCGCGACGGAACTGGAGATCGGGTACTGCGCGTTGTAGGTCCAGCCCAGCACGCCCCGCCACGCGTCCGCCGGCGCATCGGGGAACAGGACGCAGACCGCCGCCGCGAACGCAAACATACGTATCATTTTCTTCATGCTCTTCATGCTTTTCATGTGACGGAATTCCTCCTGCTTTATATAAGGTACAAAAACAAAACGGCTGCAAAGCGATTTCTTCGGGTTCCAGCCTATCCTATATTTAACCATAATTTTAGGCAGTCCCTCCGCCATTCGCGCGAAATTCAGGCAAACCGACGCCGTTTGCGGCGTTTTCTCTCTGTCCCGTGCGGGTTTTGGGGTATAATTTCCCGCGGCCTCACGGCACGGGGCCGCGGAGGTGAGCGGTGTGATCGGGATAAGCGGTGCGGAAAAAAACGCGGAGGGCGTTCGGCGGTGCGTTATCGTGACGGGGATGTCCGGAGCCGGCAAGACGACGGTTTTGAAAGTATTGGAAGATCAGGGCTTTTTCGCGATAGACAACATCCCGCCGATACTGCTGCCCCAGCTTTTTCATATCCTCTCGGCCCACAGGGCGGCCGTGAGGGTGGGGGTGGCGGCCACGATCGACATCCGCAGCGAGCGCCTGCTGGACGACTTTCGGTCGGCGCTGGCCCTGATAAAATCCTGCACGTCCGACGTGAGGGTCCTGTTTCTGAACGCCGCGGACGAGATTCTGCTCAGCCGCTTCGAGCAGTCGCGGCGGCGGCACCCGGCGGCGGAGTACCTCTCGGCGGAGGAGATCTCGGTGCAGGAGGGAATCCGCAGAGAACGCCTTCTCCTGACTCCCATTCTCGGGGGCGCGGACATCGTCATCGACACCTCGCGGATCAGTACGCAGCAGTGCCGCAGGCTCCTCCTCGACGAGTTCGGCGGAGGGCCGAAAGGGGGGGTCTCCCTCCTGCTTTCCTCCTTCGGGTTCAAGTACGGCGTTCCCCAGGACAGCAACTACATGTTCGACGTCCGCTTCATGCCCAATCCTTTCTACGTCGTGGCGCTGAAGCCCCTTTCGGGCGCGGACGAGCCCGTTCGGAAATATCTGGAGTCCTTCCCGGAAACCGGTGAATTTCTGGACTCCTGCACGCGCCTGCTCGACTTCGTGATTCCCCGCCACCTGAGCGCGGGCAGGGCTCAACTGCACGTCGCCATCGGCTGCACGGGCGGGCGGCACCGATCCGTGGCCTGCGTGGAGCGGCTTTTCGAGCGTTACAGAGACACGCCCGGAGGCATCGGCGTCAACCACCGGGACATTTCCAAGGTTCAGGTTCTGGACGCGGCATCGCCGGCCGAAGCCCCCTCGGGCGAGGGGCCGGGATCGGACGAATGAGCTGGCCTGTCGCTTTTGCCGTGGGGATGTTCACGGCCTTTTTCCTGCTCTTTTTTTTCGATCTGAGGCTGTGGCGCGCCGCCCGGGTCCGATCGGAGGGGGGGCCCTTCGGAAACGCCGCCGCCCGCCGCCTTTCGATGGGCCCTTACGTCGTGGCCGTCGGCGGCGGAACGGGCCTGTCGACCCTGCTGAAGGGGCTGAAGAAGTTCACGCGGAACATCACCGCCGTCGTCGCCGTCACGGACGAGGGCGGAAGCTCCGGGCGCCTGAGAACCGAGTGGGGGGTACTGCCCCCCGGCGACGTGCGCAACTGCATCGTCGCCCTGGCCGAGCACGACAACGAATTGAAACGCCTGCTGGATTTTCGCTTCGACAGGGGAGAGCTGGCCGGGCACAGCCTGGGGAACCTCCTGCTTCTCGCGGTCTCGGAGCTTTGCGGGGACTTCAGCGTGGCCGTCGAGCAGATGAACCACCTGCTGGCCATCCGCGGAAAGGTTCTCCCCGTGACGACGGAGACGATCACCCTGGCGGGCACGGCGGGGAACAGGACGGTGCGCGGCGAGCTGGAGATCTCCCGAAACGGCCGCCTTCTGGAGGGAATCTGGCTGGAGCCGGAGGGCGCGCGGCCCCTTCCCGAGGTTCTTCAGGCCGTCGAAGAGGCCGGCCTGATCGTGCTGGGGCCGGGAAGCCTTTTCACAAGCGTCATTCCCAACCTGCTTTTGCCCGATTTCGCGCGCGCCCTCCGCGAGGCCCCCGCGCCCAAGGTGTACGTCTGCAACCTGATGACCCAGCCGGAGGAGACGGAGGGCATGGACGTCGTCCGGCACGTGGAGTGGGTCTCCGCGGCTCTGGGCAAGGTGCCGGACTACGTCGTCGTCAACAGCGCCTCCATCCCGGACGCCTTCGCCGTCCGGTACAGGCTCCAGGGGGCGGAAGCCCTGCTTCTGGACGCCCGCCGGAAAAAGAAGCTCGAACGCCTCGGATGCACGATTCTGGAGCTGCCCATGCTCAGCGTTCCGGACGCGGAGGCGGAGGCCGGGAACGGGAACGCGGTGCTGCGCCATGATTCCGCGAAGCTCGCCGAGAGGATTTTCCGCCTGTGCCGGGATCTGGAGGAAGGCCCGAAGAGGCGTATTTATCCGGGCGCGGAGAGGCGCGTTTAGCCGTGCGTTCCGTCGTCGCGGACCTCTGGGACGAGTGGTCGTCGTACCCCGCGGAGGACGAGGAAACAAACTCTCAGGAGGCGGCCGGACTGATCGCGGGCCTCAGGTTCCGCGAAAAAAAACTCAAAAAAGAAAAACCTGATGGGCAGAAATCCGAAAAGGCCGCGGTCTCGGGCGGAAGCACCCGGCTGTGGGCGCTGCACCGCCTGCTGAAGCTCTGGAAAACCTCACGGTGGGCGCGGGAGCTGAACCTCGCGGCGTGCGTGCGTTTTCCTCCGGGCATGAAGGGGCGCGTGAGCCTCGACCTGCCCGTGGGCCTGTATGAGGAGATCTCGGCCGTGACGGGGCGCGAGACCTGGGACTGGGTTCGCGGGGTGTGGGGAAGCTGCGGGGCGCTTTACGCGCCTCGAACGGGCTACTACCTCGTCATGCGGGCGGCGGGGGAGAGCGCCCGGCGTCTGGTTCAAATCCTGCGGCGCGCCCGAATCTCCCACAGCTTGCGCAGTACCGGGCGCGACGCGCCGGAGTGGGGCACGCGTGAACTTTGGGGCACGCGGGAACTTATTTTGCGGAACCAGCAGAATATCGTGACGTTCCTGAGCAAGCTCGGTCTGACAGGCGTTTCCCTTTCGATGGAGAACAAGGCCGTCCTTCGCGCGGTGCGCAACCAGGCCAACCGCGAGAGCAACTGCGACACGGCCAACATCAGAAAATCCCTGAAAGCCGCGGAGGAACAGATGGAACTGGTTCTGGCGCTCCAGCGGGACGGGCGTCTCGAGGCCCTGCCCGAACGGTTCAGGGAACTCGCCGAGCTTCGCCTGCGCCACCCGGACGCGACCCTCTCCGATTTGGGACAGCTCCTTTCGCCGCCCGTCACCAAGAGCACGGTCAAGTACCGCTGGGGGCGTCTGATGGAAATTCTCGGATCCCCCGGCAAACCCCCGTCGGCTTCGCCGACACCCCCTTTGAAAAGGGGGCTGTGAAAGACCCCTTTTCAAAGGGGCTCCCGCGAAACGGGTGGCGTTTGTTGTTTGCTTGTAACCCTTCAAACCCCCTGCATCCGATTCCCGTCTGACAGCGGCTCCGCCCCAGACCCCGCCGGGGTCACGGACTCTGAATCCGTTGCCGGGGGCGCCGCCCCCGGACCCCTCGGCAAACCCCCGTCGGCTTCGCCGACACCCCCTTTGAAAAGAGGGCTTTAAGGCCCCTTTTCAAAGGGGCTCCCGCGAAGCGGGTGGGGTTTGTTCTTCGTTTGTAACCGTTCAACTCCCCCTGCAAATGCAAAGGCAAAACAGAAATGCAACAAACTGTACAAAAGTCGCGTTTTCAGCTTCTTTCCTTCTAAATTCTCTATCGTATTACTCTTGACTTAATTATAGCACTTCAAGCCAAGGGCATTGCGAAGCAAGGCGCCGCCCGAGAGGAATCGCACAGGAATGTAAATCGGACATAGCAGGTTTGAACGGTTGCCATTTTGTCCGCTTGCCGTCACAAGTTCAGATTCACAAGTTCAGATCCATGTAAGTGCTGTCCAGCTTTTCCCCGTCTATGCCGATATACCTCAGCGTCACTCTGCTTTCGGCATGATTCATCAATTTTTGCACCAATCCGAGGTCGCCGCCGCTTTTCTTGTAGACGTGATAGCCAAATGTTTTGCGAAGCGAGTGCGTGCCGATATTTTCGAGCCCAACGGATTTCCCGGCCTCTTTCAGTATCCTCCATGCCTGGGAGCGGCTCAGAGTTCCGCCTTTTTGCGAAAGAAACAGCGGTTCCGCCGGGCTGCACCCGGCGCGTTCCATCAGATAATTCGTCAGGGCATTTCTGACGGACATATTGATCGGAAGCCGCTTCGATTTGCCTGTTTTTTGTTCCCTCAAACTGATTATCCGCGAGATTCGCCCCTCGCCGTCCAGCACGTCCCCCACGGACAGGGAGAGCAAGTCCCCTATTCGCAGCGCCATGTTGATGCCCATGACGAACAAAAGTTTGTCCCTTCTCTTCTGTTCCAAAAATTTCTTTATCTCTGCTATTTTCCCCGGATCGCGTATCGGTTCGACTTCCATTTCTTCCGCTGCCCCCGTTCTTTAATCCAGCACAATGATGTTGCCGTGCAGGGGTGATGAATTTGAGAAATTTACAAGATTAAAAACGCGCCAAAGACACTGTCCGAGAGAGTCCGTCCGAATTTTTGGCAGAAGCTGAAAACGCGACTTTTGTACAGTTTGTTGCATTTCGGGCAGGATACGGCAATGACGCGGTTCCTGTTCTGCTCCATAAAATTCCGGGATGCGGACCGGTGCCCAATCATAATTTTATTCAGGAGGTTTTGCAATGAAACGCTTGATTTTGTTTGTGCTGATCGTTTTTCTCGCTTCATGCGGCGCGGGCCGGGCGGCGGAAGGACAGTCCGGTTCGGTGGTGGTCCAGAAAGACAGAAATATTCTGGACTGGACTCAGAGCTATATCGAGTCGACGGGCGTGGCGGTCGCGCCTCCCGGCACGAAGGGGGCTCAGGCCAAAGCTCTGGCCCAGCGCGGGGCCGTCGTGGACCTTCAGCGCAACCTGCTGGAGTTCATGGCCGGGATTCAAATCGACGCGCGCACCACGATGGACGACTTCATGGCCAGCGACCGGGTTCGCACCGAGGTTCACGGCATCATCAAAAACGTCGAGCTTCTCGACGGCACGTGGGACGGCGAATCTTACACCATTTCCGGCCGCATCCGGCTGACCCCGATCAGGAACGTCGTGGTCGCGAACATACAGCCGAACCCCGTCAACATCACCATCGTCGAGGAGGAAAAGAAAATTCCGCCCGCAAAGAGAACGGCGGGGAAATTCACGGGGCTGGTCATCGACGTCCGCCATCTCCAGCTGATTCCCGCGATGACCTTCAACGTTCTGGACACGAAAGGCAGGGCCGTCTACGGAATCGAGTTCACGGACCGGCAGCACTATCTCCAATCGGGGCTCTGCGCCTATTTCAACAATATCAGCTACGCCAAAGGCGATCTCCACGTGGGCACTAACCCCATCGTCGCCAAGGCGGTCCGGCTTGCCGCCGGCAACGTCGATATCGTCATCTCCGACGGCGACGCCGCCAGGGTGCGGGGCAGCTCTCACGATTTCCGGCGCGAGTGCAGGGTCATCGTCGTCAGCAAATAGGGCGGCAGGGCAGGACGATGCTGACGCGCAAAAGGTCTTTGGCCGCGCTTTGCTTCGCGGCGGCGGCCGTGTTGCTGTTTTCCGCGTTGTTCCCCTCCCCGGCGCCGGCCGGAGTCAGGCGGGAGGGTGACTTCTATGTCGTCGATGACGCGGAAGGATACGCTCCCATCCGAAACGGGAACAAAAACGAGGCCCGCGAGGAAGCCAGGCGCGAGGCCTACCGCGACGCCCTGGAAAAGGCGCTGGGCGCGACCGTCACGGGTATCACGGAAATGCAGAACTATCAGGTCGTCAAAGACAAGGTCTTCTCCCAAACCACGGGTCTCGTCAAGAATTTCGACGTGCTTCGGGAGTGGGAGGAGGACGGGATGTTCCGCATCTCCGCGCTTTGCAGGGTCTCCTACGCCGCCCTCGACGGCGTCTTGGGGCCCGCCGTGATCGACGCCCTCGGAAACCCGCGGATCATGGTTCTGATCGACGAGCGGATAGGGGAGGAGCAGGCGGACGCGGGGGTGTTCCTCTCCGCGGCGGAAAGCGAGACGCTCCGCGTGTTTGAGAAGGCCGGCTACCTTCTTGTCGACCCGGACCAGGCGCACGCCCTCCTCAACATCGACCCCGCCGCGGCGTACAGCGACCCGAGCAAGCTGATGGACATGGCGAGGACCCTGAGGGCCGACGTCATCGTTCTGGGTAAAGCGTACGCCGTCTCCCAACCGGGCAAACGCGAGGGAATAACGTTCTTCAGGGTGAAAAGCACCGTTCAGCTGAAAGCGGTGCTCACCCGGACGGCCTATCAAATCGGCTCGAAAACTGTGGAGCGGGAGACCGGCAAAAAACCGGCTCTCTCCGTCAAGGAAGGCGCCGACAGGTGCTTTACGGAGGCGGCGTCGATCGCGTCGAAGGAGATCGTCCACAAGATCGCCTACTCTTTGGTCTCAGGCTCGGCGGGCGGAGTTCCCGGCATCACCGTCAACATCAGGATAGCGGACATTTCTTTCAAAGAGGCCGAGGCTCTCGAGGAGGCTTTGCGGGAACTGGCCGGCAAGTCCGGCGGGGTCTACGAACGGGAGTACAAGGGCAATGTCCTCGAAGTGGATGTCGTTTCGGAGAAGACGGCGAGAACCGTCGCTTCTTTCCTGTCCGAAAACGGCATCGGCGTCGAGGCCGTCACGGCCCAGACCGTCAGCGGCAGAGGCGGCGCCGCGCCTTCCGCCCCTTCCGCGCCGGGCGCGGCCGTGAGCGTCAAGATAGCGGGCATTCCCTCTTTCCGGGAGGCGACGCTCATCGAGGACACGCTGCGGGAACTGCTCGGGGACTCCGGGCAAATCGAGGGGGAGTACAAGGACAACACGCTGGAAATGAAGGTCAGCTCCGGCAAATCCGCCCGAGACATCGCCGCGTTCCTGTCTGAAAAAGAAATCGAGATCGACGGCATCGCCCCGCAGAGCGTCAGCGGAACGTTCAAAAAGGGAAGCAAAAGAGGCGGGGTTCTTTGGTAAGTGTCCCATGCAGTATTTGCCGCATGAAAATTTGCTATATGAAAAATTACTAACTATGAAGGGAAGATCCACGATGACCGATTCACGCGCGTTCGGATTGCGCGCCGCCGCCGTTCTCTGCGCGGGGCTCGCTTTCGCTTTTTCTTTCTCGCTTTCGCTGTCCTGCCGGGCCGAGGCGGCGATCAAAAAGAAGATTCCCCAGTCGCCGCCCGCGGCGGAGGCGGCCCGCTCCGCGCCCCTGCCCAAAAAAGGCTCGATCGCCGTTCTGGTCCGGGGACCGTCGGAGCAGCACACGGCGTCGGCGCTGTCGGTCATGATCCGGCAGCTGACCGCGAAGGGCTACAAGGTCATGGATCAGAACAAGCTGGCGCAAATCCGCAAGAGCAAAGCGGCCCAATACGCTCTGGAGGGAAACGTGGACGCCATCATGAAGCTCAGTTCGCAGTACGGCATCTCCACGACGGTCACGGTGACGGTGACGGCCGGCGAGCCCGTGGAGAACGAATTCCTTCTGCTGACCGGAACGGCGTCCGCGGCGGTGAAGGCGATAAGCTCCGGCGGCGCGATGCTTTACGGGGACACGGTTTTGGGCAAACAGGTGGGCTACACGCCGGACGAGGCCAGCCAGAAGGCGATCGAAGCCGCCGTCCAGACGGCCGCCGAGCGCATGACGCGGTAGGCGGGCAGAGCGATGAAGAATTCAATGAACCCCCTTTTCAAATCAGGAGGAATTCAATGAAAACACTTTTCAGGTCAGGGCGTTTCAGCCGGCGCGCTCCGGTTTTTTTACCGTCCGCGCTCTTCCTTTTCTTCTTTGTGTTTTTCGCGTTTTTTGCGGGCGAGGCCGGGGCCGCTCCCAGCCTCGCGGTGCGGACCTTCGAGAACAAGACCGACGAAGATTCCATGCAGGCTCCCGCTCAGGCCGTCACGGACATGATGACGACGGAGCTGTACAATGCCGGCCTCTTCAGCCTGATGGAACGGGAGAGGCTCGACTACGTGGCCGCGGAGATTCGGCTGGGGCAGTCGGGTCTCGTGGACTCCGCGACGGCGCCGCAGGTCGGCAAAATCCAGGCCGCGCGGTACACGATGACCGGGGCCGTGACGCAATACCGCTACAACGCGGGGGGCGGGGCCATTCCCATTCCGGGTCTCGGCGGCGGCGGAGGTCTGGCTTCCAAGACCGCCCTGGTCGTTCTCGAAATTCGGGTGATCGACAACACGACGGGTGCGGTCGTCTACGCCGCCAAGGAATCCGGCAGGGCGAAACGCGAGATCGGCGGTCTTGCCACGAAGTACGGCGGCTTCGTATCCGGCTCCTACGGCGGAATCCTCGCCGCCGCCGCCCGCGAAGCGGTAATGAAGCACGTGGCGAATTTGAAGCGGTACGACTGGGAATGAAATCTCTGGGAAAAGGAGCTTTGTGCTGAAATGAAGAAAGCAACGAAGAAAATATGGAAAATCTTTTTTATGACTTTGAGCGTGTTTTTGTTTTATTCTCCGATGTCCGGCAACTCCGAGGCGGCTGACGCGGAACCCGTCCGGCTTGGCGTGATGGGATTTGCCAGCAAAACGGAAAAGGTTTCACCGCAGCAGGCGGAGATCATAACGGATATCTTTACCCGTGTCCTCTCCAATTCAAAGACGATCGCGATTCTCGAACGGGAGCAGATCGAGATGATTGGCAGCGAGCAGCGGCTCAACGCATCCGGGCTGACCGATATGGGGCTGGCGATTCAGGTCGGGAAACTTGCGGGGTGCCAGTACATGCTGCTCGGTTCGGTGACGGAACTCAGCGAAAAAAAGTCGGGCGGCACCATACCGATTTTCGGGCTCAGCGGAGGGATAGGCATCACAAACCACGAGGCAAAAGCGACCCTCGAAGTAAGGGTTATCGACGTGACGACATCCGAAGTCGTTTTGGCTTTATCGGAAAGCGGCACATCCTCCGAGTCGGCAACGGCCATCGCCATCCAGGGATTCTCCGGAGGCACGGCAGAAATCGGCGGAATGGAGGCACGGGCTATTTCGGCGGCAACCACGCGATTGGCGCATAAAATACGCGAAGAACTGGGCTCCGAATATTCAAATATTCTTTCAGTCGACGGAAAAGACGTTCGAATCAATATCGGAGCGACATCGGGAGTCAACGCGGGCGACCTCTACCTGGTCTACGGGGAGGGGAACGAGGTGCACGACATCGATGGAGACTCTCTCGGCAAAGAGAAAATCAACTTTGCCGTGCTGAAAGTGCGTATGGTACACAGCGGCTACAGTGTCTGCGATATAGCCCCCGGTTCGGGCAGCTCCAAAACGATTGCGCGCGGGGACAGAATCGAACCGGTTTCAAAAGAAAGGGCCAAGGAGCTTTCCAAGCAGAAAGCCTTTGTGCAGAACCGTCCCAGGCGCAGCGCCTACGCCGATACGTGGGATCAAATAAGCGGCAATGAAACCGCGGCGTCGAGCGCGCCGGCGGTCCAGGCGTCGGCTTCTCAGCCGAAAAAGGACGCGCTTCCGGTTCAGCCGAAGCGCCCGCTCGAAAACAAGTCCACCGACCCCTCGAAGGTCATCGCGACCTATTCCATCCCCACAGGCGAGGCGAACACCCGGAGAATCGCGCACCTCAACGCGCGGAAGCTCAAGAGTCAAAAAGCCTACGAAAAGTACATCGAGTTGGTGAAATCCTACGATGGGGACTACCTTGCGGCCTATCACGCAGGAAGGCTTGCCCAGCAATTGAAGAAGAACGACGAGGCCAAAACGTGGTACGACAAGGCGCTGGCGATCAACCCCAACTACGAGCCCGCGCAGAATGCGCGGAAGAAGATGAAGTGACATCATGTTTCATAATGACGTATGGGAAGGAGTAATTGTGAGTATGGAAGCTGTGACAAAAAAGATTTTCGTCGCGCTTTTACTTCTGGCGGGCATGCTGGCGAGCGCCGCCGCCGCCGGCGCGGAAATAGGAGATAAGATACGCATCGGCATTCTTCCCTTCGACAACAAGGCAAAAGGAGTCAATGTGGAACAGGCGGATATTATCACCGACGTTTTCACTCGCGA
>JAISMH010000027.1 GCA_031276855.1 Synergistaceae bacterium
GCTGATGGGAAGTTCGGTATTCCGCACCGTCGCCTCTTTCACGGGCAAACCGATATTGGAGGCGATGATGTCCCGCAGACAGAACCCGGCGTTCGGATGGGTCAGCAGCGTCTTGAACACGCCGTCGTCCGACGGCGGAAGAATATCGGGAACTTCGATCATATCGACAGAGTCTTTGCGCACCGTGCCTCACCTCCCGTTCATTATATCTTACAATTGTCGGCAGAATATATCTATGTGTCCAGAAGTACAGGGCAGACGCATCAACTTATAAACCGTTGATAGAGCTAGCTTTATGCTCTGTATAAATACCTAGGTAAAATAAACAAATCTAGAATTTACAATGGTTTATGTATAGGTTCATGCGTCTGCCCTGGGGGCCGGGCGGCACCTTGCGCGCTGCGCGGGGGTGTGATATATTGCGGGGCGTTGGATACAAGCAGAGGACAAGCCCCTCTCACCCGTATCGACGTTCGGGCTTTCGGGAGCGTTTTGGCGCGTTTCGGAAGGAGAACTGTTGCCGGGTAACGGAAAGATCGGGTTGCGCGTTATTATGCGATCGAGGGGGCCGGAGGAAGGCCCTCTTTTTTTGTGTTTACCAAAATTCAGGAGGTGGAAAGCTATAATTCCCAGAACAGAAGAAGACGAGCCCAGAATCAATCATGAAATCACCTCGCCGCACGTCCTGCTGGTGGACGAGAACGGCGTCAAGGTGGGGCAGATCGCGACCCCCGAGGCCGTGAGGATGGCCGAGGAGCGTCAGCTGGATCTCGTCGAAGTCGCGCCTCTGGCGAAGCCGCCGGTCTGCCGGATCATGGATTACGGCAAGTACCGCTATCAGCTTCAGAAGAAGGAAAAGGACGCCCGCAAGAAACAGAAGGTCCAGACGCTCAAGGAAATGAAGATGCGCCCCAAAATCGACGAGCACGACTACGACTTCAAGGTGCGGGCCATCAAAAATTTCCTCGAAGAGGGACACCGGGTGAAGGTTTCCGTGTTTTTCAGAGGACGCGAAATGTCTTTTCTCTCCAAGGGCGAAGAGGTGCTGAGCCGTGTCGTCGCGGAGTGCGAGGGATTGGGCAAAAGCGAGAGTTCACCCAAAATGGAGGGCCGTTACATGCGTATCATGCTGACGCCCGTCTCTCCGGCCAAGCCCAGGAAAAACCGAGACGTGCCCGCCGCGGAGCCGAAGCGTGAGGAAAAAAATTAAAAAAGCAGGTTCATATCGGGAAAGGGGATATTTTCATGCCTAAATTGAAGTCGCACTCCGGTGCGAAAAAGAGGTTTTCATACACCGCGAAGGGGAAGCTCTCCTACCGCAAGGTCGGGCGCTCCCATATCATGGAGCACAAGGGCGCGAAGCGCCTGCGCAGAATGCGCAAAACGGGCTACGTTTCGCCCACGCTCATGAATCAGATGAAAAGGATGCTTCCCTACGCCTGAGCGCCGGGAAAAAAGAAGGGGTGAACTCGAATGAGAGTCAAGGGCGGAAGCATCAGCAACCAGAAGAGAAAGAAACTTTTTTCCATTACGAAGGGCTACTGGGGCCAGCGCAAGAACGTCTACCGCCGGGCGCGGGAGGCGTTTTTGGCCGCTTTGTCCAGGGCCTACGGGGACAGGAAACGCAAAAAGCGCGATTACCGCAAGATGTGGATCACGCGCATCAGCGCGGCCACGCGCGCCGAGGGTATGAGCTACAGCACCTTCATCAACGGGCTGAAGAGGGCGGGAATCACCATGAACCGAAAGATGCTTTCGGAACTGGCGATTCACGACATGCCCGCTTTCCGCCAGCTCGTCGCGCAGGCCAAAACCGCGCTGAGCTGACGGAACCGAAAGAATTCCCGGGAGCGGGTGCGTTTCTGCGCTTCTATCCGTTCCCGGATTCACTCAGGGATTCCTGAATGAATCCGCTTCCTGCCTTGCCGCTTCCTGCCCTGGCCGAGGCAGGAGCTTTTTTATAACCTCGCGTGTCGAAAGGGGAAAACGCTGTGAGCGATTTGAAGACCCAGGTGGAGGAAGTTCGAGGTTCCTTCAATTCCGCCATCGAATCCGTCCCGACGACGGACGCGCTGCAGGAACTGAGGGTTCGCTACCTCGGCAAGAAGGGGGTCCTGACCTCCCTCCTGAAATCTCTGGGCGGCCTGCCGCCCGAGGAACGCCCGCTCGCGGGCGAAACGCTGAACTCTCTTCGCGACGAGCTGGAAAAAAAATTTGAAAGCCGGAAGCTCGCCCTGCTCGGCGCGGAAAACGAAGCCGCGGAGGCGACGGATTGGGTCGATGTCACGCTGCCCTCGCGCGGCCGGCCGTGGGGGGCTTTTCACCCGGTGGCCCAGACGATGCACGAGATCGTTTCCATCATGCAGGGGCTCGGCTACTCCGTCGTGCTGGGCCCGGAGATCGAGGAAGACTACTACAACTTCGAGTGTCTGAACATGCCCTCCTGGCACCCGGCGCGGGACATGCAGGACACGTTTTATTTTCCGGATTTTCCAGACGCCGACGCCGGCTCCGGGGCGGCGGATACGGCGCCGGGCGCGCCCGGCGCCGAAAAAAGCTCGAAACGGCGGCTTCTGAGGACTCACACCTCTCCCGTCGAGATCCGGGCGATGCGCCGCTACGGGGCGCCCCTCCGCATCGTCTGCCCCGGCAAGGTCTACCGCCGCGACAACGACCCCACGCACTCCCCCATGTTCAACCAGCTCGAAGGGCTGCTGGTCGATGAAGGCGTCTCGTTTTCCGTGCTGAAGGGCTCCCTGATCGAGCTGATGAACGGCTTCTTCGGGAGAGAACTGAAGAGCCGCTTCCGCGCCAGCTATTTCCCCTTTACCGAGCCCTCCATGGAGCTCGACATCGAGTGCGTGGAGTGCGGCGGGAAAAACCCGAACTGCCGCATCTGCAAGGGGACGGGATGGCTCGAAGTCTGCGGCATGGGGATGACCCACCCCTTCGTCATCCGCGCGGGCGGCATCGACCCCGAAAAATACAACGGCTTCGCCTTCGGCATGGGGCTCGACCGCATGGCTATGCTGAAGTACGGAATCAACGACCTCCGTTATCTGTTCAATGGAAACGTCTCCTATTTTCTGTCGGGGAGGGACGCCTGATGATCGTCTCGTGGCAGCTGCTGAACCGATTTGTGGATTTACCCGTATCGCCCGAGGAGGCGGCGGCGCGCCTGACGATGTCCGGCGCGGAGGTGGAGTCTATAGAACGTCCGGGAGAGTCGATTTCGGGCGTCGTCGCGGCCCGCGTCCAGTCCCTCGGCCGGCACCCGTCGCGCGAAAATCTCTTTGTGGCGGAAGTGGACACCGGCAAGGGCAAAGCCGTCTGCGTCACGGCCGCGACAAACCTGAAGGCGGGGGATCGCGTTTTTTACGGCGCGCCGGGCGCGGTTCTGCCCGCCGGGGCCGGGCCTGACAGGGCTGGGCCCTCGGGAAAGATGGAGTTGGGGGTGCGCGACTTCGGCGAGGTCCGCAGCGAGGGCATGATGCTCTCCGCGGAGGAGCTGGGGCTTCCCGGCGTGGACATCGAGGAGGGCATTCTCGTTTTGCCGGGCGACGCGCCGATCGGCGCGGACGCGCGCGCTCTCTGCGGGATCGGGGACGTCCTTCTGGACGTTTCGGTCACGCCGAACCGCGGCGACCTCCTGAGCATTCTCGGCATGGCCCGCGAGCTGAAGGGGCTTTACCCCGACGCCGTCCTGAAGCCGATGCCGTGGGAGAAATCTGCCCCCGGCACGGGAGACTGGCCCGTCCCGTTCGGGGCGATTTCTCTGCCCGACGACGGGTGCCTGAACTATCACCTGGGGCTCGCAACGAACGTCAGGATCGGCCCGTCGCCCGTCGAGATCCGCGTGGCGCTCTCCCGTTTGGGGATGCGCCCCATCTCGAATGTCGTCGACGCGACGAACTACGTGATGCTGCTGCTGGGGCAGCCCCTGCACGCCTTTGATTTGAACACCCTCCCGGAGCGGGAGATAACGGTGCGCCGCGCCTTCGAGGGCGAAACGATCGTCACGCTGGACGGCAAGGAGCGCGTCCTGACCTCGAAGGACATGCTCATCACCAGCGGCAGAGAGGCGCCCGGCGGGCGGCCGACCGAACCCATCGCGCTCGCGGGCATCATGGGCGGCAAGCAGACCGGCATCAACGACGACACGGACATCGTCGTTCTGGAGGGGGCCAGTTTCTCGCCCCGCCGCGTCGGGCACACGTCGCGCCGCCTGTCCATCGCGTCGGAGGCCGCGTTCCGCTACTCCCGCGGCGTCGACCCCGCGCTTTCCGCCCTCGGCGTCGATTACGCCCTGTCCCTGATGGCCGAGTGGAGCGGCGCGGAGATCGGCTGCAGAAAACTTTCGGCCTATAACGTCCAGCCGGAGCCTCAACCCGTCGTCCTGACGAAGAAGAAGCTCCAGACCTACCTCCTGTGGAGCGACATGGAGGAATCGACCCGCATCCTCGAAGGCTACGCCGTCCGCCGCGTGAAAGAAAAAGAGGCGGGCAAGACGGGCAAAGGAGGGGAGGACGCCCGCGTTTTCCTGCCGCCGACCTGGCGCCCCGACATCGCCATCGAGGAAGACCTGATCGAGGAAATCGGGCGCTACCGGGGCTACGACGCGGCTCCCGTCCGTATGCCGGGGGTGCTGCCGCGGCGCGGCGACATCGGCCCGGAGACCTCTCTGGCGGGGTCTCTCCGCGCCTGCGCCATCGCGCGGGGCTACGTCGAGGCGATCACCTACAGCTTCCTGCCGGAGTCGTTCGTTTCGGCGCTGCGCCTGCCCGGCAGCGACCCGCGGGCGCATCCTCTCTCTCTGGAGAACCCCATCAGCCAGGAGTGGACCGCCATGCGCACCACGCTGGTTCCCGGTCTGCTGAACGGACTGAGGGAGAGCGTCGCGTCGGGCTGGCGCGGCCCCGTCCGTCTCTTCGAGATCGGGCGTGTGTTCCTGCGCGGGCCCGCGGGGCCGTCTGAGCCCGCGGGGCAGTCCGGGCCCGAAGGGCACGGCGAGCCCGATGTCATGGCCGGGCTGGTTTGCGGCGGAACAGACCCCCGTTCGCCCTGGCCGGAGACGCGGGACGATTTTCTGAGCGTCAAGGCCGACGTCGAGGCGTTCCTGCGGGCGCGGGGGGTCGGCGCGGTTTTCGCGCGCGGCGCGGAGCCCTTCGGACACAGGGGGCAGACCGCGGACATTCTGAGCGAAAGAAAAAAGCACGAAAAGAACGAAAAGAACGAAAAAAGCGGAAAAATCGGTTATCTGGCGCGGCTCTCACCCGCCATAGAGCGGGAGCTGGGTTTCACGGAGCCGGTTTACGTCTTCGAGCTGTATCTCACCGCCCTGGAGAGCCCCGATAGACCCGTCTACGCCGCGGCACCGCCTTTCCCCGCCGCCTTTCGCGACATCTCTATGCTGGTCCCGAACGCGGTCACGCAGGCGGAGGTTCTGGCGGAAATTCAGGCGCTCGTCTCCGAGCGGTTCGCGTCGGATTCCGCCGTGGGCGGTTTTTCGGATTCCGCCGCGGGCGGTTTTCTGGAAAGCGTGAAGCTCTTCGACCTCTACAGCGGCAAGGGTATCCCCGCGGGGTACCGCAGCATGGCCTTTTCCCTGAGCTACCGCGCCTCCGGTCGGACGCTGAACGATGAAGAAGTGGACAGAATTCACAACGCGGTGCGCGACACCCTGACGCAAAGAGGGTACAATATGCGCTGAAAGAAGCGTAAGAAATAAAGCGTAAGTTAAAATAAAGCGTAAGTCAAAATAAGAGGTTCTGCCATGAATACGCTGGAGAATATTGAAAATTTAATTGAACGGCTGACCAACAGGATGGAATCGCTTCTCGGCGAGCGGGAGAAAATGCTCGCCGAGATCGCGGGTTTGCGCGCCGCCCTCCAGACGCGCGACGAGGAGGCCGTGAAGGCTTCGCAGGAGAGGCTCTGCGAGCTGGAAGCCGCGCAGACGGACGCTTCGCGTTTCGAGCAGGAGAAGTTCAGGGTCGAGTCGAAACTGCTGGAGTTGAACGACAGGCTGGCCGCGCTGGTGCACGGCGGAAAAGGCAGACAAGAAGGAGGCTTGGCTCCTTGACCGAACCGCGCGAGGTCACGATTGTCATCGGCAAGCGGCGCTACAGTATCAGCACGCTTCTCGACAAACCCACCTTCGAGCGGGTCGCCGCCATCGTGAAAGGTGTCAGCGCGTCTCTTCTGAAGGACGGCCTCGATCAGGATCACCTGTTGATGCTGACCTGTCTGCGGCTGGCCTACAGTCTGGAAAACACGATGGGCAAACTGAGCCCGCTCGTCGATGTTCTGGAAAACCTCGAACCCTGGGAGCCCGGTCCGGAGCCGCATGACATGGCCATGCCTCTGGTCATGCCCTCACTATCCGCGACGGGAGACGAACGCGCGGGCGGCGTTCCTGATGAAAAATGAAAACACTGTCCCTGACAAACCTGAATTTGTTCGAAATCAACACGGCCCTCGAACGGGAAGAAGAAGAGAAAGAAGAAAAGCGGTACGGCTGCGACCAGAACTGGTACAGGACCGAATGGCAGAGGCGCGCCGGATGCGGTCCCTCGGCGGCCGCGAACATGCTGTTCTACATGAGCGGCGGAAGGGCGGCCGAGGGCGGAAAGCCGGGACGCGCGACCCGGGCGGCCTTCCTCGCGCTGATGGAGGAGGTCTGGGAGTACGTGACTCCCACCGACAGGGGAATCCCGACGACGGCGCTCTTTTACGAGCCGTTTCTGCGCTACGCGGCGGAGAAGGGCATCGGGGTCACGCGGTACGGCGTTCTCGACATGTTCGCGGCCGACGTTCGGCCGGACGCCCCCGCCTCGGGGGAGAACGCTCTGATACAGGGAACTCCCATAAAGGAAACCCTTGCCGAGGCCGTATCGTTCATTGAAGCCGCGCTCGCGGCGAATCTGCCCGTCGCGTTTCTCAACCTCTGCAACGGCGGGGAGGAGAACCTCGACAGGTGGCACTGGGTGACGATCGTGTCTCTCGAATACGACGGGATCGGCGGCGCGGACGAGAAGGCCGGCGTCACGATTCTCGACAACGGGGAAATCAAGAACGCCGACCTGGCCCTCTGGCGGCGGACGACGACCCTCGGAGGCGGTTTCGTCTATTTCGACCTCGCTTTCTGAACAGGTTTCATAATGGGATTCCAAAGGGCCCGAGGCCCTTTGGCCCCCGGAGGGTGTTATTTTGTGTTTTGCGCTACCGTGAGGAAAGGATGGGGGATGCGGGTGCGAAAAAGCGATGAACTGGCCAAGGGCTACACGCCCGAGGCGATTGAGGAAAAATGGTACGCCTTCTGGCTGGAAAAGGGGCTTTTCGACGCGGAGCCCGATCCGTCGAAACCGCCTTTTTCGATAGTCATCCCGCCTCCCAACGTGACGGGGTCGTTGCACATGGGACACGCTTTCAACAACACCTTTCAGGACATCCTCTGCCGCGCGCGGCGGATGCAGGGCTATAACGTCCTGTGGCTCCCCGGGACGGATCACGCGGGCATCGCGACGCAGAACGTCGTCGAAAAGGACCTGGCGGCGAAGGGTGTTACGCGCCACGAACTGGGGCGGGAGGCGTTCGTCGAAAAGGTCTGGGAGTGGAAAAAAGTCTACGGAGCCCGCATCATCACGCAGATGAAGCGCCTCGGAAACTCCTGCGACTGGCGGCACGAAAGGTTCACCTTCGACGAGGGGCTGTCCCGCGCGGTGCGCGAGGTCTTCGTCCGGCTCTACAAGAAAGATCTCATCTATAAAGGAAAGTACATCATCAACTGGTGCTCCCGCTGTCACACCGCTCTCTCCGACCTGGAGGTCGAGTACGAGGACAAGCCGGGCAAGTTCTACACCGTCCGCTACCCCTTCAAGGACGGGACGGGCGAAATCGCCGTCGCGACGACGCGCCCCGAGACGATTCTCGGCGACACGGCTATCGCCGTTCACCCGCGCTCGGAGCGGTTCAAGCCCCTGATCGGCCGCAAGGTGCGCGTGCCTCTGACCGACAGGGTGATCCCGATCATCGAGGACAACATGGTGGACCCCGAGTTCGGAACGGGTTGCGTCAAGATCACGCCCGCCCACGACCCCAACGACTTTCTGGTGGGGCTCCGCCACGACCTGCCCCAGATTCAGGTCATCGACAGCGAGGGCTTCATGAACGAGGCGGCGGGGAAATACAGGGGCCTCTCCGTCGAGGACGCCCGCAGGGCCGCCGCGGAGGATCTCGAAAAGCAGGGATTCCTGATCCGCACGGAGGACATGGTTCACGCGGTCGGGCACTGCCACCGCTGCAACACGACCGTTGAGCCCTACCTTTCGGAGCAGTGGTTCGTCCGCGCCAAACCCTTGGCGGAGCGCGGGGTGAAAGCCGTGCGGGACGGCCTCATCCGCTGGATTCCCGAGCAATGGGAAAAGACGTACTTCCAATGGATGGAAAATATCCGCGACTGGTGCATCTCGCGCCTGCTCTGTTGGGGTCACCGAATTCCCGCTTGGACCTGAGCCGACTGCGGGCACGTCACGGTCTCGGAGACCGACCCGGCGAAGTGCGAGAGCTGCGGAAGCGCAAACATCGCCCAGGACGAGGACGTGCTGGACACGTGGTTCAGCAGCGCGCTCTGGCCGTTTTCCACGATGGGCTGGCCCGACAAAACGCCGCAGCTCGACTATTTCTACCCCACCTCCCTGATGGTGACGGGGTTCGACATCATCTTTTTCTGGGTGGCCCGCATGATCATGATGGGCTTCGAGTTCATGGACGAGGAGCCCTTCAAAGACGTCTACATCCACTCCCTGATCCGCGACGAGCACGGGCAGAAGATGAGCAAGTCCAAGGGCAACGTCATCGACCCGCTGGACATGATCGACAAGTACGGGGCCGACGCGCTCCGCATGACCTTGGCCGCGCTCTCGACGCAGGGCCGCGACATCCTGCTTTCCCCCGGCAAAATAGAGACGTACCGCTTCTTCATGAACAAGCTCTGGAACGCCGCCCGCTTCGCCCTGATGAACTTGGGCGGCGCGGAAGAAACCATCGACCCCGCCCGGCTCCGCCTGCAGGATCGCTGGATTCTCACCCGCACTCAGGAGGTCGCCGAGAGCGAAACGCGCCTGATCGACGAGTATGACATCGGCGCGGCCGCGCGGCAGCTCTACGACTTCGTCTGGGGGGATCTCTGCGACTGGTATCTGGAGATGTCGAAGCCCGCTTTGAAAGGCGACGAGGGCGAGGAGCGCCGGAAGGCGGCGCAGGCCGTTCTGGACGAGGTCTTCAAGACCCTGCTGCCTCTCCTGCACCCCTTCGTTCCCTTTGTGACGGAAGAGCTGTGGGAGGCCTTCGGCTTCGGCTATTCCGGCGCCGGCGTCGACAAAATTCCGTCGATCATGAAGGCCGCGTGGCCCAAGCCGAAGGACGAATACCGCTTTGACGTTCACGAGCCCATGCGGGACGTGCAGGGGGCGGTGCGGATTCTCCGCAACCTGCGCGCCGAGGCGCGCATCTCCCCGCAGCAGTGGGCAAACCGTGCCGTGATCCGCACCGGCAGGCCGGAGACCGCCGAAGTGCTGAAGGAAACGCTGCCCCTCGTCTCCATGCTCTGCCGCGTGAGGGACATCGCGATCCTGTCCCCCTCGGAGCCCCGCCCGCCGGAATCTCTGTCCTCCGTCTTCGGCGAGGGCGAGATCAGCCTCTGCGTCGGCGACTTGCTGGACATCGGCGCCGAGACCGCTCGTTTGAAACAAGATTTGGAATCGATCGAAAAAACGGTCGCCGCGAGCCGTGCCCGGCTCGATAAGCCGGACTTCGTCGCCCGCGCCCCGCGGGAAGTCGTCGAAAAAGAGCGCGCCCGCGTTGCCGAGGGCGAAGCCCAAATCACCCGCCTGCACGAAAACCTGAAAAGCCTCACCCTGGGGCCGTAGCTGGGGCCGTAGGCCCCAGACCCCGTTATGGGTTTGATGGGAGCGGGAGAACGTGCCGCCCGTTGGGCGGGGACAGGGCTTTATGGCCGGGGCTTTTGGGCTCCGGCCTTTCGGTTTGGGCAAAAAAAAAAACAGGCGACACAGCCGCCGTTCAAAATTATCTCCGGGGAATGTATTTTCAGGGGACTGATATATTGACAACACTATGTCATGCAGAAAGGTTTCATAGTGGCGGTAACTGGGGTCGAACCAGTGACACCGCGGGTATGAACCGCGTGCTCTAGCCATCTGAGCTATACCGCCTTGTCAGCGATAAAAAAACTGGTTGCGGGGGCAGGATTCGAACCTGCGACCTTCGGGTTATGAGCCCGACGAGCTTCCTAGCTGCTCCACCCCGCGAAAATAAAAATAAACTTCATTCCCGAACGCAAAAAACAGAACCTCTATTCCTCCCGTCCGGCCAAAAACGACAATAGTCTACCCCATATCCGTCAACGTGTCAACCCCTTCGCGTGCGGATGTGTCAATCGTCTGAGATGTCAAGCGTCAGGGAAAATTTCCGTTTGAATTATCAGAAAACACCGGCGTGGCGTTCACTGCACGCCGGTTATCTTCCCTGTCACATGATTGCGACGCTTGCTTCCTTACTTTTGTTTTCTGTCATTGAGAA
>JAISMH010000051.1 GCA_031276855.1 Synergistaceae bacterium
ACGCGCGGAGACGGCGACGCGATGCACCTGCAGACCTTCGACCCGCCCGTCACGTTCGAGTCGATCCCGGAAGAGAACCGCCGCATGTACAACGAGCCGCCGGCCCCGGTGGTGGTGGAAAAAGGCGGCGGTTGCGACGCGGGCTTCGGCGCGGGAGTTACAATACTGGCAGTTCTGGCGGCGTGTCTGGCCGAGCGGAAAAGCGCGCGCTGAAACAGGGGAAATTAAGACAAAAATCAAGTAACGGGAGGCTCCTCCGCACGGGGGAGCCTCCCGTTTTCAGTCAGACCGTTCCGCCGGCCGCCCGCCTCCGTCCCATTCGGACATTATCACAGACGAGTGGTCCTGTACTTTTTTTTCTATTTGCATAAAATAGAAACAGATGTATAATCCTTTTTATTTTTGGAAACCTGTATGGAAGAGAGCTTAAGGGGGAGAGGTGGTTTTTTTGGAAAAGTACAAAGAGCGTATCGACAAAATTGTCTCGGAGGAGCGGGGGGCTTTTGTGGATATGGCCCTCGCCATTGCCGCGCGTCCGGAGCTTGGCGGGGAGGAATTCGAGACGTGCGCCATGCTCACGGAGGCGCTGAGGTCGCGGGGATGGACGGTGGAGTCCCCCTACGCGGGGCTGCCCACCGCTTTCAACGCCGCGGCGCCTTGCCGCGGCGCGGGGCCGGTGCTGTCGCTGATGGCGGAGTACGACGCCCTGCCGGAGGTGGGGCACGCGTGCGGGCACAACCTGAACGGGGTCATGTCCCTTCTGGCCGGAATAGCTCTCGCCCGCGCCGTCGGGGACGAAATCCCGTGCGAAATCCGCGTGGTGGGGACCCCGGCGGAGGAAACGAACGGGGCCAAGGTGGAGATGTCGGAAAAAGGCGTCTTCGACGGCGTGAGCCTCGCCATGATGGCGCACGCCTCGTCCGGGCTCACGAGGCCCCTTTACCGTTCCCTGGCCCTCGTACCGGTGGAGTTCAATTTCAAAGGGCGCTCCTCCCACGCGGCCAGCGCGCCGTGGGAGGGAATCAACGCTCTGAACGGGTTGCAGCTTCTTTTTCACGCGCTCGACATGCTGCGTCAGCACGTCAAGCCGGACACCCGCATTCATGGGGTGATCACGAGGGGCGGCGACGCGCCGAACGTGGTGCCCGACTTCGCGCAGGGCCGGTTCTATTTCCGGTCCCCCAGCCGCGAGTATCTGGACACCGTGCTCGAAAAGGCTTACGACTGCGCGAGGGGCGCGGCGCTCTCTACGGGGACGGAGGTTTCGTGGCGGCACCACGAGACGAGCTTCCGTGAGGTGCGTCCCGACCCGGCGGTGGAGGCCCTGACGATGAAGGTACTGGACGAGATGGGGATACCGTACTCCAAAGAGCTTCATTTCGGCGGCTCGACGGACGCCGGGGACGTGAGCTGGCGGTGCCCCACGATGCACCTGAGCTTTTCGTTCACCGAAAAGGAGATCGCCGCGCACACGAGGGAATTCGCGGCGCTGGCCGCCGACAGGCGCCGCGTCGAGCCGGGCATCGCCGCCGGCGCAAAGGTACTGGCCCGCCTCGGCCTCGCCATCCTGCAGGGGGGAGCGGGGACGGGCGGGGACGAACGTTAACGGGTCCAGGGCCCGAGGCCCTGGCGGGGTTTGGGGCGGAGCCCCAAGGCTTGGAAAATTATATTATTGAGGGGTGTTGCACATGTCGGTTGAAAGCGTTGCAGTAAAGAAGAGGTTCAAGGTTCCGCACACGTACGTGATTCTGTGTTCGTTCATCCTTCTGGCGGCGATAGGGAGCTACATCGTTCCGCCGGGCGTGTACGACCGGGCGAAGGACGAGCGCACGGGGAGGACTCTGGTCGCTCCGCAGTCGTTCCACAGCGTCGAGCGCACGCCGGTGACGCCTTTCCAGCTTTTCGAGGCCGTCCCGAAGGGGATGGTGGCGGCGGCGGAGATCAGTTTCTTCATTTTCATCTGCGGCGGAGTCTTCACAATGCTCCAGGCGACGGGCGCCATAGACGCCGGCCTGAGCAAGGCCATCGTCGCGGTGCGGGGCAAGGAAACGCTGATGATCCCTCTCATCATGTTCCTGTTCTCCCTGATGGGCGCCACGATGGGCATGTCGGAGGAGGTCATCGTCTTCGTTCCCATCGGGGTGGCCCTCGCGCGGGCCGTCGGCTACGACGACATCACGGCGGTGAGTATGCTTTCCACGGGGGCCGCCATAGGGTTTTCCAGCGGGCTGGCGAATCCGTTCACGGTGGGCGTGGCCCAGTCCATCGCCGAGCTGCCGCTCTTCTCCGGGTTCGGGTTCCGGCTTATCGGATACGCCGCGCTTTACGTTTCGGGCGTACTCTACACCATGCGCTACGCCAAAATGGTCAAACTGGACCCGACCAGGAGCTACATGTACGGGGTGGAGAGACAGGGCGACGTCAAGATGAGATCTCTGGATAACGTGACGTTCACCGGCCGGCACGGAGCGGTGCTCTTCATCATCGTGGCGTTTCTGGCGTACATGCTGTATGGGGTCATGAAGCTGGACTACTATATCATGGAGCTGGCGACGATCTTCCTCGCGATGGGCATCGTCGGCGCGCTTGTCGGCGGACTCTCGCCCAGCGACGCGGCGCGCTCGTTCGTCAGCGGCTGCGCGGACATCACGTTCGGGGCGCTCGTGGTCGGAATCTCACGCGCGATTCTCGTCACTCTCCAGAACGGGCAGATCATCGACACGATCATTCACTTCCTCGCCTCGATCGTCTCGGCCGTGCCGAAAGGGCTGTCGGCGGTGGCGATGTTCCTCGTGCAGTCGGTCATCAACTTTTTCATCCCCTCCGGCTCCGGCCAGGCGTCCACGACCATGCCGATCATGACGCCCCTGTCCGACATGATCGGGCTCACCCGCCAGACGGCCGTGATGGCCTTCCACTACGGCGACGGGTTCTCCAACTCGATCATCCCGACCTCCGCCGGATTGATGGGCGTGCTGGCCATGGCGAAGGTCCCCTACGAGAAGTGGGTCAAGTTCATCTGGCCGGTCATGGTGATTTGGACGATCATCGGCTGCATCATGTGCTACATCTCCGTTCTCATCGACCTGGGGCCGTTCTAGCCCGGGCCGCGTCTCAGATTAAATAGTGAAATGAGTAAAAAGTGACATGTTCGATCTGCTGATACGGGGCGGCCTGTTCTTCGGGATGACCGGAGACGCGCCCCGCCCCGCTTCGATAGCCGTCAAAGACGGCAAGGTGAGCGCCATCCTGCCGCCCGGCGCGGACGCAATGGCGGCGGACTCCGAAAACATTTTCGACGCGGCGGGGCTTTACGTCTGTCCGGGCTTCGTGGACATCCACATGCACGACGAGCGGTTCGAGGACCCGGACACCGTCCAGCGCTGCCTGATCGCCCAGGGCGTCACGACCGCCGTCGCGGGCAACTGCGGAAGCGGGCCGCTGTTTGAAAAGTCTCTGGCCGCCCGCCCGCGTCCGTGGCTGCACCTGTCTTATCTGGTGGGAAACCGCGCCGGACTGCGCGAGGAAGTGGGGCGTACCGACCGGTACACGCCGGCGGCCCCCGCCGAGATCGCCCAAATGTGTTCGCTCCTCCGCGAATCCCTGCAGAAGGGCGCGAGAGGACTCTCTCTGGGGCTGGAGTACGCCCCCGGCGCGTCCTGGGAGGAAATCGACGCTCTGGCCGCCGTGACCGCGGAGTTCGGCCGAATCGTCACCGTCCACATACGCTATGACGACGACCGGTGCGTCGGCGCCGTGCGAGAGATGATACGCCTGTCCAAAGAAAACGGCGTCCGGCTTCAGGTGTCGCATTTGGGCAGCATGACGATGGGGCACACGCGCGAGTGCGAGACGCTGATCGAGGAGGCCGCCGCCGAGGGCGTGGATGTCGGCTTCGACTGCTACCCTTACGACGCGTTTTGCACCGCCGCCGGCTCCGCCGTGTACGACGACGGCTTTGTGGAGCGGTGGAAAGGCAAGGGCCCGGAGTGCCTCGAAGCCGTCTCCGGCCGGTTCAGGGGGAGCCGGCTGACCTTCGGGACTCTGGCCGAGATGCGGCGCGAGGAGCCGGACGGGCTCATCGTGGCGCACGTGATGGACAGGGAGGAAATCGAGAACTGCGTCGCGAACCCCGCCTGTATCGTGGCCTCGGACGCGCTGGCGGCAAGCGGCGGCGCGCACCCGCGGATTGCGGGAACGTTCCCGAGGGCGCTGGGGATACTGCGGCGGCGCGGGTACGGCTGGGAGGACGCCCTCCGCAAGATGACGGTCATGCCCGCGGACAGAATGAGGCTCGACGCCGGCAGGCTGTACGAGGGCGCGGCGGCGGACATCACCGTGTTCGACCCGGAAACGTTCATCGACCGCGCCACGTTTCAGGAACCCTTCACGCCCCCGGACGGGCTGAAGTTGGTCGTGATCGGCGGGCATGTGGCGTTGAAAGACAAAAAATTCAGCGGCGAACCCCACGGCAGCCTGGAACGCGCCCCAGGGCCGTAGGCCCTGGACCCGTTACCGGGGGGCGAAGCCCCCCGGCCCCCCTCCGCCCTCTGAGATACACGGTGAAATTCACAGCCTTGCGGCGGATCGTTCCCCACTTTCGGGGGCGGTCCGCCGTTTTTCGTGTGCGCGGAACACCGTTACGCAGCTTTTACTTTCCTTTAATCTCCCTGTGACATGCGGGGTCAATACTACAGATCGTTTCAGAGATGAAACGGAATACTATTTTGGGAGGGGTTAAAGTGAAGAGATTAGTGAAGAGATTTTTGTTCGCGTTTCTGATGTGTGCTTTGTGCGCGCCGGCGATTGCCGAGGAGAGGCCGGGGCTGACCTATACGGACCCGTATATGGTGACGCTGAACCCGGCCAGCGAGATGAACATCATCTGGCTGACGAAAGAACCCTGCGAGGGCGTCGTCGAATACGGCACTACGCCCGAAATGGGCAGCTTTGCGAACGCCGTGCGATATGAACTCAAGGGTATGCGCACCTCCGCGACCCCCGAGGGATACGACCCGATTCCCGAGAAGAACCCCGAGCTTCCGGTCTACCAGCTGATCGCGAAGCTGGGGAACCTGAAGCCGGGCACGGTGGTCTACTACAAAGCCACCACCAAAAAGGGCGGCAAAAGCGAGAGCGGCAAGCGGTTTTTCTTCAAGACCGCGCCGGAGAAGGGCAAGGATTTCGACTTCGCGCTGGTCAGCGACATGCAGTTGAAGGTGAAGACGAAAGAAACCCTGTACTTCCTCGGAATGCAGCACAAGGACTTCATCCTGTTCGCCGGAGACCTCGCCAACACGCCATGGAAGGCGGGAGAGTGGTTCAACGTCACCGGCTGCTACCAGGCGCCGGGCGAGGACGACCGCACGTTTTTCGAGGCGTTCCAGCAGGACGGCGGCAACTGTCAGCTCATGCAGTACATGCCGGTCTTCTACTGCGCGGGCAACCACGAGGTGGACGACCAGCGCGTTTCCACCGAAAAAGCCTTCGCAACGGACGATTCCAGGTGGTCGTGGTCGATTTACATGCAGCTTTTCCGCCCCCTCTATCCCGAACAGGAGTACGGCGTGGGCGGCCGCCGCTGGTACAGCGCCGACTACGGAGACCTGCACATCACCTCCATAAACGTGCATCGCTGGCAGGCCTGGGACGGATTTGAAGCCCCCGGCTGGATCACGAAGGACGACGTTTCGCCCGAAAGCAAACAGGTCAAATGGCTGAAAGAGGACCTCGAAAAGTCCGGCGCGAAGTACAAGTGGGTTCTGATGCACTGGCACATGCTCAACCGCGGCGAGGACGGTTACACCCCCGTCTCCGACCCGGTGATCGACAAGAAGGACCCCACGAAGGTCACATATCCCGCGGGGGATTACTGCTACAGCGTCCTGCGCCCCCTCTACGAGCGGTATGGAGTCAACGCCGTGAATTTCGGGCACAGCCACGTCTATGAGCGCTATTTGCTCAACGGCGTCAACTACATCGAAGCCGCCTCCATCGGCAACAACTACCGCGGAACCAACGACCCCTATCACTTCTCCGGGGTGCAGCCCGTCGTCGAGGCGAACGACTTCCGTACCTTCATGCTGGTCCACGTGGGCAAGGACGGAATGACGGCCGCGGGAATGCAGGCGAGCCTCGAAGACAACAAAATCGGGTACATCGGCCGCGTGATCGACACGTTCACGGTCGCGGAAGCGAAATAACCGCGAAGGCGGAATACCTCCCGGCGGGAGCGCG
>JAISMH010000082.1 GCA_031276855.1 Synergistaceae bacterium
AGCCAATGGCGCATGTGGTGGTATCCGATGATGAACAGCCCCTGGTCGTCAAGGTTCAAAAATTGAGGGAATCCCTCCGCAAATTTATGAAGCTGGTTGTTATAACGATTCACACTAAAATGAAAAAGAATCTCATCTATATATTGTTGGTAATTTCGCATTCTGCCAGGGTCTTTGTCCCTCAATTTTTTCTCGTGATGCTTGGAATTGATCAAAAGCCGTGGAAAAACAGCCTTCGGCGTCGCGGAGGCTCCGCTGAAAAAACGATCGACGATCGTGCTGTTGATTGTCCGAGATATGCGTTTTTTCCCCGTCTCAGCAGCGGCGTCCTCCTGACCGGTCTCGCCTTGTTCGTCTTGTTCGCTCTGCAGTGCCTCGACCTGTAATTTTTCCAACACTGCCATCAGGCGGCCCAGCAAATATCCCGAATTTTTATTGTTTGGATCCATATGTTCCTTCACCTCCATAAATCGAATGCGATCCTCGCTGCCGTTGTTTTTTTTGCGACTCAAGTACGCCTTGATCAACGCGGCGCGCGCGTCGTTGCGTTCTCGGGTGAGCCATCCTTCTTTCTCGTCGCTGCACTTGCCGATCTCGCAGCGATAGCGTGCTACGGCGCGCTGGAGAACCGTCGCCGGATAGGGCAGACCGTTGAAAGCCGCGTTCAGCATCCCGCTTGCCACATGTCCGGGGATCGTATCGCTCCGATCTTTTTGCGAGGGATCCGCAACGGCTTCGAGCAAGAATTTGAACCTGAGAACGGGCCGATCCTCAGACGCTTTATTATTTCGTTTTATATTGAGATCTTTGAAGTGCTGAGATAAATTTTTCTGTACCTTCGCAATCGTGGATTCAAACCAATCCCTCAGAATGGCGCGCCCCTGCGTGCCGGAAAGAGTCAGCGCGTAAAACTTGTCGTCTTCGAGATCCGAAATCTCTTCACCCTTCCAAATGCTGCGGTAAAGTTCCCCGACCCGCTCCGGGTCCGCCTCGAGCAATCCAAAAATTTGGTCGCAAAACTCGTTTTGTCCTCGAGTCCAATAACAGGTCAGGGTATCCGAGGAAAGCGTGACGTTTTGGCGCGGCAAGAGCCGGGACGGGTCGTTCGGGTCGATCGGGCTCGTGTCGATTAAACGATTGAGTGCTGTCGCGACGGCCTCGGCGGCCTCGCGGCAAACGGGGGCGTTCTCGTTGGAGTGCCAGCCGTAAGACTCGAACGCTTTCGCGTTGAAACTCACCAGCCCCACGCCGCTGGTCGAGCCCCCCGGAACTTTTTTAAGTCCCGGAAAGAGGCCGATATGAGTGCAGTCGTTTCCCGTGACAAGACACTGCCTCACGGCGGAAACTGGCGCGGCGTCTTCCCGGGAGCGGGACTGCTTCCAATAATTTCTGATTTTTTCCCGATCCGTCATCAGGATATCGATATCGGGCTGATAGACGAACGCGAAAAGATCATTGGCGGCCACTTTCTCAGGCAGCGAGGCCAAGTCGATCGGCTCTCCGCCCGCCGCCGCGCTTTTCAAAAACGCGGCGAGCTTTTGCGCCGCCTCATCTCCCGTTTCTTCGGCACACTGCCGCACTCTTTCATAAAACAGCGACCGGCGGAGTTTCAGTCTTTCCGGTTCCCGCGGATTCTTTTCCCCGGGGACATCAAGGCCGAAAACATATTCCGCCTTATCGTAAAAGAAAAAAGCCCGATCGCCGCTGGTGCGACCGCCGTCTCTCGGCACGAGAAACTGTTTAGCCAGTACCTTGAACTTCGGTTTAGATTCTGCTTTGTTTTTTGTTTTGCTTTTGCTTTCAATTGGAACCTTGTAATGCGTGCCGGCAATGTTCAGCAAATGTCCATTGCGGTCGATATAAACCCGCCAGGCGATCGGTTTGAGCTCGAAGTCGGGATCGGGCACGAGCCGTTCCCGAATGGCAAGGTCGTAGAGCTCCTGAAGAATCATGGAGAAATCCCCCCTTCCTCCGGAGATTCCGGAACGTGTACCGTTCCCTTCTCCAGTCTGGCCCTGAAGAAATGAGCCCTGTTACCGGAAGGGGTAAACGAAATCCCCCACAGCATCAAGCCCAAATCCTGGTCGTCTTTGACCGGACGTATCGGTTCCTCGGCCGGGGAAAACTCGGCGGAAAATTCGCGGCATCCGAGATAAGGAGTCATGAAGCACTGTCCTTTCTCCAGACGCCGCTGAAACATGTCGACGAATTTGGTGACGTTGTCGGATTCCCCGGCGCCTTCCGTCATCGTAAAAAAAGACTCGAAAACGTATTCGACATCGTAAAGCGCGACCGTGTTGCGCTGCGCCCGGTCCGTGTCCGCGAAGAACGTTGGAGCCGGGCCTCCGTTCCGGATCGTTTCCTCGGCGGGCGCCGACGCGACACTGTTGACCTCGTTACGCCGGAACGCGACGAACTGTATCGGCCTGCAAACGTGAATTCTCTGTACGTGCCACCGAATGGCCGGTTTCCAGAGAACGGCGCTGTAAATCCCGCACACGGCAGAAGGTGTGGGGACGGCATAACTCACTCGTTCAACTTTCAATTCCGGTCTTGAAAAACAGGCGAACATCCCCTTCACGCGCATTTTTAAGAGCGGACTTCGCTGCGGCATAAAAATACCTCCTTTCTTTTAAGTAATGGTGAAGGATATGTATCCTTCACCTGCTTCATCATAAAAACATCCACATTTCAACCTTGGGTGATCCTATTCTTCCGTGCCATATCCGCCAAATTTTCCTTCGGCCAATTTTTTAATGACTTTTTTTGCTTCTTCGACGGTATCACTCTTTTCGAGGATTTCTAATACCATTGTCATTAAAGCCTTGAACTGAAAATCCGTCATGACCTCTTCCGCTCCCCTCGCAAAGTTCATTCCGTTAACCTCCTTCGGCTCTCGTTGGGGCGGGGAGGCAGTTACGCCTCCTCGTCTCATGACGTTTATCTCTCCCCTTCCTTCCAGCACCTAAAAAAAGATGTTTCAACCCACGAAGATTCTATTTCTTCGGCTCTCATGATATTATTTTATTTTCTTTTAAGTGCTCGTCAAGGGCCGATGATACAATCCTCAATATTTGCTTTCATCTCGTCCGGCGGCAACAAGCCGAACAGAGGATCGTAGCTGTTTCGGTACAGGTGTCTCAGCATATAGATCCCTTCCGAGATTTCTTCGAGCGTTTTGAAAATATTATCGAAATCACGTTCGCTTATCTGAACGGTGAACTGCTGCAATCCGCGTCTCAGGGCTTTGGTCCATCCGTTCTTTTTTATTTCGGCGACGACCTCCGCCGCGTTTCCATACGGAACGACGACACTTTTACGCCCTTCTTCATCAATAATATTGAAGCGTCTATCGACCTCTTCGTAATGGAAACATTCACGTGCCGCCGGAATGGGATCGGGAGGATTACTTGGGTAGAAGGTACGAAAATAGGCATTGAAAATCTGAGGGTCCTCCAGATCGAGCTCTTTTCCTTCGCTCTCCGCGGCGGCCAGCATGGTTTCACAGGCGTCGCGCCCAACACGGGGAGTTCCCACAGGAGGCTCCGTAAAGCAGCGGTAAATATATACATGCCCAAGCTCTTCGCACCCTTCCCGATTGCAGCGTCCCGCGGCCTGCACAATGCTGTCGAGCCCTCCAAGCGCACGGTAGACGGCGTCAAAATCCAGATCGACTCCGGCCTCCACCAGCTGGGTGGAGACCACGCGGCAGGGGAGGGCTGAATTTCGATTTTTCAATTTCAAAGCGGCGTTTATTTTGCCGAGCGTATCGAAACGGTGAGCCGGGCACATCTGCGCGCTCAAATGGAAAAGCGGCGAGGCAGGGTCGCGGGATTTCAACTCTCTGGTCAGAGCTCTGGCGTCTTTGCGCTTATGCGTGATCAAAAGAACTCTTTTGTGACGCAAGGCGTCCTGTGCCAGCTCGCCCCAATCGCTCAGACGTTCGCCTTTTTTCGGCCAGTGATAGCATACGCGCTTCAAGCCGCGGAAGAGTTCCCGCGGTTCCGCTATGATGGGCCGGACATTATCGAGTCCATGAAAATTTTGCCGCGTTTCCAGCGCCGGCTGCGTCGCGGTGGAGATGACGATGGAACAGCCGTAATGCTCCGTAAGCTCCCTCATTCCGTCCAAAATCGTGCCGAGAAATTCGGGAGGCAGGCTTTGCGCTTCGTCCAAGATGACGACGCTTCGGGCGATGTTGTGGAGTTTGCGGCAATGCCCCGCTCCGTTGGCAAAAAGCGACTCGAAAAATTGTACGGTGGTGGTCACGATAACCGGAAAATCCCAATTTTCGGCGGCTTTTTCGAAAAGAGTGAGGGTTTCTCCGCTGAAAGAGCGCGATTTGATGTCTTCAGCCCCTTTTTTCTCCGGGTCGAAGCTGCAGTGGTGCTCCAAAACGTTCTCGTCGCCCAGGGCTTCGCGGTAGACGGATGCGTTCTGTTCGATGATGCTGGTGTACGGGATGACGCAGATGACACGGCGCATTCCGTACCGCGCGGCGTGATTCAGGGCGAAGGACATGCCCGAAAGGGTTTTTCCTCCGCCGGTGGGGACGGTCAGGGAGAAAAATCCGGGATCCAGCAGTGCCGCTTCCTGGCAGGACTGAAGGACAGCCGCCCGCGCCGTATTGACCCGGTTCTTTTCTTTTCCGCCCGCGAAGGCGGATATATATGCGTCGAGGCGCTCCCGCAGCGCCGGGAGGTCCGCGTGGGGTTCGCGTCCCGTCCGGTCCGCCAACAGACAAATTTTCTGGAAGTCTTGGCTTTCAGATAACAGAAAAACCCTCGTGTTTTAGAGGGTTTTTTGTTTTTTACCGTCTATGGAAATCTACGTCTAGTTATGCTAAAC
>JAISMH010000095.1 GCA_031276855.1 Synergistaceae bacterium
CGGCTCAGTCTTTCGAGGTCCATTTTTCACACGTCCGATCCCGCCCAACGGGCGGCATGGTCTCTTGTCTTGCTCCCATCAAACCCATAACGGGTGCAGGGTCCGCGACCCTGCTACTCACCGAGCTTTTTCTTTCCCGTTCCCGCCGGCGCCATCGAGCCGCCCGCCACCCCGTTCGGGGCCATAGTGTCGCTTCTGGACAGCGCCGCCTGCCGCCGTCTCAGTTCCGCGGCTTTGGAGGCCGCCTTGTTCTCCGTCACGTCCACCGTCTCTATTCTCGGCGGCACCGACGGCGTTTCCGCCTTGGGAGTGCTCATACACACCTGTAATTTCCCCTTTCGGCCGCTCTTGCCCCGCCCATCGGGCGGCATGATCTCTCGCCTTCACTCATACCCATACCGGGTTCTAGGGCCCCCGGCCCTAGTACTCGATTACCCGCCCGTGTCCCGAGCGCGGGTACACGGGCGCCGCGAACGTCAGGGCGAGGGCGTCCGCGTCGTCGGGGCTGTGCAGTCCGCGGTCCTTCATGTCGTCCTTCGATTCGAGCTTCATCTTGCCCTTGTCGTTGTAGAAGTATTCCGGCCCCGTCAGGTCCTCCTCGATGTCCTGCGACTCCGCCGCCTTGTCCGGGAGCGTTCCGCCGTCTTTCAGCCAGAGCGCTGTTTTGTGCCACATCTCCGTGCGCTTGTCGGCGTAGAGGTCCGCGCGTATGGCGGCGCCTCCGAAGTAGACTCCCTGCACGAGGTGTCCGAACCCCAGCCGCCTCAGCTGGTCCAGCAGCGGAGAGCCCATCGCGCCCATGTCGAGGAACACCGTGTCCGGGTTTTCGCGTTGAATGAGGTCCGTCACGACGTCGCCGAACGCCAGCACGTCCTTGATGTTTTTCTTGTACAGCCGTTTCGCCCGGAGCCCCTGACGCATCCAGACGGCGGAGCAGTCTTCTCCCGTTCCGGCCACGTCCACGCCGAAGATTTTGGGCGCGCCCGCGATGTCCCGCGCGGCGAGCTCCCGCGAGCGTTCCATCGCCGCCCGCACCGCCTCCGTCCCGATGAGCTGCCGATCCGACACGTCCGGGAACTCCCCCCGGACGCGCACCTTCACGAAGTCCGACTCCTCTCCGTAGGTCTCCGCCCATTGCTTCAGCTGTTCTTTATTGGTCATGGCGGCGGTTCGGCTGTCGATGCTGACGTGCCGCCACAGGTCTCTGTGCTTGCGGAAGCACTCCCGGAATCGTCCCGTGTTTCTCGTGGGGTTACCGAACGCGAACCAGAGGATTTCCGTCCCCTTGTCGGTCAGGGCTCCTTCCGTGACCTCCCAGATGATGTCGTCGATGGCCGAGGCCTCGTCGAAGACGACGATGATTCGTTTGCCCTGGTTGTGCAGGCCCGCGAACGCTTCGGAGTTGTTCTTGCTCCAGACGATGCTGTCGACTCTCCAGCTCGGCTCGTGCCCTTTCTCCCGCGCGGCTATCGACGTGGCGGACAGGTCGAACCAGTGCCGCGCGATGAACCGGTTGTGCCATTTGCCGAGCTCCGCCCAGGTCTTTGTCTTGAGCTGAGTGCCCGTGTTGGCGGTGACGACGCCCTTGGCGTCCGGGCAGGTGGATATGGCCCAGAGGATAAGCCACGCCACCAGCGCGCTCTTGCCTATCCCGTGCCCGGAGGCGACGGCCGCGCGCAGGGGCCTGTCCGTCGAAAGCCCGTCCCGGATGTAGCTCAGGATGTCCGTCTGCCACGTGTCGGGCCCCGGGTAGTCCGCCAGCTCGCCCTTCCCCCACGGAAACGCGTACCGCACCCACTTCAGCGGGTCTTTCGAGAGCGCCCCCATGTCCGCCGCCAGCTCCCGGTCGAAGTCGATCGCGTTCATTCCGTCTCTTCCCCAGGGCCGTAGGCCCTGGACCCGTTATGGGTCTCGCAGTGTTCGTGCTGCTCGTCTTTTTGCGCGCCAACGTCCAACCCCGCCCATCGGGCGGCATGGTCTCCCGCTTCACCCACACCCATATCGGGTCCAGGGGCCGCGCCCCTGGCTCTGCGTCGTGCTTCCGCTATGCTGTCGGAGATGGAGAGGGTCACGTCCACGCCGCTTTTCACGATCCCCGTAATCTCGGCCAATGCCTTCAGGGCGCCCTGTTTGTCGTGCATGACGATTTCGATGCCCTCTTTGGTGGGGCGTATCGCCTTCACCGCCGCGCGCTCCTCCGCGGTCCATTCGGACGTCGGCTTGATGTATATCAGGGGCTCCCCGAAGTCGATAGAGCCCTGTCCTCCGTTCGCTTCGGCAATCTGTTCGAGCGCCGCCCTCCTGCGCTCGTCGTCCTTGTATACGACATGCGCGAGGTCCGAGGCGTCCACCGTCGCCTGAGCCGCCAGCTGCCGCATGATGAGCGGCTTCAGTGCCTCGATCGAGTATCCGGCCTCTTCCAGGGCCTCCCGTTCCAGTTCCTTTATGCGCCGCAAGATGTTAGGGTTCTTCATAAGTATCGAAGCGTTGATGCGGGCCGACTTTTCGGAGTATCCCGCCCGGACCGCCGCCCGCGTCTGGTTGCGTTTCGGGTCCGCCGTGTACTCCTGACAGTAGCGTTCCTGCCGCGAGTTCAAGTTATTTTCCGCCATTCGCCTCCCTCCTTCGGGGTATGGAAAATCGGGCATGAAAATAGGATACGAAAAAGGCGGCCTGCCCATCGCCTGGGCCGCCGCCGTCAGAATTCCTGATGGTATCAAAATAGCACATTTTACCCTGGGACAGCGTCACCAACTTTATCCACAATTTCAAATCCAAGTCCCTATGACGAAGGAACTGGCTTTCTTTACAATCCGATTTTTTATCCTCCAAGCGGTGTTTTTAGCCATGTGTATCTCCTCGGCAATTTGCCTTATACATATTCCCTGCCAAAAAAACATCTCGACAATCGTTCTTTCTTCTTTTGTCAGAGACTCGACGGCGCGTTGTACAATCTCCACGCGCCGAAACAGCTTCTGGTACTCCACATTGCTCTCCTTCGCGGCCAGGAGCCTTTCCTGTTCGGAAACGTTTCCCGAGCCGCCGGCCGCCGCGCCGATGGACGACGGGCGGCAGCACGCCTCGATGATGTTGTCGAGTCTCTCCAGTTCGTTCACCCGTCCGGGGTGTTCCCGCAAGACGCGCTCCACGAAGGCGAGATACTCGCCCGGCAGTTCTTTCCCGTTCATTTCCCGTCTCCCGCGAAGTCGATGTTCAGCTGCTCGGGTTTGGCTCGGATTTGGCTTAGGGTTTGGCTTAGGGTTTGGTTCGGATCTCTCCGCCGCGATTCGGACTCTTTGGCGTCCATTCGGGCGAAGTCGAGGCGGAACTTCGGGCATGCCCGGCGCCCCATCGCGGCGCACTCGCGCCAGTCCATATCCGCGAGGCACTCGTCGGCCGCCCGGCTCTTCGGTCTCCTCTCGCACCACCAGCACAGGGCCCACTTCTCCGAGATCATCGCCCGCACATAATCCATTTCTTCCCGCGTCGGATTTCTCATGATTTTCCTCCGTTCGATCGGTCCGCCGGTCCGTCTTTGGTCCGCCGGTCGGTCCGCCCTAAAAGCTCTCTGTTTATAAGTCTTTACGAGGTTTGGCGGACCAAAGGACTAAAGTCTTTAATTTTCCTTATAAAAAAAAGATATATATATAAAGGGCGCGCGCGTAATTGCTGAAAACCCGTTTTTTTGGTCCTTTGGTCCGCTTTTTTTATAAATATATGCAACAAGCCGCCTCGCGGCGGCGGACCAACGGCGGACCATTGGCGGACCATTCGATTGGTCCGCCGGTTCGGGTTCGAGCGTCAGCTATAAAAACTGGCTTTCGACGGCATAAGGTAACACTTGTCCCTCGACTTTCCGATTCTCGCGGGCTTGTCCTGTCCGGTCAGTTTCCTCAGCACCTCGCCGGCGCGCCGGACCTGACTCTTCACGGGATTTTTTATCCCGCAGTCCAGTAAAATCTTCGTCGCGTTCATCCAGTCGCAGCTTCCGACCTCCTTCAGCTCCTCGTAACGGTCCCACGGGTAGGAAGAGGCGATAAGATCCTCCACCTCGTCCGTCATCTCGAACTCGCTGTTCAGCTCTCCGAGTCTCTCGTCTTCCTCGGGCGTCAGCCACCAGATCTCCCCCTGCCGGTACAGCGTCCAGACCTGCGCCCAAAATTGCTGAATATCTATCTTATGGCCGTAATCGACCCCGGCGGTCGG
>JAISMH010000101.1 GCA_031276855.1 Synergistaceae bacterium
TACGGATGTCGTAGCCGTTGCCGTAGGTGAACGTGTCCTTCCCGTCACGAGGCGCGGCGTCGGCGGAGGCAAGTGTCAAGGCGAAAAGAAACAACAGGACAGTTAATTTTTTCATTAAGGATGACCTCCTAAAAAGAAATGAAATCAATCATGGGGCTCCGCCCCATACCCTGCCAGGGGACTTGTCCCCTGGACCCCGTTTGACAAAAATACTTCAGCCGCGGCGGCCAGAAGCGCGGCGCCCGAGGGAAGAACCGCGTCGTCGACGCGGAAGGCGGCGTTGTGGTGCGCGCCGCAGGTTTCGCCCGTTCTCATGCCCAGGAAAAAATACGCCGCGGGACGGATCTCGCCGTAACAGGAAAAGTCGTCCGAACCCGCGATAGGAGGGATTTCCCGGCACCGCTCCGCGCCGAACATCTCCCTGGCGGTCTCCGCCCCGCAGGCGTGCATGACGCCGTCGCTGCGCGACGAAAAAGGAACCCCGCTTTCTTCCCGAATGGGCAGGGCGTCGATATCCGCCCTCAAAGCGATGCGCGGCCCGGTTTTATGGGCGTTCAGGTCGGCCGATACTCCGGTCGGAAGCGCGCCGAAGCCCGTCTTCACGTCCTCATAACCCATTTCGCGCAGCGCGGAGGCAATGAAGTCCGTCGTTTCGTATTCCCGGTAGGACAGTTCCGGATACATGTGCAGATGGTGCCGCCACTCTCCGAGCTTCGCGTTCAACATTTCCCCTTCTTCTCTAAAGTGTCTCCACATTGTTTTCCCTTCTTTAATAAGTTCTTCTAAATGGGGTGCAGGGGACGAGTCCCCTGCTCTGCTCTTTCTTTGCAAAACTCCAAAGCCTTTGCGAATGCCGCGTCGTCGGGGCAGAAGAGCCTGAAAACGGGAAGAAAGGAGTCCAGGAGCGTGACGGTTCGCAGGGCGGGCGTCCCTCTGACCCGCCGAATCCGGTCCCATGTCACCCATTTCTCGGTTCTGGCGGGGGCTCCGGCGCTGAGGGGCGCGTCGGGAGAAGTTTCGCACGCGATCCCGGCGGCGGTGAGGGTGTATCTCGCGTAATAAGCGTTCCTGAATCTCACCAGTATCAGAAAAAACGCGAGAATCGCCAAAAGACCGACACTCATGCCGATCCACGAGACGGCAAAGAGGATGCGTTCCGAATCGAAACCTCCCAGGACCATGAAGGCGGCGGCGAGGACGGAGGGCAGGAACCACGCGAGAAAGAAGGCCGCGGCGGCGTCCAGCATGAACAGGGGATTCGTCAGCATCGGCACGCGGATTTCCCAGGAAAGAGCCCCGGGAAGGCCTTGGGCGGATGCGGGCGCTTTTTTCGCGAACAGCGTATCCAGCTGAACCGGCATGGCTTTCAGCGCCTCACTTTTCAGCGCCTCATGCGCGGGTCCAGCGCGTCGCGCAGTCCGTCGCCCAGGAAGTTGAACCCCAAAATCGTGATCATGATGGCGAGGCCGGGGAAGAGGGTCAGGTGGGGAAGCTCGCGGATGAACTGGCGGCCCTCCGAGAGCATGGCGCCCCATTCCGGGAAGGGCGGCTGGATGCCCAGCCCGATGAAGGACAGGGCCGCGGCGTTCAGAATGGCCGAGGCGACGCCCAGCGTGGCCTGCACGATCAAAGGGGCGGTGCAGTTGGGAATGACGTGGCGCGTCAGAATGCGCAGGTCACCGCTGCCGGCCGCCCGGGCCGCCTCGATGTACTCCATTCCGCGAACCGACAGCACGGAGCCCCGGGCGATGCGCGCGTAGCGGGGAATGCTGGAGATGCCCACCGCGATCATCAGGTTGAAAAGCCCCGTTCCGAGTGAGGCCGCGATGGCGATGGCGAGAAGAATCGACGGCATGGCCAGAAGGATGTCCATCAGGCGCATCAGAATTCCTCCCGCCGCGCCGCCGTAATATCCGGCCGTGACCCCGATGAGGCCGCCCAGAATCAGGCCGATCCCCACCGTGAGGAAGCCGATTGCCAAAGAGACGCGCGCGCCATAGACGATCCGGGAGAAGACATCGCGCCCGTACTCGTCCGTCCCGAGCCAGAAATCTTTTGAAGGGGTCTCGTATCCCCGATCGAGCCTCTGCCGGGCGTAGCCGTAAGGGGCGATCAGCGGCGCGAAAACGGCCCCGAGAGCCAAAAGAACGATGATCGCCGCTCCCAGCACGGCCAGGCGGTTCCGCAAAAGCACTTTCAGCACCCGTGAGGCGTTTTTTCTGTTCCCGGCCTTCATGCCCGCGCCCTCAATTCTGTTTAATGCGCGGATCGATGGCGACGTAGAGGAGATCCACGATCAGGTTGACAAAGCTCGCCGCGAACGCGATGAAGAGGATTCCCCCCTGCACGACGGGATAGTCGCGCATTTTAATGGAGCTCACCATCAGCCGTCCGATGCCGGGAATGGAGAAGATGGATTCGGTCAGCACCGCTCCGCCCAAAAGGACTCCGAACTGCACTCCCGCCACCGTGACGATGGGGATCATCGCGTTGCGCAGGGCGTGGCGAAGAATGACGGCGGATTCCCTCTGGCCTTTGGCGCGCGCGGTGCGAATGTAGTCCTGACGGATGACCTCCAGCATGCTGGAGCGTGTCATGCGGGTGATGATGGCCAGGCTCTGCGTAGCCAGAGTCGCGGAGGGCAGAATCATCGCCGAAAGCGAATCCAGCCCCGAGGAAGGCAGCCAGCGCAGGTGGACCGAGAAGGTCAGAATCAGCAGAAGCCCCAGCCAGAACACCGGCATCGACATCCCCACCATGGCGAAGAGCATGGTGAGCGAGTCGAAAATGGAGTACTGCTTGACCGCCGAGACAATGCCGAACGGAACGCCCAGCGCGATGGAGATGAGAATGGCGCACGCGGATATCTTGAAAGTGTCCGGGAAGGAGGCGGTCAGCTCCGAGAAAACGGAGTTCTTCGTCATGTAGGATTTCCCGATGTCGCCGCGCGCGGCGTTATAGAGGTAGCGCCCGAACTGCACCGGAAAAGGGTCGTTCAGCCCTTCTTTCTCGCGGAACTCCGCTGTCATTTCGTCCGTGGCCAGGTCTCCGAGAACCATGCGGGCAGGGTCGCCCGGCGTCATATAGAGCAGGGTAAACACGATAAAAGCCACGCCGATCAGAACGGGAATCAAAGATACCAATCGCCGGAGCGCGTAACGATGCATTCTGACTTCTCCTATCTTTTATCTATAAAACATATCTATTTAATAAAATATCAAGAGAATTTTATATTGGCCGATGTAAAGTGTCAATAGCGCAGTTTGGACTGTCACTTGTCTGTGATAATGTCCGGATGGGACAGGAGCGAATGACATGATTCGACCCCAAGGGCTTGCGCAAATCCGCTTGAATGATGTACAATTCAAATTAGAAAAAGATTTTACAGGGGGATATGCAGAAAAGTATACCCTCCTGCATATCCCTTTTTTACGCATCACCCTTTCGC
>JAISMH010000103.1 GCA_031276855.1 Synergistaceae bacterium
ACACGTTCACCTACGGCAACGGCTACGACATCCGTACGCTCGACCCCTCGGCGACGAACGACGCGCCGTCCTGGCAGGTTTGCCGCCATATCTACCAAACCCTTATCGAACTGGACGACGATCTGAATGTCGTGCCGGAGCTGGCCGAGCGTTACGAGATCGTCAACCCGACGCTTTACCGCTTTTATCTGAAGAAGGGCGTGAAATTCCACAACGGGGAAGAAGTGAAGGCCGACGACGTGGTGTTCTCTTACGAGAGGGCGCTTTCGCCTTCCGGGAACGCGGTGCGCACGTTCGTCGCGGACATCGCCTCGGTGAAAGCCGTGGACGATTACACCGTGGACATCGCTCTGAAACAGGTTTCGACGCCCTTTATCATGAACCTGACCGTCCCGTGGGCGGGGATTCTCAACCGCAAGGCCGTCGAAGCGGCGGGTGAGAAGTACGCTCAGAACCCCGTGGGGTCGGGACCGTTCCGCTTCGTGAGTTGGAGGAAGGGGGACAGGGTGGTTCTGGAGCGGTTCGAGGACTTTTCCGGTCCCAAGCCCGCCTTCAAGAACTTGGGCGTCCGCGCGATCCCGGAAGCCAACATCCGCGCCATCGAGCTGGAGAGCGGAGCGGTGGACCTGATCTACCTTCCCTCCACCAGCGACCTTCTGCGCTTGCAGGACGATCCCCGTTTCGCGGTCTACCGGGACACGCGGCCGTCCGCTACAAACTTTCTGGGCTTCAACACCCGCAAACCCGGTCTCGACGACCCGCGGGTGCGCCGGGCTTTGGCTTACGGCGTCAACGTGAAGGGGATCGTGCAGAGCGTGTTCCGCAACATCGGGTGCAGTCCCGCGGAGAATCCTCTTCCCCCCGGAGTGCTCTACTTCGACGCGGAACACAATGAAGTTCAGGAATACAACCCGGAAAAGGGCAAGGCCCTTCTGGCCGAGATCGGATACAAACCGGCCTCGGGCAAGCTGCAGCTCGTCACCAACGAGCGTTCGGACCGGCAGGCCATGGCGACGATCATTCAGGCCGGATTCAAGGAGCTGGGTGTCGATGTGGACATTCAGATTCTCGAGTGGGCGGCATTTCTGGATTTTCTGAAAGAGGGCAAGCACGACCTCTGCATTCTGGGGAACTTCTCTCCGATCCCGGACCCCAACGCCATCCTGTACGGTTCCTTCCATTCGTCCATGGCCGCGCAGACCAATTACGCGAACTTCTCCGATCCCGAAACGGACGCGCTGCTCGAAAAAGGGGTGGCTCTGCCCGCCGGAGAGGAACGCAAGGAGCTTTACTTCAAATTGCAGAGGATTTTGGACGAAAAGAAACCCTGGGTTCCCCTTGTTTACCTCGTGGCGACACAGCTGGGCTCCGCGAGGCTCGAAGGAGTCAACCCGCGGGCCAACGGAGGCGGCTTTTACGATTTCCGCAAAATCTCGTTCAAGGACCAGGCGAAATGACAATGGAACACGCAAAAAACAAAACGAGAACCGAAAAGGAGCTGGGGTTTCTAACCCGTTCCGTGCATGTGGGAAACGGCATCGACAAGGAGACCGGGGCCATTCGCAGACCGATCACCATGGCCAACAGCTACGCGCTGCCCTACGATCCGTCCGATCTGAACTGGAGCAGCGCGGCGGGGAACGTTTACACCCGCAACGGGGGATCCAACCAGCAGTATCTGCAGGAGAAGCTCAGTTCTCTGGAGGCGGGCGAGGACTGCGTGGCGCTCGCGTCCGGCGTGGCGGCTCTGTCGGGCGTGTTTTTCGCCTTTCTGAAGAGCGGGGATCACGCCGTCGTTTCGGACAGCTCCTATATCGCGGCGTACCGCCTCCTCCACGAGCTGCTGCCCGGAAAGTACAACATCCAATCGACTCTGGCGGACAGCTCGAAACCCGAGGCGGTGAAGGCGGCCATTCGGCCCAACACGAAGCTGATTCACATCGAGACCCCCTCCAACCCCACGCTGAAAATCAGCGACATTCGCGCCATAGCGGAGATCGCTCACGAGGCGGGCGCCCTTTTGTCGGTGGACAACACTTTCGCCTCCCCGTACAACCAGCGCCCGCTTTCGCTGGGGGCGGATCTCTGCGTGGAGAGCCTGACGAAGTACATCAACGGCCACGGAGACGCCATGGGCGGCGCCGTGATCGGCGCGAAGGAACTGATCGACAAAATCCGGGCGGAGGCGATGGTGAATTTGGGCGGAACCATAAGCCCGTTCAACGCATGGCTGATCATGCGGGGGGCCGTTTCGCTCCCGATTCGTATGCGCCAGCACAACCAGAGCGCGCTCGCCGTCGCGAAGTTTTTGAAGGGACACCCCGCCGTCCGGTTCGCGGCCTATCCCGGACTGGAGAGACATTCCGGCCACGCCGTCGCGAAGAAGCAGATGGAAAACGGGTTCGGCGGGGTAATGGCGTTCGGGCTCCGGGCCGACCACGACGCCCATAACCGATTCGTCAGCCGGTTGAAGGTCATCACCTCCGCCGTCTCTCTGGGACACGACGAGAGCCTGATCGTCTTTCTCGGCGAAAAGGACGAACGGCAATATCTGTATCCCGAGGAATTCCACGGCGGCTTCTTCCGCCTGAGCGTCGGCCTGGAGGACACGGAGGATATTATCGAAGACATCCGCCAGGCGCTGGAAGAGTGATATACGGAGTCCAGGGAGCCAGGGGTTCAGTCCCCTGGCGGGGTATGGGGCGGAGCCCCATGACGGATACCAAAATTGCACACGGTCGGCGGTCGTAATTTTTGGTAAAATTTCACCCGGTTTCGAGTTCGATTATTCATGAGGAGGCTCTTTATGATGGCTACTGTTATCGAATCTCTGGCGGGCAACGGCTACGTGCAGGCCATAGCGGGTTACGCGGTTCTTTTGATCCTGATCGGCTGGTTTGTCGGAAACCGGGTGAAAAGCTCCTCCGGCTTCTTCGTCGCGGGGAGAAAATTGGGCGCGGGGCTGCTCTTCACGACCCTGACCGCCGCCAACATCGGGGCGGGCTCCACCGTCGGCGTCGCGGCCATCGCCTACCGGTCCGGCGTGTCGGCCTGGTGGTGGATCGGCAGTGCGGGAATCGGATCGATGATCCTGGCCTTCTGGGTCGGCCCGCGCATCTGGCACATCGCCCGCCGCTACGACCTCTACACGCTGGGGGACTATCTGGACAAGCGTTACAGCAAAACCTTCCGCGGGCTTTTTTCGAGCATGATGGCGGTCGGAACCCTGGCGCTCTTCTCCGGCCAGCTCCTGGGCATCGCCTGGATTCTCGAGGTCGTCGCGGGAGTTCCCAAAGGGGCGGGCGTCGTCGCCGGCGCGGTCGTCACCACCCTGTATTTCGCCGCCGGCGGTCTTTTGTCCGCGGCGATCGTCAACCTCGTCGAACTCGCCGTCATCATGGCCGGCTTCCTGGCCGCCCTTCCCTACATTCATTCCTTCGTCGGAGGCTGGGCCGGGCTGGCCGGGAAAGCCGCCGCCAACATCCCCGACGCGGCGGCCCGCGCCCGCTACTTCTCCATGGACGGAATCGGCCTCACGGTCATCATCGGTTATCTGGTGATGCTGGTTCCCTCGTTCTTCATCTCGCCCGGTCTGATCGGCAAGGTGTTCGGCGCGCGCGACGAGCGCGCCATCAAAGCGGGGACGGCGGCCGGCGGCATCGTCCAGCTCTTTTTCGCGATCATCCCCGTCGTCATCGGCATGGCGGCTTTTGCGTCCTTCCCGGACCTGTCCCGCGCGGACCTGGCCCTGCCCACCGCGATGAAGGAAATGATGCCCTTCGGCGTCGCCACCTTGGCTCTGGCGGCCATTTTCGCGGCGGAGGTCAGCACGGCCGACGCGGTGCTCTACATGCTCGCGACCTCCGTCTCCAACGACCTCTACAAAACGTTCCTGAACCCGTCCGTGGACGACAGAAAACTGCTCAAAATCAGCCGCGCCGTCACCGTGGTCTCCGGGATTCTCGGAGTCGTGTTCGCGCTTTTTCTCGACAGCATCATCTCCGCCCTGACGATTTTCTACTCGCTGATGAGCGTCTCTCTGGCGGCCCCTCTGGTCTTCGGCCTCTTCACCCGGCTGGCGTCGAGCGCGGGCGCGCTTCTGTCTTCCGTCTGCGGCGTGGCTCTGACGCTCTTCTGCACCTTCTACACGGGCAGCCCGTCGGTGGATCTGATCGTCGGCAGGCTCGACACGGCGACGCATCTGGTCGATTTCGGATTCACGAAGCTGAACGCCACGACTTGCGGCATCCTCCTGACGTTCGTCGTCATGGCGCTCTCGCTTCTCGTCCTGCCTTCGAAGAACCCGGTGCTCGACGCCTGACCCCGCGTGTCGAGCCTGTCAAGTCTCGAGCCTGTCCGAGTCACTCCTGCGCTTTCGGTTCCAGCTTGAGCGTTCCCAGGTTTCCGACCTCCTCGAAAAGAGCGTTCGCGCGCCGCAGGACGGCCAGCCTGTTGGCGCGCACGCGCTCGTCGGGGTCCATCACCATCACGTCTTTGAAGAAGCCCGTGATGGCCGGGGACAGCTCCGACAGAGAGGCCGTCAGGCCCTTCCAGTCGTTCTCCCGGAGCGCCTCCGCGACGAGCGGCTCCATCTTTTCGATCGCCTCGCAGAGCGTTTTTTCGGCGTCCTTGAGCATTAAGGCAGGGTCGATATTCACGCCGGCGGCAGGCTCGCCCTCTTTGAACTCGCCCTTTTCAGACCTGCCCGCCCTGAGTTCTCCCGCCTTCTGCAGGATGTTGCGTACCCGAACCGCCGCCGTCGCCAGGGCGGCGAACCATTCCTCGTCCTTGACCTCGGTCAGGGCCTCCATCAGGCGCAGAACCTGAAGCGGGCGGGAGCCCGTGACGGATATCGCGAGTTTGGCCAGCTCGTGCTCGAAACCCTTCTCCTTGAGCTGAATCAGAAGCCTCTGTTCGATGAAGGAAAGGATTTTTTCCACCGTTTCGCCGGGGACGGAGTTTTGCAGAGCGGCCGCCTTCACGGCCGCCTCGACATCGGCGTCGAGCTTCCGCGCCCAGAGGATCTCGCTGACGCAGCGCGCGGCCCGGCGCAGAGCGTAGGGGTCCTGGGTGCCCGTGGGCTCCAGGCCCGCCTTGTAGCCGCTCACGATGATGTAAAGCCTCTCCGCCAGCCCCAGGATCGCCCCCACGTCGTCGGTGGGCATGTTGTCGGAATCGCTCTCGGAGGAGGAGCGGGGAAGGTACTGCTCGTAGAGGGCCAGGGCGACGCGCGGGTCCTCGCCGTCGAGGCGCGCGTACTCGCGCCCCATCACGCCCTGAAGTTCCGGGAACTCGTAGACCATGTGGGTGACGAGATCCGCCTTGGCCAGAAGCGCCGCCCGCTCCACCGGCTTGGAGATGTCCGGCATCTTTAAAGACTCGCAGAGCCAGAGCGCCAGCTTCTGCGTCGCCATGACCTTGTCGTGGACCGTCCCCAGCTTCTCCTGATAGACGATGCTCTTGAGGCGCTCCACGCGGCCCGCCAGGGGATGTTTGCGGTCCTCCTCCCAGAAAAAGGCGGCGTCCTCCAGTCGGGAGCGGAGCACGCGCTCGTTGCCCTCCCGGATGACCTTCATGTCTGCCGCGCGGTTGTTGGCGACCCCCACGAAAACGTTTTTCAGGCGGCCTTCCTTCGCGCGGACGGCGAAGTACTTCTGATTTTTCTTCATGGAGGTGGTCAGCACCTCCTGCGGAATTTCGAGGAAGCGCTCGTCGAAGGAGCCGATGAAAGGCACGGGATTCTCGACGAGGTAGAGGTTTTCCTCCACCAGTTCGGGGTCCAGCTCCACAACGCCGTCGATCTCGTGCTCCAGGGACGCGATACCCGCCAGAAGGGTCTGTCTCCGCTTGTTCTGGTCCAGAATGACGGCGTTGTCGTAAAGGCGGTTCATGAATTCGCACGCGCTCGGGATTTCGACGTGCTTCTTGCCCATGAAGCGGTGCCCGCCCGACACCCGGCCGCTCGTCACGCCGCCGTAGGCGAAGGGGACGACCTCGTCCCCGAAAAGGGCCACGATCCAGCGTATGGGACGGGCGAAGCGAACCGCGGGGTCGGCCCAGTACATGTTCTTGGGGAAGACGAGCTTTCCGATGAGAGCCGGAAGCAGCGCGGGCAGAAGGGAAGACGTCGGCCTGCCCGCCTCCCGGACCTCGGCGGCGACGTAGCGCACACCGTCCGCCTCCACCTCCTTCAGGTCGTCGACGGAGACCCCTTTGCTTCCGGCAAACCCCGCCGCCGCGCGCGTCGCGTTGCCGAGGGCGTCGAAGGCCGACGACCAGGCCGGCCCCCTGAAGGTGGCGACGAGATCCTCCTGAAGCTCGGACATTTCGCGCACGAAAAGCGCCAGCCGCCGCGGCGTCGCGCAGACGAGCGCCTCCTTGAACGGGATGCGGAGCTGATTCAAATCCGCCACGGCCAGATTTTTCAGCGTCTCCAGCATGGCGGGAACGAAGCGGGAGGGAATCTCCTCCGATCCGATCTCCAGAACGAGGTCTCTTTTTCCGATATCCTTGCCGCTCATCGCGCGTCACCTCCGAGCCTTTCCGCGGAGAATTTCCCCGACAGGGGGTGTCCCATTTCTTCGCGCATCTTCACGTAACCCTCGCAGCAGCGGGAGGCCAGCGCCCGTATTCTGCCGATGTAGCCGGTGCGCTCTGTCACGCTTATTGCGTTGCGGGCGTCCAGCAGATTGAAGGTGTGGGAGCATTTCAAAACGTAGTCGTAAGCCGGCTGCACGAACCCCTTGTCCAGAATCCGCCCCGCCTCGGCCTCATACAGGCCGAAAAGCTGAAACAGCATGGGAACGTCCGCGATCTCGAAGTTGTAGTGGGAGTACTCGACCTCGCTTTTCAGGTGAACGTCGCCGTAGGTGACTTTATTCACCCATTCGAGGTCGTAGACGCTCTCCACCTTCTGGACGTACATGGCGATGCGCTCGAGGCCGTAGGTGATCTCCGCCGGGACCAACTCCATGTTCACGCCTCCGACCTGCTGGAAGTAGGTGAACTGCGTGACCTCCATGCCGTCGAGCCAGACCTCCCAGCCCAAGCCCCAGGCCCCGATCGTCGGGTTCTCCCAGTCGTCCTCGACGAAGCGGATGTCGTGCTCCAGGGGGTCGATGCCCAGCGAGACGAGGCTTTGAATGTAAAGGTCCAGTATATCGGGGGGCGCGGGCTTGATCAGCACCTGATACTGGTAGTAGTGCTGCAGGCGGTTGGGGTTTTCCCCGTAGCGGCCGTCCGTGGGGCGTCTGGAGGGCTCCGCGTAGGCCGTGCGCCAGGGCTCCGGCCCCAGGGCGCGCAAAGAGGTCGCCGGGTTCATCGTGCCGGCCCCCACCTCGATGCCGTAGGGCTGCTGCGCCACGCATCCCTGCTCCGCCCAGAAACGTTCTAGCCTGAAATAGATGTCCTGAAAGTTCAAAGCGATCCGCCTCCCGTAACTCTTGCTTTCGCCGGCTTTTTCCCGGCTGCCTATTGCCTATTGCCGGCTGCCGGTCTTGCGTTTTCTCGAATTTATATTCTACCAGTTTTGCGCTTCATCGGACACGCGATTGTCCCCGCCGGGCCGCTCGTCCGTGAGGATGTCCGGGCGGGATGGAAGCGGGCGGCCGGCGGAACGGCTGTCAATCGTCTGAGAAAATGTCCGCCGAAAGAGGGCCGATTCGCCCCCGAGGGCTTGCGCAAATCCGCTTGAATGATGTACAATTCAAATTAGAAAAAGATTTTACAGGGGGATATGCAGAAAAGTATACCCTCCTGCATATCCCTTTTTTACGCATCACCCTTTCGC
>JAISMH010000145.1 GCA_031276855.1 Synergistaceae bacterium
CTCCGCGGCTTAATCCATGCCTGTCATGTTTTCGCCGAAGAGTCTGCCATCCGTGCAATGCCCCGATGATTTTCCTATATTTATAAGGTGATCGCCTTTTTCCCAACCTCCCTTGAACAGCACATTTTGCTTCCGCGCCCCTTACCTTTCAAGCCCCCAAAACATAGTTTCGGGGGCTTGAATTTCGGAGACACGAAAAGAGACTTGTTGAAACTTGGAAAGCCAGGAAATTGCGCGCCGAAAGTTCGGGATCTTGAGCTGCTGGCCAAATACCCTCTATTTCGACAGTCGTTTTATACCACACCCCCCTCGCGCCTGTCAAGGGGGGAAATTCGGCCCCGGAGGCGGGTGACGGGCAAACGGCAATGTCTACCGCGCTTTCGCCCCGATGCCGTAGCTGACGGGGCGCTCCCGCTTTTCGGAGGGCGAGTTCAGCGGTTTGAGGCCGCCCCCGGCCAGCAGTTCGGTGGAACCGCCCCCGTCCAGATTCAGCGCGTACGCGACGCCTTTCGCCTTGAGGATCTCCGCCGTCTCCCGCAGGGTGAACCCGACGCTGTGCATCGCGTCGCGCCCGTCCCCGGCGAACAGAACCCATTTGCCCTTTTCAGTCAGCCCGATCACGGAGCGCGGGTGCCGCAGGTTGAGAACGGAGGCGCCGAACCCCTCGGGCTCTATACGGATCTCCCCGCCGCGGATGAGGCAGGGCCCGGCCTGAACGATATTGTCCATGCCGCCCCACAGAGGGTCTCCCTCGTTGAAAACGCTCTCGATCCGCACGGCGTCCCCCGGCCGCAGGAGCCGCGCCAGAAGCGCCGCGTTCGTTCCGTATCCGGCGAGGACGTAATGGCCGGGCTCGACGAGAGTTCCGCCGCCCTCGGTCACGGAGACGCACCGGCCCGCTTTCACGAGAACCTCCGTCACCTGCCGGCCAGCCGGCGTGGGCCTGCCGTAAAACGGATTGTAGAGCGTGACGGCGTTCCCCTTGACGAAGCGGTTCAGGGAATCGATGGACATCCAGCCCTCGTCCAGCCGAACCTGCCCGCTCCACGTGACCTCGCCGAAAGCCGCGCGCGTGCCCGCCTTCTGCGCGTCCCGGCTCCAGCCCAGACAGGTGCGCCCCTGATAAGGCATGTTCACGAGGGTTCCGCCGATTCTCAGAACTCCGACGGGAGCGCCCCGATTGCGCCCGGAAACCGCGAAAAAGCCCGCGTTGAGGGCCGCCCGGACGCCGCTCTTCTTCGCGATGGAGGAAAGCGGCGCGAGCGCCGTGATACCTTCGGGGGCGATGATCGGCTCCAGCGTATAACGCGCGGGGTCGATGGTCAGAAGCGCCCAGTAGAGCGGCTGATTTTCGAGGTCGGAATTCATCAGAGACGAAAAAACGCGCGCGCTCTTCCCCCGCGACACGGCGAGAGCCGCGAGACGGCGCGCCTGCGCGTAGTCCTCCAGAAGCGCGCTGCCCAGCCGCCATTCGTAGTTGGGGTTGCTCGGCTCCGTTGCGAACCCCTGTGAGGCGAGGTGCTCCCTCAGGCCCTCGGCCTCCGTTTTTTCGTCGAAGCCGTCGATGTACACCCGCCATTTGGGGATGCCGCTGAAAACGCCCTGCCGATGAAGCTCCAGAGTCATGCCGGGCGCGGGCGAAAGGGAGAGGTCCAGTCTCAAGCCGCGGCTCGCCTGCCTGACGGCCGCAAGCAGAGCCTTGGCCTCGCCGGAAGATACTCGACCGGCCGCGCCGAAGTTCGACGCGGAGTTTTTGAAAAGCGGCGGCTCCATGCGCGCCGCGACGAGAAGACAGGCGCGGTCGAAGGGAGAAAGCGATTTCGCGTCCTTGAAAAGAAGGCCGAGCCCCGACATGTCGAGACCCGAAAGGATCTGAGCTTCCGCGGACAGCCCGAGCGACTGAATCGCCCAGCGCAAAACGTCCCGCCGCGCCGCCGGAGCCGCGAGATTGCCGACCGCGTCCGTCACGATGCCGCTCCTGAGAACGAACGCGGCGTTCTTCTGAACGCTGTTTGTGGTCTCGAATCCGCGCGCCGCCAAAAGCTGAGAGAGGAAGGCGTCTTTGCGGACCGTCCCGGCCTTCGGGACGGCGTCCGCGGCCCCTCCCATGAACAGCGGCAAAAGCAGCAAAAAAGCCGCCGCGAATAACCTGAGGCAAACGCCTCTCAAATTTTCTTTTCTCAAACCCAAAAACCTCCTCCGCAGGGGCCGCAGGCCCCTGCACCCCGTTATGGGTATGGTGAAAGCGAGAGATCGTGCCGCCCGTTGGGCGGGGAAATGCTCTTGTGCCGAACGGCGAGGCCCCCGCTTCCGCCGCGTTCATAAAGGGGCCCGGAGGCAAGCCCCCAGACCCCTGACGCTCATCCCCGCCCAACGGGCGGCATCATCTCCCGCTCCCCCCAGACCCATAACGGGTCCAGGGTCTATGACCCTGGTTTGAGGGAGACGAAGAAGGTTTTGGAGTCGCGCTCGATCAGGAGGACGACGGAGGATCTTCTTCGCTGCAGGGCGGAATTGAGTTCCGAAATGTCGTTCACCTTCCGGCCGTTGACCTCCAGAATCAGGTCGCCCTCCCGAATGCCCGCGAGCTGCGCGGGGGAATTTTCCTCGACTTCCGCGACGACGATGCCGGAGGAGCGGTCGAGCCTGTACCGGCGCGCCATTTCGGGCGTCAGGCCGGAGACCGCGATGCCGACGTCTTCAAGAGCGCTTTCGCCGGAGGACGGGCCCGACCGCGCGGCTCTCCCCTCGGTGCCGGGCATCTCGTCGAGCTTGACCGTCACCGTGACCGGCTTGCCTTCGCGAATGACTTTCAGGCGCAGGGCCGCTCCGGGCGACTGGGCGCGCACCTTGTTCACGAAGGTCTGCACGTCCTTCACCGTCTCGTTGCCGATGGAGACGACCACGTCGCCGCGCCGCAGCCCCGCGCGCTCCGCGGCGGAGCCCGAAAAGACGTCCCCGATGACGACGCCGCTTTCCGCGTCGATGTCATAGGCCTCGGCAAACTCTTTGGTCAGACTCTGCACGGAGACGCCCAGCCAGCCGCGCTTCACCTTGCCGTAGGTGACCAGGTCGCCCATGATCTGCTTGGCCATGTTGACGGGGATGGCGAAGCCCAGCCCCTGGGCGTAGGGGACGATGGCCGTGTTGATACCCACGACCTTGCCCCGCATATCGATCAGAGGCCCGCCGCTGTTCCCGGGGTTGATCGCCGCGTCGGTCTGGAGGAACCCGTCGAAGTTGACGTCCTGAGCGTGGACGCTGCGGTTCTTGGCCGAAATCACGCCCACCGTGACCGTATGCTCGAAGCCGAACGGGTTGCCGATGGCCACGACCCACTCCCCGACCTCGACGGCGTCGGAGTCGCTCAGCTCCAGAACCGTCAAGGTTTCCTCCGGCTTGATCTTGATCACCGCCAGGTCGAAGGTGGGATCTTTCCCCATGACCTCGGCGGAGTAGGTCTTGCCGTTCGACAGAGTGACCGTTATCTTGTCCGCGCCGTCCACGACGTGGTTGTTGGTCAGTATCTGCCCGTCCTTCGAGACGATGAAGCCGGACCCCCGGCCCTTCATCGGCACGGAACGCGAGAACCGGTTGAAACGGTCCCCGAAAAAGCGCCTGAAAAACGGGTCGTCGTCGAATGGCGCGGGCATCGCCGAACGCTTGGAGACGGCCTCCACGTCAATATTGACGACGGCCGCCGAGACGTTTTTCACGATCTCGACGACGGGGTTGTCGTCGTAGCGGGAAGCCGCCGCCGACGGCAGCGAAAACGCGGAAAGAAAAATCCCGCAGGCCAGGAGCAGCGCCGCCGCGAACACACCCGCACGTTTCTTCGTACTCATATTCACAACACCTCCATATAAAATAATAAAAATTCACGATGCTTATACTCGCGTGAGTATTGTAGCGCGGAGAAGGGGAAATCTCACACGCAAAATCTGCTTACGAGACTCTGCTGAATTACGGAAAAAATCGGACGGAGAAACCGGAAGAGAATCTTCACGAAAATCCTGACAGGAACAGATTTTTTGAGCCGGACACCGAGACGGGCGAATTTTTCCGAGCGTTCGATAATTTACTCACTCTTAAAACTCATGCTCAATTTACTCACTCTTCCATCAGCATTCTGGCGCCGTCGATGAGGTACTCCATTCCCGACCAGACGGTGAGGAACATCGCCGCCCACATGAGCGTCATTCCTCCGGGGAGTTTCAGGATCAGGAGGCTGAGGGCGGCGACCTGAAAGACCGTTTTGAGCTTGCCGCCGCGCGAGGCCGAGATCACCACGGACTCCGCGGCCGCGACCAGCCGCAGGCCCGTCACGACGAACTCGCGGGTGATGATCACGACCACGATCCACGCCGGAATCCGCTGCAGTTCGACCAGCGCCACCATCGCGGCGATGACCAGAACCTTGTCCGCCAAAGGGTCTATGAATTTGCCCAGGGTCGTCACCAGCTTGTGCTTGCGCGCGATATAGCCGTCCAGCGAGTCCGTTATCGCCGCGGTGATAAAGACCCCGCCCGCCAGAAGGTCCCCCCAGGTCGGCCCGTCCTCCAGCAGATCGCTCAGAAACGGAACGGGGCTGCTGATTCCCAGGGAAAGGAACAAAAGCACCAGCGGAGCCAAAAAAACACGTATCAGACTGATCGTGTTGGGCAGATTCAGAGCCTTCATTGCCTTCATTTTCACCCTTTTGGCAGACATGGGGATATACCGCTCTTTTTACGCCTTCTCAGGCCCGCGCCGCGAGGCTTTGCGCCGCTCCTGCTCGTCCAGAATGGCCTTGCGCAGGCGGACGGACTGGGGCGTCACCTCCACGAGTTCGTCGTTTTCGATCCACTCCATCGCTTTTTCCAGGGACATGCGCCGCGGCACGTCCAGCCTGGTCGTCATCTCTTTGGTCGCGGAGCGGTGGTTCGTCTGTTGCTTTTTCTTGGTCGGGTTGCAGGGCATGTCGCCGGGCCGGCTGTTCTCGCCGATAATCATGCCGCAGTAGACGGGCTCCAGCGGCGCGATGAAGAGCGTCCCGCGCTCCTGCAAATTTTCCAGCTGGTAGGCCGTGGCCTCGCCCGTGTCCAGGCTCACCAGGGCTCCGCGCCCGCGCCCCGACAGCTCCCCCGCCCAAGGAGTGTAGCCGGTGAAGCAGTTGGACATGATGCCCAGCCCGCGCGTGTCGGTCAAAAACTCCCCCCTGTAGCCGATAAGGCCCCGCGTGGGGATTTCAAACTCGATACGCAGAAGGCCCCTCGCCTGATTTTCGAGGTTCTTGACCCGCCCCTTGCGCCTCGCCAGCTTCTCGAAGACCACCCCCTGATACTCGTCGGGGACGTCGATAATGAGCTGTTCGCAGGGCTCCATGAGCTGCCCGCCGCGCGTTTCGGTGATGACCTCGGGCTTGGAGACGCAGAACTCCATCCCCTCGCGCCGCATTTCCTCGATCAGGATGCCGAGCTGCAGTTCACCGCGCCCGGAGACCTTGACGCCGTCCGGGCGCCCCAGGTCCTCCATGCGGAGCGACACGTTGACGTGCATTTCGCGCTCCAGCCGCGCCTTGAGCTGGCGCAGGGTGATCGCCTGTCCTTCGTGTCCCGCGAAGGGTCCCGAGTTCACCAGAAAGAACATCGACACGGTGGGCTCCTCGATGGAAAGGGGCGGAAGGCGGAGGGCTTCCTTTTCCAGATCCGGGCTTGAAAAGACATCGCCGATATCGATCTCGTTCGCCCCGGTCAGCCAGACGATGTCGCCGGCCCCGACCTCGTCCACCTCCGTCCGTTCGAGGCCCCGCGTCACCCACAGCTGCGCGACGCGGGCGGTTTCCGTGCCCGTGACCTCCCAGTTGTCTCCGCTGTGGTCGTTCGACAGCCAGCGGGTGGAGGTGCGCAGGAAGGGGTCTCCTTTTCGGATGCTGCCCTGCAGAATTTTGCCGCAGCCGATGCGTCCCACGTATTCGTTCCAGGCGAGCGTGCTCACCTGCATGAGGAACGGCGCTTCCGGCTTCACGTCGGGGGCGGGGACGTGGTCGATGATGGCCTGAAAGAGGTCGTCCATGCTGTCGCGGCCGGAGTCGGCGAGGTCTTTCACCGCCCACCCGGCGAGGCCGGAGCCGTAGAGCACGGGAAAGTCCGCCTGCTCGTCCGTGGCGCCCAGCTCGAAAAACAGGTCGAACGTGGCGTTGAGGGCCCCCTGCGGGTCAGCCCCCGGCCGGTCCACCTTGTTGATGAAAAGAAGCGGCTTCATCCCGATGGAAAGGGCGTGTTTCAGGACGTAGCGCGTCTGGGGCATGGGCCCCTCGTTGGCGTCCACGATCAGGATGACCGAGTCCACGGTCGAGAGGACGCGCTCCACCTCTCCCGAAAAATCGGCGTGTCCGGGCGTGTCGATGATGTTGATCCTGTACCCCCGCCACTCGACCGTACAGGGTTTCGAGCGGATCGTTATCCCCCGCTCGCGCTCCAGCGCGCCGCTGTCCATCACACGCTCGACCGTTTTCACGTGTTCCTCGAAAGTCTGAGCCGCCTTGAAAATGGAGTCGATAAGAGTCGTTTTGCCGTGGTCGATGTGCGCCACGATAGCCAGGTTCCGAATTTTGTCTTTCCGCATTATAACTATACTTGCCTCCCTGGGGCCGCGGGCCCCAGACCCCGTTGCCGGGGGCTGTGCCCCCGGCCCCCCATGCAGGGGCCGACGGCCCCGTCCGCTTCTCCCGCTTCCGCCGCACCCATAACGGATCCGGAGCCTACGGCCCTAATTGTGAGTCGATGGCGTTTTGGAGGGATGTCATGTCGGGCACGCCGTCGCAGAATTTTACGCGATCCAGAACCCAGGTGGGTCTGGAGGCGCGCACACCGTAACGGATATTGTCCCACAGGGCCACAATGTTCCGTGGATCGACGACGGAGACGTCCAGCCGATCCCCGTAACGCTCCCTCAGGGCGCGTAAAATCTCGCCCGCCGCGCGAATATTTTTTTGCTGTTCAGGAAAAGAATCCTTCTCTTCCGGGCTGTAAAAGCCGCACCCTCACCCGGACCGGTAAGCTCCCTGCTCCATGATGACCTTCAGCCGAACCGTCATGTCTCTCCGCCCCTTTCCTTCTTTATGCCGACGCTATTATATCCGAAAGCCGGCGCCCCCGAACATCGAAAGTACCCATTTCGGCGGAGAATCCGGCGCCGGCGAAAAAGCTCCGCCCCGTTTCCCGCGGAAAAAGGGTTGACGCGTCCCGACAGATTCTCCCCAAGTGGTTGCGCAAAGCCGCTTGAATGATGTACAATTCGAATTAGAAAAAAATTTTCCAGGTGAGTGTGCAGAAAAGTATACCCTCCTGCACGTCCCTTTTCTCGCGCATCACCCTTTCTAAAATCCAGTTTTTACAATGCTTCTTTCAAACTCCCGACGCTGTGCAAAT
>JAISMH010000167.1 GCA_031276855.1 Synergistaceae bacterium
TCATTTGCACGGCGTCGGGAGTTCGGAAGAAGCATTGTAAAAACTGGATTTTCGAAAGGGTGATGCGCGAAAAAAGGGGTGTGCAGGAGGGTATACCCTTCTGCGCACCTCCCTGTAAAAATTTTCGAGGAATTTTCCGTCAAGACGAAGAATCGTTTTTTTAATTTGAATTCTGTATTTATCGGATTTTACATCTTCAACCGGATTTGCGCAAGCCCTTGGGGAGAGAACTCTCGGGACGATTGACAGGCAGTGCGCCTGCCGTCTCGGCGGCGGGGATTTCAGTCCCCAGTCTGCGCAGGGCCTCCGCGAAGATCCAGCGCAGGCTTCGGGCTCCCCGCGGCGGAACGGGCCCCATCCGGAGCGCGAGTTTTACTCCCGCTCCCGGCCCGCCGAAAGAAGCGGTGTAGGTCCCCGTTCGCTCCGTCCACGCCGTTATCGGAAGGGCAAGGTCGGCAAAAACGCCATCGCGGGAGGAGGTCATCGCGACGCTTTTCACTTTCGCGGCCTTCAGGTCTCCTGCGGAGAGCCCGAAGTCGCCGGGGGCGCAGTCGACGAAAATCGCGGCATCGACCTTGCCGGCCCGGACTTCCGCGGCGGCGGCCTCCGGGGCGTGCGTGACGATGCCCGCGTCCAGAAGCCCGCGCGCGTTCGCTCCCAGGGCGTAAAGCTCTCTCAGGTTCTCCGGGAAAGCCGAGGTGTCCTCTCCAAACTCCACGGCCTTGGCCAGGAGCGTCATCTTCCGCACCAGCCCGGCCGTGTCCGGCCCTGTTTTGTCCGGCAGTTCTCCGGCCTTCGCGGGGTCGGCGAAAAACCCCTTCGCGGCGGCGGGACAGCCGCCGCGCAGAGCGGACTTGACGGCGGCGATCTCCTGATCCGTCAGGGAGGCGCTCAGGAAAAACGCGGCTCTGCCCTTCAGCGTTTCGGAGAGTTTTTCGACGGCCTCGGGCCAATCGACGACCTTCGTTCCGGCCTCGGCCATCGGTTCCGTCAGGCGGTTTTCGGCCGTGCCCCGGAAGTGATAGCGCCCCCTCAGGCAGGTCAGGCCCCGGTTGGGCGTTCCCGCCGCGTCCATGTCCGTCGTGATTCTCGTGACGCGCGTCCTTTCCCTGTCCGTGTTCAGAACCAGCTCGCACCCCAGCGCGCAGTGGGGGCACGTCGTCTTGAACGTGTCCATCCTGCCCTGGTGCGGCAGGCGCTCCACGCGGCGCTCCAGAAGGGCGCCCACGGGACAGAGCTGCGCGCAGAGGCCGCAGAACGTGCAGTCGGAGTGCTCCATATCCCTGTAGAACTGCGGGGCCATAATCGACTCGAAACCGCGCTTCGCGAAATCGACGGCGTGAACGCCGGCGATCTCGTCGCAGACCCGCACACAGCGCCCGCAGAGAATGCACTTGTCCATGTTACGGACGTAATAGCGATTGACGGTCTCCGTCTTCGGCGCGTGCGCGCCCGCCACCCGCTCGGGGCGGACCTCCAGGTCGATCGCGTACTCGCGCAGTTTGCACTCGTGCACGTCCGGGCAGCCGCACTCCATGCAGCGCTTCGCGTCGCGGACGGCCTGGCTCTCCGTGAGCCCGTAGTTGTACTCCGCATCCGGTTTTTTCAGGCGCGCCTCGGCGGATTCCTCTTTCGGGCGCTCGCGCGCGATTTTTTCGATGTGCGCGAAATCCTTTTCTCCGAGAGCGGGGTTGGTGACGTCGTAGACGAATTTTTTCTTCGGCGTCCCGTGTTTCAGATAGTGATCCACGGACTCCGCGCACCAGTGCCCGTTGCCGATCGCCTCGATGGCGATCTTCGCTCCGGTCTGCTGGTCTCCGCAGGAGAACACCCCGGGCAGCGGCGTGGCGTAGTTTTCATCCACCTTCATGCGGCGGCCGTCGTGCAGCTCGGCCGGCACGTCGGCGAAGTTCACCCCCTGCCCTATGGCGGCGATGACGCTGTCGACCTCCAAAGAGAACTCCTCGCCCGTCGGGACGGGGCTGCGGCGGCCGGACGCGTCGGGCTCCCCCAGCTCCATGCGCTCGCAGACCAGGCGCTCCGCCCTGCCGTTCCCCTCGATAACCTTCGGCGCGGCGAGGTAGATGAACTCGACCCCTTCCTCCATGGCCTCCTGAATCTCGACGTCCTCCGCGGGCATCTCCTCGCGCGTGCGGCGGTAGACGACGCAGACCTTCTCCGCCCCCAGGCGTCGCGCGCTGCGGCAGGCGTCCATAGCGGTGTTGCCGCCGCCGACGACGGCCACGCGGCGGCCGAGCTCGACCCCCGGCCCGGGAAGAGTGCCTCCCCCCAAAGCGCCCTTCGGATTATGGGTGTTGACGGTGTAGAGAAAATCGATGCCCCCCATGACGCCCGGCAGGTCCTCGCCTTCGACGCGCATGGAGGAGGACTTCCAGCAGCCCATCGCCAGAACGACGGCGTCGTATTCCGAGCGCAGTTCGTCGAGCCGAACGTCCCGGCCCAGGGCGATCCCCGTATTCACCGACACGCCGTGGCCGAGAATCCACCGCGCCTCGGCGTCGATCACCGCGGGCGGCAGGCGGTAGTCCGGGATGCCGTAGCGCATCATGCCGCCCAGGTTCTTCTCGCGCTCGTAGAGCGTGACGCCGTAGCCCATGCGCCGCGCGAAGTACGCGAAAGAGAGCCCCGCCGGCCCCGCGCCGACGACGGCGATCTTCCTGCCGTTTTCGATGATCTTCGGAATATCCCCCAGCCCCCGGATCGACGGGGCCGGCGAAAAATCCGGCCCCGCGCTCAGGCCCAGCCCCCAGTCCGCGACGAAACGCTTTATCTCCCGAATCGAGACCGTCTCGTCCGCGAAGTTCCGGCGGCATTTCTTCTGACAGGGCGCGGGGCAGACCCGTCCGATGCTGGCGGGCAGCGTGACGTGGTCGTGCAGTTCGTCGAGCGCCTCCCGGTACTTTCCCCGAGCCGTCAGGTTGACGTAGGACTGCACCTTTCCCTGGGCGGGACAGGCCAGATTGCAGGGCGGCCGGCAGTCCCCCACGTGGTCGGAGAGCATCAGTTCGAGCGCCAGACGCCGGGCCGCGAGGACGCGGCCGGTGTTCGTGCGTATCGCCATGCCGGGCGCGATCGCGTTCGTGCAGGCGCGCATCAGGGCGCGGGCGCCCTCTATCTCCACGAGGCACACCGAGCAGCCGCCGTACACGGACAGGTGCGGGTCGTAGCAGAGCGTCGGGATTTCTATTCCGGCCTCGCCGCAGAGCTCCAGCACCTTCTGCCCCGGATAGCCGTAGACGTCGCGTCCGTCGACGGACACTTTTATGGTTCTGTCGGTTCTGTTCGTAACTCTGTTCATGATTCTCTTCCCCCCTAACCGACCGAAATGCACGAGACCGGGCAGTTCTTTTTACAGAGGCCGCAGCGGACGCAGACGGCGTCGTCGATACGGTGCGGCTTCTTCACTTCGCCCGCTATCGCCTGCACCGGGCAGGCTTTCGCGCACCGCGCGCAGCCGACACAGCGCGACTCGTCGACGGTGTAGCGGATGAGAGCCGAGCAGACCTTTGCCGGGCATTTTTTGTCGGCGATGTGGGCGGCGTACTCGTCCCGGAAGTATTTGAGCGTCGTCAGGACGGGATTCGGGGCCGTCTGCCCCAGTCCGCAGAGGGAGCCGTCCCGGATCTGCTCCGCGAGAGAGAGCAGATTGCCGATGTCCTCGAGCGCGCCCTCGCCCCGCGTGATCTTCTCCAGAATTTCGAGCATCCGCTTCGTGCCGATTCGGCAGAACGGGCATTTCCCGCAGGACTCCTTCTGCACGAAGGCCAGAAAAAAGCGCGCCACATCGACGACGCAGGTGTCCTCGTCCATGACGACCATGCCGCCGGAGCCCATGATCGCGCCCGTGGCGTTGATGGATTCGTAGTCGACCGGCGTGTCCAGAAGAGACTCCGGCACGCAGCCGCCGGACGGGCCTCCGAGCTGCACGGCCTTGAATTTCCGGTCGTTTTCGATACCGCCCGCGATGTCGTAGATGACCTCGCGCAGGGACATGCCCATCGGCACCTCGGCAAGCCCGCCCTTTTTGATTTTGCCGGCCAAGGCGAACACCTTCGTCCCCTTGCTGCGCCCGTGTCCGTACTTGCTGAACGCGGCGGCCCCGTTCAGAACGATCCACGGGACGTTGGCGTAGGTCTCGACGTTGTTGATATTGGTGGGTTTCTTCCAGACCCCGCTGTTGGCGGGGAAGGGGGGACGCGGCCTGGGCATCCCGCGCTGGCCTTCGATGGAGGCGATCAGCGCCGTCTCCTCGCCGCAGACGAACGCTCCGGCTCCTTCCTTAATGTAGGCGTCGAAGCTGAAGTCCGGGTCGCCCAAAATTTTTCCGCCCAGAAAGCCGCGCTCCCGCGCCTGCGCCAGGGCGATTTCGAGGTGCCGGATGGCCATGGGGTACTCCGCGCGGCAGTAGATCACGCCGTGCGACGCGCCGACGGCGTAGGCCCCGATCGCCATGCCCTCGATGACGCTGTGAGGGTCGCTTTCCAGAACGGAGCGATCCATGAACGCGCCGGGGTCTCCCTCGTCCGCGTTGCAGACCATATATTTGTCCGTGCCGTTCGGATTCTTCGCGTTGGGTTCCGCGCCTTTGGCGTCGCGGGCGAAGCGCCATTTCATCCCCGTGGGGAAACCCGCGCCGCCCCGTCCCCGAAGGCCCGAATCCAGAATTTCCCTGATGACGTCGTCGCGGCCCATTCCGACGGCCTTCTTCAGGGCCTTGTAGCCGTCCCTCGCGATGTACTCGTCTATCTTTTTCGGGTCGATGAGCCCGCTGTTGCGCAGAACAATGCGCACCTGCCTGTCCGCGCGCGCGTTTTCCGAACCGTCTTTTTTCTCTTCCTCCGAAACCCCGTCGGTCAAAATCAGATGTTCCTTCACGACGGCGTTTTTATCCACGTGTTCCTCGACGATGCGGCGGGCGATGTCGGCGTTCACCTTGCCGTAAGTGTAGCTTTTCCCCTCGCGCTCCACTCCGACCAGGGGTTCCATATAACAGTAGCCTATACACCCGACCCTTTTCAGCTCCACGTCCCCGCGGCCGGCCAGGAGCCGTTCGAGCTCCTCGGCGACGGGGAGCCCCCCCGAAGCGACTCCGCAGCTCGCCAGTCCAATCGTTACCGTCGTCTTGTTCAACAGCGACACCCCCAGAGTATCAAAAGCCAAAAAACAAAAACATGAGGCTCCGCCCCATATCCCCCGGCCTCTTTAATCTGCCTTGCGCAGAGTTTCCAGAACTTCCACGGCCTTCTCGGGCGTCAGGCGTCCGTGCACGGCGTCGTTCACCATCATGACCGGCGCGAGACTGCAGCACCCCAGACACGCCACGCACTGAAGAGTGAACATCAGATCTCCCGTCGTTTCGCCGTCCTTGATTCCGAGAGACCTTTCGAGCTGTTCGAGTATCCGCGCGGAACCCTGCACGTGGCACGCCGTTCCCCGGCACAGCCGGACGACGTACTTCCCCTGCGGCTGAAAGCGGAACATCGCGTAGAAAGTCGCGACCCCGAACAGCTCCGCCGCCGGAATCGACAGCTGCTCCCCGGCGTACTCCACGGCCTCCTGCGCCACGTATCCCACTTCCCGCTGAATGTCGGCCAGGAGAGGGATCGCGACGCCCTGTTTACCTCGGTATTTCTCAACGATCGGAGCCAGACGAACCTTCAGGTCTGGTACAGCGCCGGCAAGAAGCGCAGCCATTGAGCATCAGCCCCTTTGTTATGATATGATTTGCGTTGCTGGAGTCAACTCCGCTCCAGTGTATCCTTAAGATATCGCAAATGCAAGGCGGAGGAACTCTGGGAAAGGAAGGGACACCGTGGGAGAGCAAAACCTCCATATTCTCAACGAATATTTGTTCAAATACCTGCGCAACGTGATGTATGCCCCTTCGGAGGCCTCTCTGGATTTGGACCGAATTCCGGACGAATTGCAGATGCTGGGGAAGGGGCTGCAGTTTTTCTGCGAATGCGCGATGGAAAGCGCCGCTTTGGCGAAATCTCTGTCGAAGGGCGTCTTGGGGGCTCCGCGTCCCTCGCGGCAGAACGAAATGGCGGCTCCCCTGAAATCGCTGCACGCGACCCTGAGCCACCTGACCTGGCAGACCCAGCAGGTGGCCAAGGGGGACTACAATCAGCGCGTGGATTTCATGGGCGACTTCGCGGACGCCTTCAACACCATGGTCCGGCAGCTGGAAGAGCGGTGGAGATCCCTGGAAGACCTCTATCTCCGGAGCAACTCCCATATTCGGTTCATTCGTAAACTCGGAGAAAACATGCTGTCGATCAGCGGCTCCGGGCACCTCGAAGCCGTGACCAGCTCTCTGAGGGATCTCTGCGAAACTTTCGGCTGCGCGATTCTGTCGCTGTGGCAGGCCGAATGCGGCGCGGAGGGAGAAGGCGGCGGAGATCGCTTCAACCGCCTGTTCCACTGGCCGGCGGACGGCGGAAGCCCGCCCTTCACGGTCGAAACAGACTGGCCGAAGGAATGGCTCGGCGAACTCGCCGCGGGCAGGCAGGTATTCGTAAACCGGGCGGAGTCCCTGGAGGGGCTGTTTCCCGCGGAATTCCGCTCCCTGATGCTGATACCGCTCATGGTCGGAGGAAAACTCTGGGGCTTCATGGCGATGCCGAGGCACTCGGAAGAGCCCTGCACCGAAGAGGAGATGTCGGTCATAACGGCGGGCGGAATCCTGATCGTTTCCGCCATCCTCGAAAAGGAGACGACCGACTCCCTTGTCGCCGCCAAAGACGCCGCCCTCGAGGCGACGCGCGTCAAAAGCGAATTCCTGTCCCGCATGAGCCATGAAATGCGCACGCCGATGAACGCGATCATCGGCATGACCCATATCGCGCAGAGAGCGGCAGACCCGGAAAAAATCCGCTTCTGCCTTTCCCGAATCGAGACCTCGTCGGCCCACCTTCTCGCCCTGATAAACGACGTACTCGACATGTCCAAGATCGAGGCCGGAAAACTCGAACTCGACAGCGCGCCGTTCGACGTGGAAAAAATGCTGATGAAAGCGTACAGCGTCGTCGGGGAAAAGGCGGAGCAAAAGAACCAGACCCTGCGGATCGTCATGGGAAAAGACATGCGCATGGGCTACATCGGGGACGAAATGCGGCTCTCGCAGGTGGTAATCAACCTTCTCAGCAACGCGGTGAAATTCACCCCGGAAAACGGAAAAATACGGCTGAGCGCGGAAGAAACGGAACGCGGGGAAAATCGCAGCCGGCTCCGCTTCGCCGTCTCCGACAGCGGAATCGGAATCGGCCGGGAGCAGGCGAAACACCTCTTCAACCCTTTCCAGCAGGCCGACCCCAGCATAGCCAAGCGTTACGGGGGAACGGGACTCGGCCTCGCCATCTCGAAAAAAATCGTCGAACAGATGAACGGGCATATCGAGGTGTCCTCGGAACCCGGAAAAGGGGCCGTTTTTACCTTCGACATCGAGCTTGCGCGCGCCCCCCGTCAGGGCGCGGGTGCCGCCTTTGCCGATTTCGGGCCTGATTTCGATTCACGGAAGTTCCGGGCGCTGGCCGCGGACGCGGACCCCGAGTCGCTGGAGCAGATCCGGGCCGCCGCCGGAAACGCGGGCGTCGTGCCGGACACCGCCCCGGACGGCCCGAGCGCCGTCTCGCTCGTCAATGACGCGGTTCGGAGCGGAAGTCCTTACGACATCATCTTTCTGGACCTCGAACTGCCGAACGGGGACGGCGGCGGGCTCGCGGCGGTCCTCTCGTTCGACCCCGCGGCGGACAGAAACGCCGTCGTTCTCATGACGACGCTTCTGAAATGGAATAAAATCGAGGCGGAGGCAAAACGGGCCGGAATCCGGAGATTCCTGACAAAACCCCTGTTTCCTTCCTCTATACTGGACGCTATGGGCGTCCTGCGCGGAAAAGACGCGAAAGACCCCGGCGCCTCGGGCGGTTTCGAAGAATCCGCGGAGCGGGTTCTCGATTTTTCCGGCAAGCGGATGCTGCTGGTCGACGATGTGGACCTCAACCGCATGATTCTCAGGGAGCTTTTGAGCGGCACGCATCTCGCCATCGACGAGGCGGCGGACGGAGAGACGGCGCTGTCCCTGTTCGGAAGCTCTCCGGAGAATCACTACGATATCGTGTTCATGGACATTCAGATGCCGGGAATGGACGGATACGAAACGACCCGGCGCATTCGGGAAATGAAGCGTTCGGACGCGGAAACGGTGAACATCGTCGCGCTGACGGCGGCGGCTTATAAGGAAGACGTGGAAAAAGCGATGCGGATGGGCATGAACAGGCATCTTTCCAAACCGATCGACATCGGCGAGGTGCGCGCCCTGCTCGAAGAGTTGCTGACGCCGAGCCGCCGGCTGAACGCCTGAAAAAATACGGTAACCGTTCGGACCCCGTATACCCTGTTCAGATTCGGCTTTACAGTACGTGAAGATGTTTTAGATTGCAAACGTTTCAGATTGCGGACGTTTCGGATTGCGGCAAACATGTTTTACATAAGGGGGTTTTACAGGTGAACGAAAAAACGCTTCTATCTCTCGCCTACGGCGCGGCATTCACGGCAGGTGAGCGCGCCGTGTCTTTTGCCGATCTGGAGGGTCTGCTCCCTTCGTTCAGGAGCGGAGACGCCTGGCTGCGCGCCGGGGCGGCGGAGGGCAGGGAGGGCTTCGGCTGGCTCAACCTGCCCAGGCGCAACGTGGACGATATCCAGACTCTGGCGCGCTGGCTGACCACGCGCGAGTCCGTCGTGCAAATAGGCATCGGCGGTTCCGCACTGGGGAATCTGATGCTGCACGGGGCGCTTCTCCCCCCCTACCGGAACGAACTTCCCAAGGCAAAGCGCGGCGGGCCCCGTTTTTTCATGTCCGACAACGTGGATCCCATCGACAACCGCGCGATATGGGAGCTGATCGACCCCGAGAGCACCGCCGTCGTCGTCGTCAGCAAATCCGGCAGCACGGCGGAAACGGCGTCGAATTTCCTGTTTTTCTGGGAAAAGCTCCGCGACACCCTTGGCGAGGCGGCGGCCCGCGAGAGAATCGTCGTCGTGACGGACAAGGAGAAGGGAATCCTGCGCCCCTTCGTCGACGAGACGGGATGCAAAAGCCTGATTCTTCCCGAGGACGTGGGCGGGCGCTTCTCCGTTCTCTCCTGCGTGGGGCTGCTCTCGGCGTGGGCGCTCGGCATCGACTGCAAGACCCTTCTCTCCGGCGCGGCCGCCATGGACGGCGCCTTGGGCAGGGCGGGCTCCGTTCTGGAAAACCCCGCCTGGGTCATGGCGGGGCTCTTCTACCTCCATATGAAAAAAGGCCGCAACATGAACGTTCTGATGCCCTACGCCGACCCGCTGGAGCGGTTCTGCGAGTGGTTTGCCCAGCTGTGGGGAGAGTCCATAGGCAAGGACGGCCAGGGCTCGACGCCCGTCCGCGCCCTCGGAGCCATCGACCAGCACTCGCAGATTCAGCTCTACACCTCCGGGCCGGACGACAAGTGCTACACGATCCTGACCGTCCGCTCCGCGGCCGCGTCCCTGGGACAAAAAGACATCGCCCTCCCCGCGGCACCCGAAAAAGCGTTTGAAAAACTTTCCTATTTATATGGAAAGTCCATGGACGAACTGCGCAACTTCGAGGCCGGAGCCACCGCCGCCGCTCTCTCCAAAGGAGGGCGCCCCGTCCTGTCGCTTTCCATTCCCGTTCTGGACGCGTACCGCCTGGGCGGGCTGATTCAGTTTTACGAGTACGTCACCGGCATGATGGGACACCTGATGCAGGTCAACCCCTTCGATCAGCCCGGCGTGGAGCAGGGCAAGAACTACACTTACGGACTGATGGGCCGGGCCGGCTTCGAGGCCCAGGCGCGGGAGGTCGAGACCCTTTCCGCCAAAATCAACGAGCGAACGGCGTCGCTGGCGGGGTAAAGCCGCTTAGTATCTGTTCAAACTCAGGGGGGCGGAGCTCGTTCGCCCAAAAGCGGGCTCACTGGCCCCCCCGAACCCCTTGGGGAAAGTCCCCGCGGAGGCCGGCGGGAGCCGCGCGGGGACTTGAATTTATGTATTCAGACGGTTTCGCCTTTACAATTATCCGCCTTTTGGCCTAAAATAGGGGCCGTGGCACATGGGCTTCCGGAGCCTGTCATTCGAAATGGGGAGGAATCACGTCAAATGGAGCAGGAGCAGCATTTCTTTCAATCGGAAGCCGCCGAGCTTCTGAAGATGATGATTCACTCCGTGTACTCCAACAAGGATATTTTTCTGAGGGAGCTGATTTCAAACGCTTCCGACGCCTTGGACAAGCGGAGAATCGAGGTTCTCTCGAACAGCGAGTACGGGGAATACGAGCCGCGTATCCGTCTCGTCCGCAGCAGGGAAGAAAATACCCTGACGATCATCGACTGCGGCATCGGCATGACCCGCGAGGAAATCGTGCAGTATATCGGCACGATCGCGAAATCGGGAACGCGGGAATTTCTGTCCGCCGCGAAGGAAAAGCGGGAATCCGGCGGGGGGATTCCGACGCAGGAGATGCTGATCGGGCAGTTCGGAGTGGGCTTCTACTCCGCCTTCATGGTGGCGGACCGGGTGGAGCTGATCTCCCGGCGCCTCGGGGCCTCCGACGCGTGGAAATTCGAGTCCGCCGGGGACGGTTCCTACACTTTGGAAAAGACGGTTCTCCCGGAGTGCGGGACTCTGGTCAAGCTCCACCTCCGCGAGCACGCCGGGGAATCCTCCGACGACTCTTCTCCCGGATTTTCTCCAAAAAACGAAAAAGACTACACCGACGAGTGGACTCTGCGCGACATCGTCAAAAAATACTCCGATTTCATCAGCTATCCCATCGTGATGAACTGCTCGAAGTGGAAGGACAAAACGGAAACGATCGAGGACGAGGTCATCAACTCTCAGAAGGCGATCTGGTGCAAAGCCGAGAGCGAGGTCCCGGAGGACGAGTACCGCGAGTTCTACCGCCACCTTACGCACGACTGGCACGAACCTCTGGAGCGCGTCACGATCAACGCCGAGGGCGCGGCCAACTTCAGGGGGCTGCTCTTCATCCCCTCCCAAGCCCCTTTCGACCTCTTCATCAACCGCGAGAGCGGCGGCGTGAGCCTCTACATCAAACGCGTTTTCATCATGAACGACTGCAAGGTTCTGATTCCGGAGTACCTGCGCTTCGTCAGGGGCGTCGTCGACTCCGAGGACCTGCCCCTCAACATTTCGCGCGAGATTTTGCAGGAGGACCCGCAGGTTCGCGTGATCCGCCGCAGCGTCCTGCGCAAGCTCTTCGCGAGCCTGCGCAAAATGCTGGAGAGCGAGCGCGGGAAATACGAAAAATTTTGGAAGGCCTTCGGAAAGGTCTTCAAGGAAGGTCTCGTTCACGATCACGAAAACGGACAGACCCTTTTGGAGCTTTCCCTCTTTCGCTCCACGGACGAATTTTCCGGCGAAGAAGAAAAATGGACGACGCTCGACGCCTACAAAAGCCGCATGAAACCCGGACAGAAAACCATCTGCTACCTGCTGGGGCGGGATATTTCCGTCTTGAGGGGGTCTCCGAAGCTGGAGGCCTTCCGGGCCAAAGGGTATGAGGTTCTGCTGCTCACAGATCCCGTGGATGAAGTTATAATGACTCAAACGCGCGAGTACGGCGGGACGGAATTCCTCGACGCGGGCGGGCCGGCGGGGGCGGAGAGTGAAGAAGAGCGCGGCGAATCCGAGAAAAAGCTGGAAGGGCTCAAGGAAGATTTCGCTCCTTTGAAAGAGAAGATCATGCAGATTCTGGGCCCGGTGCTGAGCGACGCGCGTCTTTCCCTGCGGATGACCTCTTCGCCGGTATGCCTCGTCGGGGACGAGAACGTGATGTCCTTGCAGATGGAACAGCTCATGCGCGCCATGGGACAGGAGGTTCCCCCGATTAAACGCGTCCTCGAGGTCAACCCCGACCACCCCGTGATCCGGCGGCTGATGACTCTGGCTCGGTCCGGGGACTGCAGGACGGAAGACTTCATTTCCGTGCTGTACGACCAGGCCGTGATTCTGGACGGAGGCGCGATCGCCGACCCCGCGCGTTTCGCGCGCCTGTTTGCCGGAATCATGGGATCCGCGCTGGAGGCGGACAAAGCGTGACAGCACACACAGCCGTAGGGGGGCGAAAATTATAGCGACTCGCAAAAAGACAAAAAAAGAGGGCTCCGCCGGAAGAAAAGACGAGGCGAATCCGAAGCCGGCCGGACAGGCGGAAGAGGCCGGACAGGCTTTCGTTCCGCAGTACGACGTGACGTCGAACAGGCGTTACGTCGATTCCGTGTCGCAGAAGTCGGAGTTCGACAAAGTTCTCGACGAACTGGCGAGCGTCAGCCGGGACAGGCTTTCGTGGGATGTTCTGCAAATGACGAAAAAGCACTTCGGAGACACGGAAGAGGAGAACAACCGCAAACTGGAGGCTTTTCTGGGGGCGTTTATCGTGAACGCCGCATTGGAGCTTTTCGACAGAGGGCTGGAGACCCTGGCTTTCGGCAAGCTGGAACAGGCCAAAACCATTTTGGAGGCCAAGCGGAAACTTCTGCGGGAAGCGGAGGACATTCGCAGCAAATCGGAGGAAGCGTTCGTCGACGTTTCCGACGTGCTGGGCCTTTCCGGAGACGGCGGAGAAGGGCAATGAGCGGAATGCGGGATTTTAAGCACGGTTATTTTCAGTTATCGTAAGCACAATCATTGGATTCGGGAGGAAAAAGCATGTTTGTGTTCGTTGTTTCGTTTTGCACGTACCTGCTCCTCTCCTGGTCGGGCAAGCTGAGCGTGCAGGAAGTGACGATCGCCTTCTCTCTGGCGGCTGTCATTTCTTTCGTCACCTCGAGTTCGTCCCGTTCGGGCTTCTGGAGTATGCGCGGACTCAGTCCGTTCAGGTGGTGGAATTTCGTGCGCTATGTCTTCGGCCCCTTTGCCGTGGGGCTGGCCCAGGCCAACTTGGACGTGGCCAAACGCCTGATCACGGGAGACATCAATCCCGGCATCGTCAAATTCAACCCCCGGCTCAAGACGGACATGGGGCGCATGATGCTGGCGAACTCGATCACTCTCACGCCGGGGACCCTCACGGTGGATATCGACGACGACGGGGTGTTCTATATCCACGTGCTTTCCCTGCGCTCCGAGAACCCCTCGGAAGAAGACATCTGCGGCCCGTTCGGGCAGTGGGCAAGGAGGATTCTGGAATGAACATGAGTCAGTATCTTTTTGCGGGCGTGGCTTTCCTGATGGCCTTTCTGATCGTCATGCTGGCCGGGCGCCTCCTCTCCGGACCGACGACCCCGGACCGTCTGGTCGTGCTCGACACGATCAACACTCTGGTTTCGGGGATCATGCTGCTCCTGAGCGCGGTGTACGATTCCGTCGTCATGGTGGATATCGCAATCGTTTACATGGCGCTTTCCTTCGTCAGCACTCTCTATTTCGCGCGTCATCTGGAAGGGGGAATGTAAGGGTGGTACTGGGAATCTTCGTCGGCCTGCTTCTCCTGGTCGGCCTCGTTTTCAACTGCCTGGGAGTCGCGTCCATGTACCGTTTTCCGGACGTCTACACGCGTATGCACGGCGCGACGAAATGCACCACGTTCGGGACGCTTTTCACCATTTTCGGTCTCCTTCTGTATTCGTTCGTCCGTTTCATCGCCGTGGAGGGGGAAAGCCGTTTTATGGTCTTGTTCATTCACGTTTTCATCGCGGGCGTCGTCCTGATGATCTCCAACCCCACGGGGGCCCACGCCCTGGCGCGGGCCGCGCACCGCTCCAAAACTCTGCCCGAGCCGGCGCTCGTCGACGTCCTTGAAGAAAAAGAAAGGCACAAAGGAGGGATCGCGGCATGAATCCCGGTTTGCACACGCCCGTTCTGATCATGCTGGTTTTTTCGGCTTTTCTGGCGCTCTGGTTCCGCAATTTGATTCACTCCATCATTTCTTTGGGCATCTTCAGCCTGCTCCTGGCCCTCGAGTTCTACATTCTGCGGGCGCCCGACGTGGCCATCGCGGAGGCTGCCATCGGAGCGGGGCTGTCGACGACGATATTCATCATCACGCTCCGCGCCTGCAAGGGGCGCGGCAAGGAGGAGAAGCTGTGAAGAAAACCGTTTTTATCATGGCCGCCATCGTCCTCGCGGGGCTTCTGTGCGGCATGTTCGAGGATATTCACCCCTTCGGACTGCCCAACAATACCCTGATGGACGACTATTTCCTGAGGCACGCCCTCTCCGACAGGTCGGCTCAGAACGTCGTGACCTCGCTGGTGTTCGACTTCAGGGGCTTCGACACGCTGGGGGAGGCCGCGGTTCTTTTTACGGCGCTCTCATCAATCGGCGCCCTGTTTCGGGACGGAGGAAAGAAGGAATGAAGAGATGAAACCGCTGTCCGTAATTGTCACGTCGATTTGCGACGTGTTCGCGTGGTTTATGATCGTCTTTGGCGTCTACGTCATCAACAACGGACACAACACCCCCGGGGGAGGATTTCAGGGGGGCGCCATTGTCGCCACTTTCCTGAGCTTCATGCTGGTGGCTTACGGGGGCAAGCGCTTTTTCGCCTGGGCGCGCGCCGGAGTTTACGGCTTTTTGGAATTCGTGGGACTCGCGGCCTTTTTCGTGTTCGGCTGTTTTGGGTTTCCCCGCTCGTTTTTTTTCAACTCGCTGGCGATTCCCCTGGGGGGGCAGGTTCTGTCCGAATGGATTCCCTACTGCGGAACGATTTCTCTGATGAACGTCGCCGTCGGCTTTGAGGTTGTCGGGGCGCTGTCGCTTGTCGTCATTGAGATGTACGAGAGCATCCACATGATCGACACGGGAGCCGGAATGGGAGGAGAACGTGGTCATGACCGATTCGATCGTTAGAACCCTGGACTCCGTCGGAAACGCGTCTTATTTCGTCGTCGCCCTTCTGGCGGTGATGGCGCTTTTTGCCGTCGTGACGCAGAAAAACATGATCAAGATCTGCATTTCGATAGCGATTCTGGGGTCCTCTGTCAATTTGTTTCTGGTCCTTCTGGGCTACCGTCACGGAGGGGAGATCCCCATCTACTTCCTGAAGGGAGCGGCGGAGACGATGGTGCTGCCCACGCCGCAGTGCCTCACGCTCACCGCCATCGTCATCGCGCTCGCCACGACGGCGCTGATGCTCTCTTTGATCATCCTGCTCCACAAACACTACGGAACCCTGGATATCGACGAAATCAGGAGGCTGAGAGGATGAATCTGAGCGACCACCTTCCGGCTTTTCTGGTGATGATTCCCCTTCTGGGGGCGTTTCTGACGCCGCTCGCGGCTTCCTTCGGAAAAACGGTGCGCAGCGTCTTTTTCGTCCTTTTCATGTCCCTGATCCTTCTGACGGGAATCTCCATCTGCGCGTCGACCTTCGGAGGAAACATCCTCGTCTACGTCATGGGCGCCGAGAACTTCTCCCTGACCCTGCCTTCCGGGATGTCCTACCCCGTGCGCATTCTCTTCGAGATCGACGCGGCGGGCGCGCTCATGATTCTCTGCGTTGCCATCGCCGCGTTCGCGGGCGCTCTTTTTTCGGTCGCCTACATGGACCGTTTTTCGGGCTGGAAGCGTTTTATGGCGCTTTACTTCCTGCTGTCGGCGGGGGCCTTGGGCATGTGCGCGACGGGGGACCTCTTCAACTTTTTCGTGTTCGTCGAGGTCTCTTCCATCGCGTCCTTCGGCTTGGTCGCCTTCTGGCGCGACAAGCCGGAGGCCATCGAGGCCGGGTTCAAATACATGCTGGTCTCGCAAATCGCGGCCATGCTGCTCCTGATCGCGATCGGGACCCTTTACGGCAAGTACAACGCCGTCAACATGGGGGCCCTGTCGTCCATGATGCGCTACGGCACACTGGAGCGCATCGTTCTGGCCATCCTCATTTCCGTTCTGGCCTTCAAATGCGGCGCGTTTCCGATTCACACCTGGATGCCCGACGCTTACGCGGAGACTCCGAGCGGCGTGACCTGCCTTCTGGTGACGGTCAGCCAGGCCTCCTTTTACGGCCTGATTCGGGTCTGCTTCTCCCTTTTCCCCGGCATTGCCGGGGGCGGGATGGTCGCGTGGATTCTGATCGTCCTGGGCTGCATGTCGATGTTTTTCGGGGTTCTGATGGCCGTCGTGCAGCACGAGATCAAGCGTCTGATGGGATACCACTCGATATCCCAGGTGGGCTACATGCTTTTGGCCATGGGTGTCGGGCTTCTCGCGCTCGGCAACGGAGAAAAGATGGCGGAGTACGGCCTCACGGCGATGAAGGGCGGGCTCTTCCACGTGATGAACTACTCCTTTTACAAGGCTCTGCTCTTTTTGTGCGCCGGCGCCCTGTACTACGCGACGGGAACGCGCGATTTGGACAAGATGGGAGGACTGGCGCGCAACATGCCCTGGACGGCGGGAATGTTCGTCATCGCGGCTTCCGCCATCTCCGGCCTTCCCCCGTTCAACGGGTTCATGTCCAAGTGGATGATCTACGAATCCAGCTTTGCCGTGCATCCCATTCTGCCGGCGGTGGCGATGATCACCTCCGTCCTGACTCTGGCGTCTTTCGCGAAGGTCTTCCAGGCGGCGTTTTTGGGGCCGGCCAAGGCTGATTTCGTCGCCGTGCGGGAGGTCCCCGCCTTCATGCTCGCGGGGATGGCCGTGCTCACCGTCATGACCTTGCTCCTCACCCTGTTCCCCGGATGGTTCACCGGCAATCTGTTTGAAAAAGCGGCCGAGGCGCTGCTGAATCAGCGGGGCTATATCGACGCTGTCCTGGGAGGGATGTAGACATGTGGACTCAGCTTGACTCGGGGTTCGGATACTGGAACGTCTTCGTCTGGCTTCTGTTTTTCGTCGCGCTCTCCTGTTTCGCCGTCTGGATTCGCTCTCTGGGAAGGACGGACTACAAACGGAACACGGATCAGGATGAAATTTACTGGTCCGGCAACGAGGTTCCCGACGACGGAGCCGAGATATCGGTGCCCGCGTCGTCGTCCTACTGGGGGTTCCGCGTCGCCATGGAGCCGCTGTACGCTCTTTTGAACCGCTTCCACAGCGGCAGCGCCTCCGATTACGCCGGGTACTTCATCGTGACCACGGCCCTGGCCGGCCTTCTCATCCTTCTTGGAGGCGAATGAACATGAAATTTTTCGAGATGTTCGACACGAATATATTGAAAGTGTTGCCGAAGTCGCTGTGGGTGACGACGTGCAATTCCGGGTCCTGCAACGGATGCGATATCGAGGTCGTCGCCACTCTGGGTCCCCGCTACGATATCGAGCGGTTCGGAATGAAGCTGGTGGGAACGCCGCGGCACGCGGACGTGCTGATCGTGACGGGGCCCGTCACCAAGTTCATGCGCGCGAAACTGCTCCGCGTTTACAATCAGATACCCGACCCCAAGCTCGTCGTGGTCGTCGGCAACTGCGGCTGTTCCGGCGACGTCTTCTACAAATCTTACAATCTGGACGGCCCCGTGGACAACATCATCCCTGTCGACGTCTATGTACACGGGTGCCCGCCCCGCCCGGAAGCCGTCATCGAGGGCGTGGCGAAGGCGGTTCTGAAACTGGAGGCGCTCGGAAAAACCGCCGGCAAGAGCGCCGTTCACGCCCGCAGGACGGAAACGCGCGAGCCGGCCGCGGAGGAGGTCGCGCAATGAGCTCTCAGATTTCTCAGTCTCAGTCTCAATTCAAGAAGACGGCGATGCCCTGCGGAGAGCTGATCGACTCCCTGAAGGCGAAATTCGGGGACGGCATCGTAAAACTGGATGTTCACGAGCGCGAGGCCGGACGCGAGGGCACGGTGCAGAGCCGCGATCTGTGGGTCGAGGTGGCTCTTCCGGCCTTCCGCCCGTTTATCGAGCACCTGTTCACCTACGATTTCGTGAGCTTTCACGTGCTTTCCGGGGACGATACGGGGGACACCGTCACGCTCAACTATCACTTGTCGCTTTTTCAGCGCGCGCGCGGCGGACGAATCGGCGTGACCCTGACCGTCCGGGTTCCCAAAGACAGCCTCTCCCTGCCCTCGATTTTCGACCTGCTTCCGGGGTCGGAGTACAGCGAGCGGGAGATGCGGGAAATGCTGGGCGTCGATTTCGACGGTCTCCCCAACAAAGCCCTGGTGTTCCTCCCGGAGGACTGGAACGAGGAAATCAAACCCTGGCGGCGCGATCAGACCGGCCCGGCTCCCGAAATCATTCGGGAGCTGGAATGACCGAGGCAATGGAGGTCCATGAAATGTCCACAACGTATACAGTACCGATCGGCCCGGTTCACGTCGGCTTGAAGGAGCCGGTAACGGCTTGGCTGGATTTGGAAGGCGAGCGCATCGTCGGCGCGAAGATTCGGCCCGGCGCCATTCACCGCGGCATCGAGTTCATGGCGCGCGAGCGCAACCCCATCCAGGTGATCTATCTGTCGGAGCGTATCTGCGGCATCTGCTCTTTCAGCCATGTCATCGCTTTCATACGCGCAATCGAGGACCTTGCCGGACTGAAGGTTCCGCCGCGCGCGCAGTACATCCGAACTCTGGTTCTGGAGCTGGAACGAGTGCATTCCCACCTTTTGTGGGCGGGCGTGGCCTGTTACACCATCGGGTTCGACTCCGCTTTCCATTTGGGAATGCAGATGAGGGAGCGCGTCATGGACGTGCTGGAACTGCTCACCGGCAACCGGGTCAACTACGGCGTCGCGACGTTCGGCGGCGTCCGCTGGGATGTCACGCCGGAGCTGGCCAAGGCGATGCGGGAAATGATACGCTACTACCGCCGCGAATTCACTCCCTTCCGGGAGATCGTGATGGCGGACCCCGTCGCTCAGGCGCGCATGAGAAACGTCGGCGTGCTGACGCGCGACGAGGCCGTCCGGTACAGCGCGGTCGGCCCCACGGCGCGCGCCAGCGGACTGCGGGTGGATCTGCGCAAAAGCTCGCCTTACGAGGCCTACGCGGACATTCCGGTCGAGCCTGTCGTTCCGCAGGACTACTTCGGAGCGGCGCACGGCGACGTGCTGGATCGTTTCGCGGTCCGCGTGCTGGAGGTGTACCAGTCCCTCGACATCATGGACGCCGCCTTGGACGGCCTGCCCGAGGGGCCGTACGTCGCGGAGCCGAACGTCAACAAAGTCCTGGCTTCCCTTAAAAAGGCCGAGGGCACGGGATGGGGCATCATCGAGGCGCCGCGGGGGGATGACACGCATATCGTCAGCCTCAAAGGCGGAGACGACAACGTCTTCTGGTGGAAGGTCCGCGCGCCGACTTACGCCAACGCGGTCTCGTGGCCGCTGATGTTCCGCGGCAACGAACTGGCCGACGCGCCTTTGATCATCAACAGTATCGACCCGTGCATATCCTGTATGGAGCGCATGATGGTCACGGACGGAGGCGGAGATCCCCTGATCGTCACAAAGACGGAGCTTCTGGAACGCTGCCGCCGAAAGACCTTCGACCTCGGCTCCGGAATCAGGACGAAGGGCGCCGGGACCGGGGGACTTGAGGGAGGGACGACAAAATGATCGCCATATTCATGTTGTTTTTGAAGATCTTTGCCGGCGCGATCTTTTTGGCGCTGGTGGTGACTCTGGCTCTTCTCTTCGACGGCGCGGACCGGATCGTTCACGCCAAAATGCAGCGCCGCTTCGGGCCGCCCCTCCTGCAGCCGGTCTACGACATCCTGAAGCTCCTGGGCAAAGAAAACATCGTTCCCCGGCGCGCGTCCCGGTTCTTTTTCAGGGCCGCGCCGTGGATGGCGCTGGTCAGCACTCTGATGGTCTTTCTTTATATTCCGTCGGGGCCGTTTCCCGCCGTCCTCGGGACGGAGGGCGACATGGTGCTGATCGTCTACCTCCTGGCGATGAGCGGCCTGATGATGGCCGTCGGCGGCTTCGCGAGCGGCAATCCCATCGCGAACATCGGGGCGGGACGGGAGATCACCCTGATGATGAGCTACGAGTTTCCGCTGGCGATCGTGATCTGCACCATGGCCTGGACGGCCTACCGTCTGGGGATGCCCGGCGCGCCCTTCAGCTTGGAGACCTTCACCGCCGTGTCCGTCTGGAAGGCGGTCGGCAAGACGGGGACCTTCGGTCTGCTGTGCCTGTTCCTTTCCCTCGTCATGGTCATTCCGGGCGAGACCGGCAAGGGGCCGATGGACATTCCCGAGGCCAAAACGGAGATTCTGGACGGCCTGATCATCGAGTACAGCGGCGCGAACCTGGCCCTGTTCAAGGTCACCTTCGCGCTGCGTTCTTTCGCGATGGCGGCTTTCATGACGAGCCTCTTCGTTCCTTTTTCGCTTGCCGGGCTTTTGGGCTCAGGCGGCCTTCTGGTCGCGGTTTTCGACTTCCTGTTCTTCTGGGTCAAGGTTTTTGCCGTTCAGATGGTCTTTGTGACGCTGATGCGCACGGCCTTCGGACGCCTGAAGATATGGCAGGCCTCGCGGTTCTACGTCCTGAAGGCGGCCGGCCTTTCCGTCGCCGGAATGATTTTGCTGTCCATCGACGTCATGATCCGGTGACCGGCAGCGCCGATTCGAATATTGGTTCGAATATTGATTCGAATATCAGAAAAGGGAGAAATTCGATGATCACTCGCATATTGCCGCAGCTTTTCAGGCATATTTTTTCCCGCGCCGCGACGAACCTCTTCCCCGCCGCCCACATGCCGCCGTCTCTGACCGACGCGCTTTCCGATCCGGACTCGCCGCCGAATCCCACGGTTCCCGTGGGCAAGCGTTTTCGCGGCCGTCTGAACTACGACCGCAGCAAGTGCATCGGCTGCAAGCTCTGCGTCAGGGTTTGTCCGGCCCACGCGACGGACTATCTGGCGGAAGAGAAAAAAATCATCATCCACAACGACCGTTGCTGCTTCTGCGCCCAATGCACGGAAGTCTGCCCGGTGAAGTGCCTTTCCATGTCGAGCCAGTTCATGATCTCCTCCTACGACCGCAAAGCCAACATCGTCACAGGGGCGTAGCCCCTGACCAGGGGCGCAGCCCCTGGACCCGTTATGGGTCTGGAGGCAGCGGTGTCGCTCGTCTTTTCAGGCAGAAAAAGGCGCCTTTCCGACCAACGGGAGGGCGCCTTCTCTCGCTTTCATCAAACCCATACCGGGTCCAGGGCCCCCGGCCCTGGCTAGAGTTCGACTTCGCCTTCGAAGGCGATTTGGACGTCGCAGATCAGGAACACGTTTTGCCCGTCGTACTCGACGAACATGTCGCCGCCGGGCTGGAGGACCCGGATGCGGCCCGCGGGGCAGAACCCGTTCTCGACGGCGGCCACGGCGGCCGCGCAGGCGCCCGTCCCGCTGGCGAGGGTCTCGCCGTCGCCGCGCTCCCAGATTCTCATGCGGAGGGTGCGCTCGTCCAGCACGCGCACGAACTCGACGTTCGCGCGCTGGGGGAAGATCGAGGCGCATTCCAGCAAAGAACCGGGGCGGGCGATGTCGAAGAGGTCCACGTCGTCGCGGAAGATGACGCAGTGAGGGTTCCCCATCGACACGCAGGTCAGGGAGAACGCCTGGTCCCCGACATCCGCCACCCGCCCGACGATTCTGTCCCCGTCCAGCTTGACCGGGACGCTCGCCGGGTCGAAGCGGGGCGATCCCATGTTCACGCGCGCGGAGAAGGCGCTGCCGTAGCGCGTGAGAACTTCCAATTCCTTCACTCCGCTCCACGTCTCGATACGCATCGATTTCCGGCCCTCCGTGTAGCCCTTTTCGTAGATGTACATGCCGATGCAGGCGATGGCGGTGCCGCTCATCAGGCCCTCGCTGCCGTCGATGTTGAACATGCGCATCCGCGCGTCCGCCTTCTCCGAGGGGCAGATCAGGGCGACGCCGTAGCTCCCGACCCCGCGGTGCCGGTCCGTGAGCATGATCGAGAGGGACTCCGGCGAGACGATATCCTGATTGAAGCAGTCGAAGTAGATGTCGTCCTTCCCGCAGCTGTGCATTTTGACGAAACGCAGCTTCCTGACGGTCTTGCGCATCCGGTTGATGTCGACCAGCTCGGTGTTCCCTTCTTCGTAGCGGCTGTGAAGGCTCTCGGCGACGGCCATTGCCGTGTCGACGGAGGTCAGGCAGGGAATGCCCAGCCGCGTGGCCAGGGAGCGAATCTTGACGCTGTCCCGCGCGGAGTCGCGCCCCTTGGCGGAGGTCGAGACGACATAGTGCACCTTGCCGCTCTCCAGAAGCCTCACGATGTTGTCGGAGGCCTCGTGGAGCTTGTGGATGACGATCGAGGGCAGCCCCGCGCGGGACAGCGCCGCCGCCGTGCCCCTGGTCGCGTAGAGCTGGAATCCGAGCTGCACGTACTTCTTGGCGACGTCGACGATCTCGTCCTTGTCGTTGTCGCGCACGGTCAGAAGGACGCCGCCGCCGCGCCTCATCAGGTACCCCGCGGCGGTCAGGCCCTTGAACATCGCCTCCTCGAAGGTCTTTCCGATGCCCAGTACCTCGCCGGTGGACTTCATCTCCGGGCCCAGGTGCGTATCGACCCCGTGCAGCTTCTCGAAGGAAAAGACCGGCACCTTCACCGCCACGTAGGGAGAGGGCGGGTAGAGCCCCGTCCCGTAGCCCATGGCGGAGAGCTTCTCGCCCAGCATGGCGCGCGTCGCCAGCTCCACCATCGGAACGCCCGTCACCTTGCTGATGTACGGGACGGTCCGCGAGGCGCGGGGGTTGACCTCGATGACGTAAATCCCGTCCTCCGGGCCGTCGTTTTCCCGCTCGTCCCTTTCGTAGACGATGTACTGGATGTTGACGAGCCCCCGCGTCTTCATGGCGAGGGCCAGACGGCGGCTGTGGTCCACGATCCGGTCGATCAGGATGTCGTCGAGGTGGCGCGCGGGGTAGACGGCGATCGAGTCGCCCGAGTGGATGCCCGTCCGCTCGATGTGCTCCATGATGCCCGGTATCAGAATGTCCTCCCCGTCGCAGATCGCGTCGACCTCGATTTCGATGCCGCGCAGGTATTTATCGACCAGAACCGGCTTCTCGATTCCGTTCGACAGAATGACGTCCATGAACTCCCTCACTTCGTCCTCGGAGAAGGCGATGTTCATGTTCTGCCCGCCCAGAACGTAGGAAGGGCGCACCAGAACCGGATAACCCAGACGGTTCGCGGTTGCGGCGGCCTGATCCGCCGTCATGACGCTCCCGCCCGCGGGGCGCACGATGCCCAGTTCCTCCAGCAGCGCGTCGAAACGCTCCCGGTCCTCCGCCATGTCGATGCTGTCGGGCGGGGTGCCCAGAATCTCGAAACCCTTCTCGTGCAGGGCGCGGGTCAGCTTTATCGCCGTCTGCCCCCCGTACGCGACGACCACACCGCGCGGGCGCTCCCACTCCAGAATGTCCAGAACGTCCTCCGCCGTCAGGGGCTCGAAGTACAGCCGGTCGGCGGTGTCGAAGTCCGTGGAAACCGTCTCGGGGTTGTTGTTGACGATGACGACCTCGTGCCCCAGCTTCTTGAGCGCCCAAACGCAGCGGACGCTGGAGTAGTCGAACTCGATCCCCTGTCCGATGCGAATGGGGCCGGACCCCAGAACGACTACGGGCCTCCTGCCGCCGTCCCCGCCGGAGGTTTGACCACCGGAAACCCAATCGCCGGAGGCGTAAAAATAAGGCGTGACGGCCTCGAACTCCGCGGCGCAGGTGTCCACCATCTTGTAAAGAGGACGGAGCCTCTCGGGGAGCTTCTTGCCGGAAAGCTCCGCCAGCACCGCGTCGGGATAGCCCAGCCTCCTGCCCTCGCGGTAAATTTCCCCGTCCAGCGCCTCCCCTGCCCTGCCCGCCTCCGCGGTCAGGCGATTTTCGTAATCGGCGAGGTTTTTGATCTTATAGAGGAACCAGTTGTCGATCTTCGTAACGGCGTTGACCGTCTCGCAGGCGATTCCGCGCGACAGAAGCTCGAATATCTGAAAAAGCCGTTCGTCCGTGGGAACCGCAACATCGGCAAGCAGCTCTTCGTCCGTCCGCGCAGACAGCTTGGGCAGGCGAAGCCGGGACAGCGAATGAGAAAATTCCGCGCCGCGCACCGCCTTCATCAGCGCCGACTCGAAGTTGTCGGCAAGGGCCATGACCTCCCCTGTCGCCTTCATCTGGGTCCCCAGCATCCGGGGGCAGGCGGCGAATTTGTCGAAGGGCCACTTCGGGAACTTGACGGCCACGTAGTCCAGCGCCGGCTCGAAGCAGGCGCAGGTTTTTCCCGTCACGGCGTTGGGGATTTCGTCCAGCGTGTAGCCGACGGCTATCTTGGCCGCGACCTTCGCGATGGGGTACCCCGTGGCCTTGGAGGCGAGGGCGGAGGACCGCGAGACGCGCGGATTGACCTCGATGACCGCGTATTCCATGCTGTCGGGATCGAGGGCGAACTGGCAGTTGCAGCCGCCCTCGATCTCGAGGGCCGAGATGATGCCGAGCGCCGCGGTGCGCAGCATTTGATACTCCTTGTCGGCAAGCGTCAGGGCGGGGGCCACGACGATGCTGTCCCCGGTATGGACGCCGACGGGGTCCATGTTCTCCATGCTGCACACGGCGATGACGTTGCCCCGCGCGTCGCGCATGACCTCGAACTCGATTTCCTTCCAGCCCGCGACGGATTTTTCGATCAGCACCTGCCCGATGGGAGACAAGCGCAGGCCGTCCCGCGCGATCCGGGCAAGGCGCTCCTCGTCGGGCGCGATCCCCCCGCCGGTTCCCCCGAGAGTGAACGCGGGCCGCACGACGACCGGATAGCCGATCTCCGCCGCGAAGGCAAGCGCCCCCGCCGCGTCGGTCACGACCTTGGACGGAACGCAGGGCTGGCCCAATTCCTCCATCGTGTTTTTGAACATCTGGCGGTCCTCCGCCTTGTCGATGGTCTCCGGGCTCGCGCCCAGAAGCCTCACCCCGTGCTTGCCGAGGAAGCCGTCGCGGGCGAGCCTCATCGCCAGAGTCAGGCCCGTCTGTCCGCCCAGCGTCGGCAGAATGCTGTCCGGCTTTTCCAGCTCGATGATCCGCTTCAGCGTCACGAGGGTCAGAGGCTCGATGTAAATCGCGTCGGCCATGGCGGAGTCGGTCATGATGGTCGCGGGGTTGGAGTTCACCAGAACGATGTCGAGCCCGTCCTCTTTGAGGGCGCGGCAGGCCTGTGTCCCGGCGTAGTCGAACTCCGCCGCCTGTCCGATGACGATAGGGCCCGAGCCGATCACGAGCACTTTATGTATGTCTTTATTCAAGGGCATTTTCTGCAGAATCCTCCCGAGTACAAAACTAAAACCATGGGGCTCCGCCCCATACTCCGGCAGGGGCCGCGGCCCCTGCACCCCGTTATTTATGGGACATCAAGGGGCCATCAATCAAGGGGCCATCAATTGAAGAAAGCGTTCGAAAAGGAAAGAGGTGTCGTGCGGGCCGGCGGCGGCCTCGGGGTGGAACTGGACGGTGAAGGCGGGGATACAGGTGTAATCGACGCCCTCGCAGGTGCCGTCGTTCGCGTTGACGTAACGGACCTCCCCGACATCGCGCCCGATGCTCTCCGCGACCACCGCGTATCCGTGGTTCTGGGTCGTGATCGAGACGCGCCCCGTCCTGACGTCGCGCGCGGGCTGGTTCGTCCCCCTGTGCCCGTACTTCAGTTTTTCCGTCCGACCCCCCATCGCCAGAGCCAGAATCTGATGCCCCAGGCAGATGCCGAAAATGGGAACCTTCGCGTCCGCGACCTTGCGCAGCTCCGCGATGATCCCGATGTTCTCGGCGGGATCCCCGGGGCCGTTGCTGAGCATGACTCCGTCCGGCTCGAAGGCGAGTATCCGCTCCGCGGCCGTGTCGTGGGGAACCTGTATCACCTCGCAGCCCCGCGCCAGAAGGGAACGCACGATGTTCTCCTTGACGCCGCAGTCCCACAGGACGACGCGGTGCAGAGGGTCGGGCGGCGCCTCCCGGCGAACCTCGCGGACGGAGACCTGCGCCACGGCGTCCTCAATCCGAAACGCCCGAATCCGACCGGCATCCACGGCGTCTAGGCTCGGGGCGATCGCCCCGCTCATCACGCCCTCGTCGCGGATGATTCGGGTGAGCTCCCGCGTGTCGATTCCCCACAGGCCGACGATACCCCGCTCCCTCAGAAAAGCGTCGATGTCCCCGCGGCTGCGGAAATTGGAGGGCCGGCGGCACCATTCCCTCACGATGTACCCCTTCGGCTGGACGTCCGGATGCTCGAAATCCTCCGGGATGACCCCGTAGTTGCCGATCAGAGGAAACGTCTGGACGACAATCTGCCCGTTGTAGCTGGGGTCGGTGAGCGTCTCCAGATATCCCGTCATCCCTGTGGTGAAGACCACCTCCCCCAAAGTTTCCCCCGAAGCCCCGAAAGACCTCCCCTCGAACACACGACCGTTCTTCAGCACCAGATATGCCGTCGCGCTCACGACCATTGCCTCCTTAAAAAATCCCATAGGCGAAATTCCCATTTCGCGCAAAAATATACGCACGTATATTTATACCATAAATAATAAACATTTGTTGCGAATGGACCGCAAAAAAATACCTCGCATCGATTGGATATGACGACATATCCAATCGATACGAGGCGCTGTGCGGAACCGCACGCACGGGCGGTTCCGGGAGGTCGGCCGTCCGGATAACGGACGGCCTCCTGCCCGGTTACAGCAGTCCGACGCCCAGAAAAACGCCGCAGATGATGACCGCCGATACGAGCAGGTCCACGACGCAGTATCCCATGATGTCCCTTGCGCCCAGTCCGGCGATTCCCAGAGCGGGCAGGGCCCAGAACGGCTGGATCATGTTGGTCCAGGAGTCGCCCCAGGCGATGGACATGGCGGTAACGGCGGGCGAGACGCCGAGGGCCGCCCCCGCCGGCATCATGATCGGTCCCTGTACCGCCCACTGGCCCCCTCCGGAGGGGACGAAGATGTTGACGATACCGGCGCTCAAAAAGCTGAACAGGGGGAATGTGACTCTGTTGGAAATGGCCACGAACCCGTTGCTGATCACGCCGGCGAGGGACGCTCCGGTCTCGGGGTTGGCCCCCACCATCATCCCCATGATTCCGGCGTAGAAGGGGAACTGCAACAGGATTCCGCCGGCGCCTTTGACCGCCTGATTGATGGCGTTCACATAGCGAATGGGGGTTCCATGCAACAGAATGCCCAGTACGAGGAAAATCATGTTGACGATGTTCAGGTCCAGGGAGAACCCCTTCGACTTGAAGTGCCAGCCGAGGAAAATCGCCCCGAACGCCACCGCGACGAGGGAGAGAATGGGGCTGTTTTCGAATTTTTCCGCCGGCGTTACGGGCACCGAGACCGCGGCGCTCTCATCTTTCAGCAGGGCGAGGTCGATGACGACGGTTTTGTCCGCCGACGGGTGCATCCAGGCGTTCACCAGGGGCAGCACGACCAAAAGCCCCACGCAGATAAAGAGGTTGAACGAGGCGAAAATGGTGTCGTTCGTGGAAATCGATGTCGCCAGTACGCCGCCCGTCTGCATCGTCACGGCGGGGGTGACGTTGGCTATCGCCAGGGGAATGGAGCCGGAAAATCCGCCGTGCCAGATCAGGAATCCGGAATAAGCCGAGGCGATCAACAGGCGATAGTCTACCTTACGCCCCTGCTTCGCTATTTCCTTCGCGAAAATGGCCCCCACGACAAGCCCGAATCCCCAGTTGATCCAGCAGGCGATCACCGAGAGAACCGTGACGAAAACGATGCTGGAAAAAGGCGTGCGCGGGATGCCGGCCCAGCTTTTCAGCAGTCTCTGCATGGGGGGAGAGATCGCCATGGCATTGCCCAAAACCAGAACCAGGGCCATCTGCATCGAAAAGGCCAGCAGCGACCACGCGCCGTTGCCCCAGTGAAGAATCATGGCAAGCGGTCCCTGCCCGGTCAGAGGCATGGCCAAAGCAAAAACCACGACGGTCAGAATGACACAAAAAAGGAAAGGATCCGGAAGATATTTCTGCACCAGCGCAACGCATCCGTCTGTAAGTTTTCTGAACATAAGTTACCCTCCTGCTAAGATTAAAGATATACTAAAAGAATAAAAAAGATATGTTTTTTACAAACCGCATACTTTCTAAAGCGCGACGGCCATCTTTTTCAGGCCGTCTTTCACGATGAGCGGAGCTTCCGTGGCCGCCTGAATTTGTTCCGCCGTAAACTCCGGATTGTACTCCGTCAGCTCCAAGCCCTCCGGCGTCACCCGAATAACGGCCATTTCGGTGATGATCAGATCGACGCACTTCACCGCCGTCAGAGGCAGTCTGCATTTTTTCAGGATTTTGAGACTGCCTTTGGAGGTGTGTTCCATTGCCACGATGACTTTTTTCGCGCCCACGACCAAATCCATCGCTCCGCCCATGCCGGGTACTTTTTTCCCCGGAATGATCCAGTTGGCGAGGTTGCCCTCCTGATCGACCTCCAGCGCGCCCAGTATCGTGCAGTCCACATGACCTCCCCGGATCAGGCCGAAACTGACGGCGGAGTCGATATAGGCGCCGCCGGGAGCCGCTATGGCCGGCTGCCCTCCCGCGTCGGTCATATGCGCCGGGTCGGCGTTTTCCGCTGTGGGTTTCGGCCCGGTGCCGATGATGCCGTTTTCAGACTGCAGCACCACGTGAATGCCTTTGGGCAGGTAGTCGGGAACCATGGTAGGCAGACCTATGCCCAAATTAACCACGTCGCCGTCATTCAGTTCCTGCGCCGTACGCGCCGCGATCAAGACTTTTGCGTTTTCCATTTTTTTCATGCCTCCTGCGGAACAGCGACGTAGTCCACCAGCACGCCGGGCGTAACGATGTCCTCGGACGCGATGCCGCCGATTTCCACGACATGCTCCGCCTCCGCGATGACGGTCTCCGCGGCGGTGGCCATCACTTCATTGAAATTGCGGGTGGTTCCCTTGTACCAGATGTTGCCGGCCCTGTCGATCTTGTATCCGCCGATTACCGCGAAATCCGCGCGGATGGGGCGCTCCAGCAGGTATGTACGGCCATTGATTTCTATTTTGCTGTGGACGTGTTCACCCTCTTCCACGATGGTCCCCACGCCGGTGGGGGTCAGGACGCCGCCCAGTCCCGCGCCCGCCGCGCGGATCATCTCCGCCAGGCTGCCCTGCGGGATCAGAACCACCTCCAGCGTTCCCTCGTTCATCTGCTGCGCTACTTCCGGGTTGAGGCCCACGTGAGAGGCGATCAGTTTTTTGATCTGTCTGTTGTGGATCAGTTTCGCGACACCGTAGTAGTCGTCTCCATCGGGGCCTTTTGCCATGGCTCCGTCGTTGGATATCATCGTCAGGTTTTTCGTGCCCAGCTTTGCCAGTTCGGCAATGACCTTATGGGCGTTGCCACAGCCCATAAATCCGCCGAACATGACGGATGCGCCCTCCGGTATCAGCACGGCCGCCTCTTTGGGAGAAACAAATTTCGCCATCTTATCAACCCCTTCATACCTGAATAGTATGTACTCGAAACGGTCACACATCGCGGTTCAAGAGAAAAACTCAAATTAGAAAAGCTCAAATTCCGGCCATCCTGCGCTGCGCAAATTATGGGAATACCCTCTCGCACACCCCCCCCCTATTGAAAATTTTTGAAGAATTTCCCCTCAAGATGAAGAATCGGTTTTTAATTTGAGTTCTGTATTTGTTGGATTTTACATCTTTAAGCGGATTTGCGCAATCTCCTTGGGGAGACCGTGTCGCCGGACAGCGACAATGTCATAGGATAACGGGACAGGGAAAATGTCCGGGCGGGACGGGGACGGGCGGCCGGCGGAAACGGCCTGAAAAAATCGGGAGGCTCCCCCGTCCGGAGGAACCTCCCGCTTCATGGCCGTCTTCTTATTTTTTCCTGTTATTTTTCCTCTGTTTCAGCGCGCCTTTTTCGCCGCGCTTTTCCGCGCGGCCAGGCACGCCAGCGTTGCCAGCCCCGCGCCGAAGCCCGCGTCGCAGCCGCCGCCTTTTTCCACCACCACCGGGTCAGGCGGCTCGTTGTACATGTAGCGGTTGCCCTCCGGGATCGACTCGAACG
>JAISMH010000168.1 GCA_031276855.1 Synergistaceae bacterium
CCCGTCTGCCCCTGTCCCTCCTGAGGCGTGCCGCGCCGCTCTTTTCGCAGATGGACGCCTTGGAGAACCTGACCGCCGATGAACGCCTCCCCGCCCTCGAAACCCTTCTGAAAACACTCGCGGCAGCCTTGGGCGCGGAATCTACGGAGTAAAAAAGAAAACAAAGGGAAAAACCTTGGGCTTCCGCCCAAACCCGGCAGGGGACTCGGTCCCCTGCACCCCGTCAGAAGGCCGGGGACAGCGGGGATTCCTGCAAAATCTTCTCCCGCTCCAGTTTGACGCCCTCCAGAGTCAGGAGGCGCTTTTTCTTCTCCAGACCCCCGGCGTAGCCCGTGATATGTCCGCCGCCGCCGACCACGCGATGGCAGGGAACGAAAAGACTCACGGGATTGCGCCCCGTAGCCGTCCCGACGGCGCGGGGACTCGACCGCAGACGGGCGGCAATCGCGCCGTAGCTCTCCGTTCGGCCGTAGGAAATATCCGCGATACACGCCCAAACCCGCTTCTGAAAAGGCGTTCCCCGCGGCGCGAGCGGCACGGAAAAACCCCTCAGATCCCCCGCGAAATACCTTTCAAGCTCCCGAACCGCCTCTCGAAGCACGCCGTCCTCCCCCGCCTCCGTCCAGCCCGAGTCTTGGACGGAACCGTCGCGGACGGAACCGTCTCCAACGGGAAAGTGCTTCTGCCCCTCAAACCACGCTCCGCAGAGCGCAAAGCCGTCCGACGCCAGAAGCATCTCCCCCAGAGGCGTGAGCGTCCTCGCGTAAAGAAAAGTCATCGTCATCCTTCCTTCCATACGTATCTTCTCTGTCAGACTTTTTTCTATATTATACCTTAACTTTTGATGATAAATGACGGGTTCAAACGAGGACACTTGCAATCCACAAAGGAGATGAATGTGAACAATAATTGGTAGAATGGTAATCGCAGCAATTTGAAATACCAGCAAAGAGCAAAGAGAACTGCTGCAAAGGGCATCAAACGGCAAAAAACGGCGGAGGGCAAAGATATGCAGACAATATCGGCACTGTGCAAACCTCGCGAGAACGTGTTTTCCGACACCGCGCGGGATGATGTTCTGAATCTCAGCGACTTGCTCGAAGGCAAGATCGACGCCGCCAAATTCTTCGACGAAAACTTCAAAACGAAGGGAATGGAAATTCTCTTTGAAACGGCTTTCAAGAGGTTTTCCGGCAAATCCGAAACGGGAGTCGTCAAACTGACGCAGGCGATGGGCGGCGGCAAGACCCACAATATGCTGGCTCTCGCTTTGCTTGCCCAAAATCGGGACTGGCGCAGAAAAATTCTGGGTAAAGAGTATGACAATATCGGCGAAATTAAAGTCGTCGCGTTTTCAGGACGCGAAAGCGACGCCAATTTCGGCATCTGGGGCAGTATCGCGGAGCAGCTCGGCAAGAAAGACCTCTTTAAGGATCATTATTCGCCGCTTAAAGCTCCCGGAGAAAGCGCGTGGGCCAATCTCCTTCAAAACCAGAAGGTACTCATCCTGCTCGACGAACTGCCGCCCTATCTGGTGAACGCCAAATCCATCACCGTCGGTAACTCCGACCTCTGCGCGGTAACGGTTACCGCCCTCGCCAACCTGTTCACCGCAATAGGCAAAGGACAGCTCGCGAACGTGTGTCTCGTTTTCTCCGATCTTCGGGCGACTTACGAAGCCGGAAGTCAGCTGCTCTCATCGAGCTTCAAAGAACTGGAGGACGAGGCGAACCGCGCCGCGCTGAACCTGGAGCCGGTTGCCCTGAATACAGACGAGGTTTATGACATCCTCCGCAAAAGGCTTTTCACCGAATGCGAATCGTCCGCTTCTCCCGCCGTCAAAGAAATTGCCGTTGCTTACAAAGAAGCTCTCCTGCGCGCGGAAAAATCCGGCCTGACGGGTTACACGGGCGATTCCGTCTTTCTCGGAATCAAGGACTCTTATCCGTTCCACCCCTCTATTAAAGAACTCTACGCCCGTTTCAAGGAAAACCAGGGGTTTCAGCAGACTCGCGGCCTCATCAGGCTGGTGCGTCGAGTGGTGCGGGGATTCTTCGAAAGCGGGCAAGCCGAAAAAAGAGCCCTTATAAACGTATTCGACGTTGACCTGAACGACCGGGGTATGCTTGCGCTCATCAAGCAAATAAAGCCCTCGCTTGAAAACGCAATCAGCCACGACGTGGCGCAGGGCGGCAAGGCTGTCGCGGAAATTATCGACGAACAGAACAGCGAGAAGAAAGAGAAATACGCTCAGGACGTGGCGAAGCTCCTGCTTATGTCGTCGCTCAACAACACGCCGAACGGCGTCATGGGCCTGACGGAATCCGAAGTTCTCGGCTTCCTGTGCAAGCCTGACGTTGACCTCAACAACCACAAAAAAGCTCTCAACGAGATTGTTTCGCAGTGTTGGTACTTGAAAACGGACAATCGCGGGCGTTTCTATTTTCAGGACACCAGGAATATGATCGCGGAAATGAACTCTCTTGTCGATTCCTATTCCAACGAGAGCGCGAAGAAAGAGCTTCGCAAGTTTCTGGAGGGCAACTTCGAGCCGAAGCTGAAAAAATGCTATGAATCGCTCTATGTCCTGCCCGCGATAGACGAGATTCACATAGAACAAAACAGGGTTTCGCTTGTCATCTTTGAACCGTATGCGGGGATCGGTCTTCACCCCGACTTGCAGAGTTTTTATGACAATTGTGCCTACAAGAACCGCGTACTGTTCCTGTCCGGTCAACGCAGCGTGATGGAGAAGCTGTATGTCAATGCCAAACGTCTCGCGGCGATACGGCAGATTATAACGAACATGAAAAACGAACACGTTCCCGAAACCGACCAGCAATACAAGGAAGCCGAAAGCCAGCATGACAAGACCGCCACAGCTCTCTTGCAGACCATACGGGAGACTTTTATCACCCTCCATTACCCGTTCAGGAACGGACTCTCCCGCGAGGATTTCAAGCTGGAGTTCAGGGAGAACAAGTTCAACGGAGAGGAACAGATCATCGCCGCGCTTAAAGAGGCGATGAAGTTCGAGGACTTCTCGTCGGAGGACGTATTTATCGAATCGCTGAGGAAGAAGGCCGAAGCCCGTATCTTCACCCAGAAGGAAATGCCGTGGACTCAGATAATGGAGAGAACCGCGACGGAAAGCTCGTGGCAGTGGCATCACCCGAGGCAGATGGACGAACTCCGCAAGAAGTGTCTTGCCAACGACACCTGGCGTGAGGTCGGCGGTTATATCGTCAAAGGGCCGTTCGAAAAAGAACCGACCGACGTCATCATCGAGCAGACCGACTACAACGAGCGGACAGGCGATTTTACTCTGAAAGTCAAGCCTGTGCGCGGCAGCGGCGTCTATTACGACATCGGCGCGGAACCGACGAAAGCGTCATGCAAAGTCGAGCAGCAAACGCTTGTCATTCAGGAACCGTCGGCGTATTTTATTTGCTTCGACACGGAGGGCGGCGAAAATCCGCACCCGACGGGCAAAGCGAAGAAGTGGCTTGGCAAAGTCCCGCTTCGGCGCGAACAGCGGCAGAACGCGGACGGCAAAAATGTTCTGGAACTGAAGACGCACAAAGCCTATGAAATTCGCTGCACGACCGACGGCTCCAACCCGAAAGAGAGCGGCGGGCTGTACAGCGGCGAGATTGTCCTGCCGGCCGATTGCCGGTTTGTTCGTGTCGCGGTATATTACAAAAACCAGCTGGTGAGCGAGGAAAGCATCCCCGTGAGCGCAATGCCGAAAGCGGAGCGGCAGACTAAAATCGACGATTCAAAACCGCTGGAGTACACGCTGAACTCGCAGAAGAAATGCGGCGACACGGAGCTTGCTTACGCGGAATTCGCGAAGCTGAAACAGCTTCCGGGGACGTATGTCCGGCAATTCTCCGTCACCGTCAGCGAAAAAAGCGACCACGGCAACTATATGGAAATCACGACAGTCAAAGTTCCGTGGGATACGGACAATTTGCAGTCGATGGTGGACCTTATCCGCGAAACCGCTTTTGCCGGAAAAGACGTCGAGGTCGAGTTCGAATACAAAACGATACTGTTTAACACAGGCGCGGCGTTCAAGCAGTGGGTTGAGGAGAACAAGCTGGACGCGAGCGAACTGAGCAAAAAGGGCACTATCAATCAATAAATGAAAAAGCAATCAATGACAAAGCAAACTTACGGCTTCGGCGTGGAGCCGGCGCAAAGGGTAAACCACTTCTTTGTGCTGATACGCCTGAAGGCTCCGGATGAGGCGGCGTTGCCGCCGGTACAAATTTTCGAGCGTTACGCCTGGATGGAGGGCGGCGAGCAGGTTCCGAGCGATGCCGACGTGCTGAGACTCGAAATCTCCAGGCACAAATGGGGCAAGGTCAAGGCTGCCCTGACAGCGGAGTTCAACGCCCGTCTCAAAAAAGAGGGGCTGAAAACCGCCAAATTCGCCGCGAGTGGCGGTACGCCTGTGGAACGGCTGTTCGGAAAGGAGCTTATGGTGCTGTTGTGGGCTATCGAGGACAGCGACCCTTCCATGATTTCCACCGCCGTTCGGAACTGGAAGGGGCTGATGCCGGAGGAACGGTGGTGGCTCTACACGATGACAAACGCCGCCACCGGCGGGCGGACCGACCGAAAAGGCTGGCGCAAGGCCCTGCGTTACGCTCTGTGCGAGAATCCGGTCGTCGAGCGCCATCAAATGAGTCTGTTCGATTTGAAGGAGTTTGAGGAATGACGGCGTCGTTTATCGAAAAGCAGTTCCCCGTGTCGAAGCTCTCGAAAGAGAGCTACAAGGAACGGAAAGCGGCTCAAAGTCAGACAATTACAGGACTTGGCAAGTGGTGGGGGCGCAAACCGCTTGTGCTTGTCCGCGCCGTGATAGTGGGCTGCCTTATGCCCGCGAGCGGCAATCCGCGCCGCGACATGGAAATCTTCCTGAAGATAATGAGCATGGACGACAGCGGCTTGTGGCAGCGTCACCGGGCGTGGGAGGATAAGAGCGACAACTACTGGCACGAGAGAGAAAAAGAACTGTATTATGATTTCAGGCGTCTCGGATATGACGAAAAACTGAAAGCCTGCGTTCGCCCTGAACAGTTCGAGCGTCCGGCGGACGACCACGCCTGGAACGAGATAAACCATCACCTCGGAACTCACGCCTGTAACCTGCAAGACCTGATGCGGCAGCTCTCCGAAAAACGCTTCGGGCGGAACGCCGTCGTCGGAGACTGTTTCTGCGGCGGCGGTTCGATACCTTTTGAAGCGGCGCGTATGGGGCTTGACGTATACGCTTCCGACCTGAACCCGATTGCCGGACTGCTGACTTGGGCGGCAATCAACATCTGCGGCGCGAGCGGCAAAGAGATTGAGGATATCAAACGCTTTCAGAAGGAAGTCTACGACTCCGTCGACCGAGAGATAACCGAACTTGGCATTGAACACAACGAACGCGGCGACCGCGCTTTGTCGTATATCTATTGCGTGGAGGTAAAATGCCCGGAATGCGGCGTGACCGTTCCCATGTTACCCTCGCTCGTAGTCGGCAAACGGGCCGGAAGTGTCGCTGCCAAACTGAAAAAAAACGGCGGCCGTTACGATATCGACATTGTTTCAAACGTGACCGCCACGGAGATGAAAGAGGCCGAGGCAAGCGGCACGGCAACCTCGGACGGCCTGCTCTGCCCCAATTGCGGCAAGAGTACGCCAATAAGCGTTATTCGCCGCGACCGCACAGGCGAAAACGGGAATACTGTCTACGGACTGCGCCGTTGGGAGAAAAGCGAATTCGAGCCCCGTCCCGGCGATGTTTATCAGGAGCGGCTGTATGCCGTCAGATATGAACACGAATACACACAGAACGGCAAAAAGAAAACTAAACGCTACTACCGCGCTCCTAACGAACACGACTTGGCCAACGAGGAAAAAGTGCGCCGTATTGTCGCGGAAAATATCGTCAAGTGGCAGGAACAAGGGCTTGTGCCAAGCATGGAAATTGAATCCGGCTATAATACTGACCAACTTATTCGTGAGCGTGGCTGGACGCATTGGGCAAATTTATCACTTCCGCGGCAAATATTGCTATTGGTGAAGTTCACTGAGAGGATTTTGCCAACAGATAGCAGGTTGGCTGAGATTATTGGGATCTTGGGTCTTAATAAAATTGCTGATTATTGTACGAGATTGTGCAGATATAAGCCTACATCCGACAAAACTGAGCAGACTTTTTACAACCAGGCGCTGAATACGCTAAATAATTATGGGGCAAGGAGTTTGCCTATGCTCAGCACGCTTTGGTTAAGGATACCAGAGCAACACCAGATGAACATTACAGCAAACATAATTACCATTGATGCGCGGTCGGTTACACACAGCACCCACATTTGGTTCACCGACCCCCCCTACGCCGACGCGGTAAACTACCACGAACTCTCCGAGTTCTTTCTCGCGTGGGATAAGCAGCTACTGAAAGAGGCATTCCCTGACTGGTATACGGACAGCAAGCGTGTGTTGGCGGTGCGCGGCGGCGAAAACTTCGCGCAGTCGATGATTGACATCTATTCCAATCTCACAACGCATATGCCGGACGACGGTATGCAGGTCGTGATGTTCACGCACTCCGACCCCGCCGTGTGGGCGCAGCTTGCGTTGATCATGTGGAAAGCGGGCTTAAAAGTGACGGCGGCGTGGAACATCGCCACCGAAACGGACGCCAGCGGACTGAAAGACGGAAATTACGTCAAGGGTACGGTTCTGCTCGTACTGCGTAAGCGCGCGGAAACGAGCGAGGCGTTTCTTGACGAGATCGGCGCGGACATCAAAGCCGAGGTTGTACGCCAGATTGAGAGTATGCAGACGCTCGACGACAAGGAAGACCCGAACTTCTCCGACCCGGACTACGTGCTTGCGGCCTACGCCGCCTCGCTGAAAGTGCTGACCGGCTACGGCGCAATCGGCGAGCTCGATTTGGATTATGAGCTCGGCAAGGCCATCAACGACCCGAAGAACTCGAAAGTCGTAGCCCTCATCGAACGGGCAAAGAAGCAGGCGTATGACTGCATTATCCCGGCGGGGTTCGATAACTTCCTGTGGAAAGAACTGACGCCCGCCGAGCGATTCTACATCAAGGGCCTGGAGAGCGAAAAGAACGGAAACTATCAGATTTCGACGTATCAGGAATACGCGAGAGGCTTTGCCATCAACAGCTACAGCCAGCTTATGGCGAACGAGCGCGCGAACACCTGCCGTCTGAAAACGCCGTCGGAGTTTGCCATGCGCACTGTCGGCGACGTGCCGGGTTTCGAAGGTTCCGTCTTGCGGCTTGTCCTCGCGGCGATTCATATCGCGCTGAAAGAGGACGGAGAGCCGTCAAAAGGTTTGTACCACTTGAAGAACAATCTGCAAGACTATTGGGGCAGCCGGGAAATGCTGAAGCAGCTGCTGGCGTTCCTCAAAGACACGCGGGACATATCGAATATGCCGCATTGGAAAGAAGCCGCGCAGATGGCGGAACACATCAATCATCTTGTAAACTATGATTCGGTATAAGAGGAGAAGACGCAAATGTTCAATTTCTCTCTGCTCGTGGAGGATTTCGCCAAAATCAGGAGGGCGGAAATCGAGCCGTCGCGCCTGACGCTGTTTATCGGCGACAACAACAGCGGCAAAAGTTACATGACGACACTGCTTTACGGATTGTCGAGCAGGCCGTTTTTCGATTTGTTTATGCAATATAAGGATTTTATATCGGAGCGTTTCATGCCGATCATCCATGACGGATTGTCCGGCAAAACGAAACGATACCGCTTCGGTCCCGACGATTTCGGTCTTTTGGAACGCACGGTGAACGGCATCCTGGCAAAGGGCAGAGAGACGTTCATCGAGCGGCTTTTCAACAAAAAAATCCCGATAGGGAAGCTGGAGATCAAATTTCACCCGTCTTCAGAAATCGACCTTTGTTTTGACACCCGGCCATACGATGACAAGATTCATCTGAGCGTGGAAACGCAGCCGAAAACGCGCGGTTATCCCTGGCAGATGAATGAAACGCATGGATTTGTGGACGACGGAGACAGAAAAACTCTCGCGGCATTGCTGGCGCACGCGATAACGAAGGCTTTGCTCGCAGCTGATCGCCCCGCGTATCTGCCCGCGTCGAGGACCGGGTTTCTCCTGACTTACAAATCCGTGGTCGGAGATTCGATCGAAAAAGCGTTCAACAGTGCCGGCGCTGAGAAGGCCGGAGGAAGATCTGGCAAGTTGACGGTTCCGGTTATTGATTTTCTAAAAATGCTCGCTGCGTTTTCAACCGCCGAAGAATCGGATTATATAGACGATCGCGTGCGGACATTGGAGTTCGTCGAAAAGAAAATTCTGAACGGTAAAATCGCGGTGGACCCGACACCCGTGCCGGATTACACGTACTTGCCGCGGGGGCTTTCCGAATCTTTGCCGATGTTCGTATCCTCCGGCGTCGTCACCGAAAGCACACCGTTGTGGCTGGCCCTGAAGAGGCCGGAGATAAACTGCCTGATGATCGAGGAGCCGGAAATGTGCCTGCACCCGGCGCTTCAAAAAGAAATGGCGCGTGTACTCGTTAAAATCGCGAACAGCCATTTCCCCGTCATCGCTTCGACGCATAGCGACATCATTCTTCAGCATGTCAATAACATGATACGCCTTAAAAAACGCCCGGACCGTGAACGTGAACAAATGCTGCCGAAACTCGAATACGGCGAAAACGATCTGCTGGATTCAAAGAACGTCCATGTTTATCAGTTCGGCACAGAAGAGGGCCGGACGACCGTTACGAAGATCGAATGCGATGAAAATGGCATTGGCGAAGGCTGTCTGTGATGAACAGATATTCATCGAGAACCGCGAAACTGGGACAGTTCATAAACCATAAACTTACCGGCGCGGTCAGCTACGACCGCATCGCCGGGTACTTCTGTTCGTCCATTTTGGAGGTTGCGGGCGAAGCGATCGAGCAAGTCGCGGGCAAGGTCAGAGTCGTTTGCAATTCGGGGCTTGTCCCATCAGACGTTGCTGTCGCCAAGCTCGGTATGCGTCAGGAGTGGAACGACTTCAGGCCGGAGGAAGCATACGCTTCCGAAGGTGCGGCAGCGCGTCTGAAAAAGCTGTATGAACTCCTGAAATCCGGCAAGCTCGAAGTTCGAGTCCTGCCGGACGAGGTTTATGGGCTGATGCACGGCAAGGCGGGAGTGATTGCTTACGCCGACGGAACTTCGACCTCGTTTCTCGGCAGTATCAACGAAACCGGGAGCGCGTTTACGACCAACTACGAAATGGTTTGGGAGGACAATGACCCCGCTTCCGTTTCGTGGGTGCGGGCGGAGTTCGATTTTCTGTGGAACAACAGGTACGCCGTCGCTCTCGCGGATTACGTGATTGAGGATGTGAAGCGCATTTCCGAGCGGCGATCTGTCCCGCTCAAAGACTGGCGCGAGACGATAGACGACCCGATTCCGTCCGTCGCGGCCGAAGAACCGATTTACCGCGAACAATTCGGGTTATGGGCGCACCAAAAGTATTTTGTCGCCCGTGCCTTCAAAGAACACAAGCAGCGCGGAGGGGCAAGGCTGTTGCTCGCCGACCAGGTGGGGCTTGGCAAGACGGTTCAGCTTGCGATGTCCGCGAAGCTGATCGCGCTGTATGACGATAAGCCTGTTCTGGTTGTCGCTCCTAAAACGCTGTTGTTCCAGTGGCAGGATGAGTTGAAAACACTGCTCGATATGCCGTCCGCGGTCTGGACGGGACGTTTTTGGGCAGACGAAAACGGCTACGAATATCCCGCCGACAGCGTAAAAGCGATATTGAAATGTCCGCGTAAAGTAGGGATTGTCTCTCAGGGTTTGATCACCCGCAAATCGGAATCCGCGGAGCTTTTGAAGTCGATGAAGTTTTCCTGCGTCATCCTCGACGAGGCGCATCGCGCAAGGCGCGGGAATCTCGGCAAAGACCCCGACAAGCATAAGGCGCAGCCCAACAATCTTTTGGCTTTCCTGAATGAAATCACCTTCAAGACCAGGAGTCTGCTGCTCGCGACCGCCACGCCTGTTCAGATCGACCCGATAGAGGCTTTTGATTTGCTTCTGGCGCTGTCATTGCCGCAGGACGCCGAAAAAGTTCTGGGCGACAATTACAGCGTATGGCGGCGCACTCCCGGCCTCTCCATCAAGTATATTCAGGGAGATGAACGCTGCCCCGACGCGGAGGCCGAAATGTGGGAAATCGTACGCAATCCGTTCCCGCCGCGCACTGAAAGCGACAGACGTATCGAGACGCTCCGCGCTCAGCTCGATATTGCCGACGATGTGTACATCGTACCTCAAAACCGCTATGACGCACTTTCCATAGCGCAAAAAAACAGAATCAGGATGCTCTATAATGACGATGATTTCGTCAAAAATCACAATCCGTATATCCGAACGATCGTCAGGCGAACCCGTGAATTTTTGGAAAACCACAACAACCCGGACACGGGCGAGCCGTATCTGAAAAAAATCGACGCGGTGCTGCTCGGAGAAAAGGACGACGAAGCTCTCGAACTTTCCGGCTATCTGGCGCAGGCGTATGGAATCGCCGAGGAATTCTGCGATATGCTTTCCGCGAGAGTTAAAGGCGGCGGTTTTATGTCCACGCTGCTCTTGAGACGCATTGGCAGCACGATGTTCGCCGGAGAGAACACGGCGAAGAAAATGCTCGCGTGGACAGCCGAGGGCAAGGATAAGCTCCGTTCATTATACGAAGAGCTGGCGAACGAAGATGACGATGAGAACGAGGATGACGAAGACGACGGCGCGGCTCAGAGCGACATCAAAGATCTGACAGCCGAAGAAGTCGAGTGTTTGGGAAAACTCGTCGATGTCTTGAAATCCAATACCGACACCGATCCGAAGTATAACCGAGTCAAATCCATACTCACTGGCGGTGTCGAAGGCGAAGGCGCCTGGAAAGACAAGGGGTGTATCCTTTTCACGCAATACTATGACAGTGCGGTCTATATTGCCGAACGACTGTCCGATGACTTTCCCAATGTTGCGCTTGGGCTGTACGCGGGAGGCGGCAAGTCAGGGATATACAATCGCGGTTTGTTCAAGAAAAAAAGCAAGGACGAAATCAAGCGGCTCGTCAGGACGCGGGAATTGATGATACTTGTCGGCACCGACGCCGCGTCTGAGGGTTTGAACCTGCAAGCGTTGGGAGCCCTCATCAATATCGACTTGCCGTGGAATCCGACGAGACTCGAACAGCGTAAGGGACGTATTCAGCGTATAGGGCAGTTGGCTGATAGAATCCATATCTACAATATGCGGTACAAGGATTCAGTCGAGGACAAGGTTCACAATAAACTGTCCGGGCGTTTGCAGGGAATTTATGCCCTCTTTGGGCAAATTCCCGATGTCCTGGAGGATATATGGGTGGCCATGGCGCAGAAACGCGAGGACCTCGCCGAGGAAGCGATACGAAAACTGCCGCAGAAAAACCCTTTTGTCCTCAAATACGAGGAGACGATCCCCGGCTGCGGCGATTGGGAAAAATGCGCCGTCGTACTGGATAAGCAGGACGCACTGAGGGAATTGCTGAAAGGGTGGCGACAATCATGATCGAATCTCACGTCACAGCGAGCGGAATCCAGGAGGATATGTCTGCTGCGGCTTTATGATAAAATCATGGGCGGAGATTGCTGTGACGAATACACTGGGGATACATGTTAAGGAGGTCTTTTCGATGATCAGGACACCGAAGCTGTTGATGATTCCCGGCCCGACTCCCGTCGTTCGATCCATACAGGATCAGATGGGACGCGAAACCGTAGCGTTCGGCGACGCGGGGTTCATCGCGGATTTCAAGGGCCTTGTTGCCGACCTCAAGGCCATGTGGCGCTGCGACGGCGAGGCGTTTGTCGTCGCGGGCACCGGCACGATGGCGATGGAAATGGCCGTCGCCAACGTCACCAGGCGCGGGGAGAACATTCTGATCTGCTCCCACGGATTTTTCGGCGACCGCTTCATCGACATCTGCACCCGCAAAGGACTTTCCGCCGACGTGCTGAAAGCGCCCTGGGGGACGATCTACACGCCGGAACAGGTCGATGCCGAGCTTTCCCGGAAGAAATACGCCGCCGTCACCGTCACCCACGTGGACACGGCCACGGGCGTCCTCGCTCCCCTCGAGGCGATAGGCGATATGCTGAAAAAAAAGCACCCCGAGGTCCTTCTGATCGTGGACTCCGTTGCGGGGGCCGGCGGGGCGGAGGCTTGGATGGACTGGGGTATCGACGTGCTCTTTACCTGCAGCCAGAAGGCGTTCGGCGTGGCTCCGGGCCTCGCCATGCTCTGGGCGAGCGGGCGCGCCGTCGGAAAGCGCCGGGCCATGGAGACGATCCCCGAGTCCTACTTCGACTTCGAGCGCTGGATTCCCGTCATGAACGACCCCTCGAAGTATTGGGGCACTCCGGCGGTCAACATGATCTGGGCCCTGAAAGAGGGCGTCCGCCTGATCAAAGAGGAAGGACTGGAGGAGCGTTACGCCCGCCACGTCCGCCAGGCCGCGCTGTTCGTCTCCTCCATGGAGGCGCTGGGTTTCAGGACGGCCGCCGCAAAGGAAAGTCGCGCCCCCACCCTGTCCATATTCTTCTACCCGGAGGGTTCCGGCCTCGACGACGCGGCCTTCCGGGCGAAACTGGCCGAGGAAGGCGTGCAGTCCGCCGGGTGCCTCGCCGAGTTCGCGGGCAAAGGCTTCCGGCTGGGACACATGGGCAACATCGACAAGCACGTGCTGGTGGGTACGATCGCGTCCGTCGAGCGCGCCTGCATCAAGTGCGGCTATCGAGTCGAGCCCGGCAGAGGGCTCGCCGTCCTGCAGGCAGGCTTGGCGAAGGAGTAGTGAACGGGCGGATGAGCTCCGATTTTTGAGCTCGGGATTTTCCACAGGGGGCGGGGCCGCCGGACGGACTCCGCCCCCTGCGCTTGCCGGAGCCCGAAGGCCTGCCGTTTTCGGGAGCGTAAAATTACGCTGTTGGAATTCCGGTGTTTCCGCCTTGTGGGGTGAGGTATAATCTCCGCGAGAAACCGGCCTGCGACCGAATTTGAGTATCGCAATTCGCATTTGAGCATTGCAGTCAGAAAAGAGCGGGGTTTGGCCGGGTATGGGGGTATGGAGCCGAAACGCGGAACGGAAGGACTTGAACAAAGGGACTTGAACAAAGGGATTTGAACGAAAGGACTTGAGCGAAAGGATTTGAAGAGACTTGAAAGGACTTTATCGGGCGGAGGCTTTGAAGTATGGCAATGAGAAAGAAACTGGGCGAAATTCTTGTCGGGCTGGGGTATCTTACGCGGGTTCAGGTTGACGAGGCACTGAAGGAGCTGTCGAGGCAGAAGCTCTCCGACGACAGGCTGGGGGATCTTATGGTCGCGGAGGGAACCCTGACGGCGCAGCAGGTGACGGAAGCTCTGGGGCTCCAATTCATGCTGCCCGTCGTCAACGTCGCCGATTACCTCTCGAACGTGTCGGCCGTCAACTCCCTGCCCAGAGCCATGATGGAGCGTTTGGGCGTTTTCCCGCTGGAACTGCAGAACAACGGAGGCACGCTTCTCGTGGCCATTTCCGACCCCCTGGACCTCTCCGCCCAGAAAGAAGTGCGCGCGGCGGCGCAGCTGGAGATCAGTTTCGCGCTGGCCACGGAACAGAACATTTTCTCGGCTCTGGCGGCCACCAAGGCGGCCGGCGGCGCGAGCGCGAAAAACGCGAAAAAACCGGAGGCCGGGGCCCCGAGGCCCGAGTCCGCCGCGGAAGTCTCCGCCGCGCCGGCAGCCGTCAGAAAACCGGCGCCCGCGCCCGCGTCCACGCCCACGAAAGATGCGGAATCCGGGCGGACGGAGGAGAAGAGGCCCGTACCCGCGAACGCGCCGCGAACCGCAAAACCGGCGGAGAAAGACGCGGGGAAGCGGGCCGCCGTCTTCTCTTCCGAGGCCGCGGCGCAAGGCGAGGCCGCGGCGCGAGGCGAGGCCGAAACGCGAGGCGAGGCCGCGCGGGCGGACGCCCTCGACGGAAAAATCGTCGCTTCCTCGATCCGTGACCTCATGAAGTCCCAGCCCAAGCTGGGGGACATTCTGGTGGAGGCCGGAGCCATCGCCGATACCCAGCTGATGGACGCCCTGAAAAAACAGAAACAGTCGGGCAAGCGGCTCGGCGATATTCTCGTCTCCGAGGGAATCATCACGGAAATTCGGCTTGCGGAAGCCCTTTCGAGCCAGCTCAAACTGCCGATGTTCACTTTGACACGCTACCGTCCCATGCCGGAGGCAATCCGCATGGTTCCCCGCGGCGTCTCCGAGCGCCTGCAATTGATTCCCCTTTCCATCGTGGAGGGGGACCTGCTGCTCATCGCGATGGCCAACCCTCTGGACCTGCTGGCTCAGGACGAGGTTCGCATCCTGACGGGGCGGGACCTCAAAATCGGCATCACCACCCCGACGGAGATTCAGGATAATTTAGAGAGGCTCTACAACCTTCAGGACAACCTCGAAGAAGCCATCGGGGAGGTTTACGGCGACCTTCAGATTCCCCAGGAGGAACTCATGGAGGCCAACGCCGACGACGCGCCGATCATCCAGCTGGTCGGCAACGTTCTGGAGCAGGCGGTCCGGGAGAGGGCCTCGGACATTCACGTCGAGCCGTACGAAAAAACGGCGCGCGTCCGCTACCGCGTAGACGGCGCTCTTTACACGGCGTTCGACTACCCCGTCGGCCTGCACCAGGCCGTCTCCGCGCGCATGAAGATCATGGCGAACATGGACATCGCCGAGAGGCGGAAACCGCAGGACGGGCGCATCCTCATCAAGGTCTCCGGGCGCCGCGTCGACCTCCGCGTCAACTCCCTGCCCACGCTGAACGGGGAGAAGATGGTTCTGCGCATTCTGGACCAGAGCAGCACGTCGGTGGGCCTCGAGCGCCTGGGCCTGGAGGACGACGATATGGAGAAGATCGAGGTCTTCTGCGGAATGCCGTGGGGCATCATGCTCGTGACGGGCCCCACGGGCAGCGGAAAATCCACGACGCTCTACTCCATCCTGCAAAAGATCAACCAGCCGGACGTCAACATTATCACGGTCGAGGACCCCGTCGAGTTCACCGTGGCGGGCATCAATCAGGTTCACGTCAACGAGAAGGCGGGCCTGACCTTCGAGTCCGCGCTGCGCGCCATCCTGCGCCAGGACCCGGACAAGGTCATGGTGGGGGAGATCCGCGACCAGAAAACGGCTCAGATCGCCATAAGAGCGGCGCTGACGGGGCACTTCGTGCTTTCGACGCTCCACACGAACGACGCGCCGTCCGCCGCGACGCGTATCGTCGACATGGGCGTGCCCCCCTTTCTGGTGTCGGCGTCGCTTTCGGGCGTCATCGCCCAGAGGCTCGTGCGCAAACTCTGTCCCGTTTGCAGGGAAGAATACGTGATGGCCTCCAGCCTCTGCAGGTCTCTGGGGGTTCCCGAGGGGACTCGCGCCTGGAAACCGAAGGGCTGCAACGAGTGCCGGGGAGGCTACAAGGGGCGGAAGGGCATTTACGAGATCATGATGGTGGACGACACCCTGAGAAAAATGATTCTGGAAGGGGCGAGCAACATCCAGCTTCGCGAGGAAGCCATCAGAAAAGGCATGAAGACGCTGCGGCAATCGGGAATCAACAACGCGATGGCCGGATGGACCAGCGTGGAGGAAGTCTTTACCACGACTCTGTGAATACAGTAATTCTGTGAATACAGTGATTCTGTGAATATAGATCTCGAAAGCGCAACTAATTCAATTGCAGGAGGGGTTTGATTTGCCAACGGATTTGAAAGTCTTATTGGGTGACGTCATCAAGAAGAAAGCCAGCGATTTGCACATCAGCGTCGGGGTGTCCCCGGCGATGCGTATCGACGGCGATCTGAACTATATCCACTCGGCGGGGCTGCTCACGGCTCAGGAAGTGGAGGAGGCTCTGCGGACCATTCTGAGCCCCGCTCAGATAGAAAAGTACAAGGAGACGAACGAGCTGGACTTCAGCTTCACTTACAGAGGAAACGGGCTGGAGGCGCGGTTCAGGGGCAATGCCTATTTCGAGTCCCGCAAGCCGGCGGCGGCCTTCCGTCTGATTCCCGTGCAGATAAGCTCCATCGACGACCTGGGTCTGCCTATCGTACTGAAGGAGCTCAGTCAGAAGCGCAGGGGGCTCTTTCTGGTGACGGGGCCCACCGGCCACGGGAAAAGCACGACGCTGGCCGCGATCATCAACGAGATCAACAAGACCCGTCACGACCATATCATCACCATCGAGGACCCCATAGAGTACATCTATAAGTCGGATCAATGTCTGGTTCACCAGAGGGAGGTCGGCTCCGACACGGCGAGTTTCGCGGAGGGGCTGAGGCGGGCCCTGCGTCAGGACCCCGACGTGCTTCTGATCGGGGAAATGCGGGATTTGGACACGATCAGCGCGGCCATCACCGCCTCCGAGACGGGGCACCTGGTTTTCGGGACGCTCCACACCCAGGACGCCTCCCAGTCCGTGGACCGCGTCATCGACGTTTTTCCTCCGCACCAGCAGTCGCAGGTGCGCGTTCAGCTCGCGTCCGTTCTGGTCGGAATCTGCTCGCAGCAGTTGATCCCGAAGGGGGAGTCGGGGGGGCGTCTCTGCTGCACGGAGCTTCTGATCGCGAACCCCGCGGTCCGCAACTGCATCCGTGAGGGAAAGACGAACCAGATCAAAACCCTGATTCAGACGGGGGTGAGCATTGGAATGCACACGATGGAGCAGAGCCTGGCCCGTTTTGTCCAGAAGAGGCTGATATCTCTGGATATTGCCATGACCTACGCCTACGACTCGAAGGACCTGCAGCGCATTCTTGTGGAGCAGGGGGGAATTTAGATTCGGTGGGAATTCAGATTCAGAGGGAATTCAGATTCGGGAACAGCGAGGCCGGAAGCGCAAGGCGGGCGCGCGGGATCGAGCTGAGGCCGGGACTTGAATGTTTACGGCGGCTGTATTTTTGAACGATTGCGTTGTTATTGGGGCTTTATTGGGGCTTTTATTTGGGAGGAAGCAATGATTTTTCACTACAAGGCGCGGACGAAAGAGGGAAGGGATGTCGAGGGCCAGATAGAGGCCGGCACCCAGAACGTGGCGGCGGATATGCTGCGGCAGAAGGGCATGATCCCTCTGTCCGTCAAGGTGGCGATCGGCGGGCGATCCGTTTCGGGCAGCAGGCGCCAGCTCACGCTGCTCGAAAAAATGCAACGCATAGGGACGGTGCCGGGGAAGCTGATCATGGTCTTTTTCCGTCAGCTCGCGACGATGATTCAGGCGGGGCTCAGTCTGGCGATGGCGCTCGACATCGTCGTGGATCAGGAGAAGAACCCGATCCTCAGGGACGCCCTTCTCGCCGTGAAGAGCCAGATCGACCAGGGAACCCCGATGAGCCAGGCCATGAGGCAGCACACGTCGATTTTTACGCCGATGATGATCTCTCTGGTTCAGGCGGGCGAAGAGGGCGGCATTCTGGAAAAATCCCTCGACCGCGTGGCGGGCCTTCTGGAAAAGCAGCAGATCCTGAGGGGCAAGATCAAGTCGGCCATTTCCTACCCCGCCTTCGTCGTGACCTTCGCGCTGCTCATCGTGGCGGCCTTCACCGTTTTCGTCCTTCCCACCTTCAGAAAGGTCTTCGAGGACATGGGGGTCGAGCTTCCCGCCGTCACGATGGTTCTTTTCAACATCAGCGAGTTCGTCACCGGCAACGGAACGGCCATCTGCGTTGCCGTCGCGGCTGTGATCGGGGGGCTCATCTGCGTCAACAAGGCGAAGGCGACCAAGCCGATAATGGACCGGTTCAAGCTGAAAATGCCGGTGGTCAAGGGAATCGTCCTCAAGGCCGCCCTGGCCCGATCCACGCAGACCCTGGCCTCTCTGGCCTCGGCCGGCGTCCCGATCCTGCGCGGCCTGGAGATGGCCAAAGAGGTCTCCGGCAACGTCGTCATCGAGGGGGGATACGAGAGCCTTCTGGAGGCGGCCAAGCGGGGGAACAGCATGGGCGACGCCGCGCGCGCGGCCAGGATCTTTCCCGTTCTGGTCTGCCAGATGATCCGCATCGGGGAAGAGACGGGACACATGGACGATATGCTGGAGCGCGTGGCGACCTGGTACGACCAGGAGCTGGACGAGCAGATCAAGGGCATGACGGCCCTTCTGGAGCCCGCTCTGATCATTTTCATCGGCGGAATGGTGGCCCTGATCGCGGTGGCCATCTTCGGCCCCATGGTTTCGGCGATAAGCCAGTTCGGTTAAATTTATAAAATTAGGCCTTGGGTCCTATTGATTAGGTACTATTACCCCGTATACTATGTGCCGTAAAGCCTCGGAGTAGAGGGTACAAGAAGCAGAAACTTCTGAACCCAAAATCAAATTCTCCGGGCTGGATTCCAAGGAGGAATGCTTGATGGTGAAAGTGCGCAAAGGTTTTACGTTGGTTGAGTTGTTGATTGTTATCGTTATCATCGGGATTTTGGCGGGCGGCATGATGCTGGCCAGCGGCGCGGCGACGGCCACGGCTACGGCCACGACGATCGTGAGCGACCTGAAGGCCCTCCAGGGCGCGATGGTGATGTACTATGCAGACCATATGGATCAGGGAGTTGGTACCCTCGCTTCGCAGAAAATTTACCCCTACATGGGGGACTCCCAGAAGATCAAAAACGATTCGGGCACGTACACCTTCACTATCGACGCAAACGGCTGGTGGGTCACTTACGAGGGCGGCAGACTGACCGACGCCAAGGTGCAGGAAAAGGTGGAAGCGAAGGCGAAGGATGTCGGCCTTTATGCGGCCGCAGGCGCCAGCCCTGCTCTTTATGCAAAAGGGACGGCGAAGGTCACCCTGAAGGCCCGGTAGGGTTGCAGTATCCGCCCTTCCTTCGGGAAGGGCGGTTTTTAGAGAGCGCGGTTTTTAGAAAGTGCAATGAATACTGAAATCATGACAAAAGAACGTACGGTGCCGCAAAAAGCTTCCCTTCAGAGGGGAGCTTTTTTTATGAAGGATTTTTTATGAAAGGCCGAAGGTACTGAATATCGTGAAAGTGATCGTTCAGATTCCCTGTTATAACGAAGAACAGTCTCTTCCCGCCACTTTGGCCGATCTTCCGAAAGCCGTCGCCGGAGCGGACGAGGTCGAGTTTTTGGTCGTGGACGACGGCAGCCGGGACGGGACTGCCGAAACGGCGAGGAAATGCGGCGTCCGCCACGTCGTCCGCCTGTCCCGCAACCAGGGCCTCGCCCGGGCCTTCACGGCGGGGCTCGACGCCTGCCTGCGCCTCGGGGCCGACGTCGTCGTCAACACCGACGCGGACAATCAGTACCGCGGCGCGGACGTGGAGGCCCTGGTCCGCCCGATACTGGAGGGACGGGCGGACATCGTGATCGGCGAGCGCCCCATCGACGAGAACCCGGAGTTTTCGTGGCTCAAGAAAAAATTGCAGCGCCTGGGGAGCCGGGTCGTGCGCATCGCCTCGAAGACCGACGTCCCGGACGCCCCCAGCGGCTTCCGCGCCTTTTCCCGCGAGGCGGCCATGAAGCTGAACGTGCTGTCGGAGTACACCTACACGCTGGAGACCATCATTCAGGCCGGGCGCAAAAACATGGCCGTGGCCTCCGTGCCGGTCCGCACCAACCCCGCGGCGCGCAAATCGCGGCTTTTCGGGAGCATGGGCCAGTACGTCAAGCGTTCGGTTTTCACCATTCTGCGCATCTTCATCCTCTATAATCCCCTGACTTTCTTCATGACCCTGGGCCTTTTCTTTTTCGGCGCGGGGTTCCTCATCGGCCTGCGCTTTTTGATCCTGATGTTTTACGGCGACTCGGCCGGGCACGTGCAGTCCCTGCTGTTGGCCGTCGCCCTGATCCTGATCGGAACCCAGACGATGATTCTGGGCCTCCAGGCCGACTTGATCGCCTCCAACCGCAAGATTCTGGAGGACGTCCAGTACCGCGTCCGCCGCCTCTTCTACGACCGCGAAAGCGAGGAAAACGATAAAAAAGCGGAGTAGCTGCAGACCGGGGGAACGCCGCCGCCCCCGTCTCCGTATGCTAAAATGCGGGCAGAAAGCGGAAAGAGAGGCCATAGGCATAGAAAAAGGCAAGCTCGAAGTGGCGGCGCAATCTGCCGGACGAAATTCTCGCGAGATAATCCGGCAGTTTTACGAAAGCAAAAACACCTGAGGAGGTTTTCCTGTGTCGCACCCGCGGAATCCGGCGGTTGATGCCGAAAATATTTTAGAAAGGGAGGGTTCGGAAAAAAGAATTTCTGGAAGGAAGGCTCCCGAAAAGAAAAAAACGGAATTTTCGCCTCTTTTTCTCGCGTTGTCTCTGCTTTTCTACGTTTTCTTGCCCTCCTTTCTGCTCGCCTGTTTTCTGATTTTTCGCGTCGGGGGGCCCGCTTCGGCCTACTGGCTTTCTCTGGCGCTTCTGACAGGCGGGGCCGCCTGTCTCGGAAAGAAGGCCGTTCTGAAAGCGAGCCGGGCGGATGTTCTGCTCTTGCTGGCCCTGATTCTGTTCAGTCACGTCGTCTGTTATCTTCTCTTCGACCTCTGGCACGACGGGCTGACCTACCACCAGCCCGCTGTCAGCCGCATCGCCGAGGGTTTCAACCCCGTTTACGACGGTTACATGAACTTGGGGTACGCGCCCGGCATCTGGAGCGACCACGCCACGTATTTCCCAAAGGGAACGGAGTATTTCGCCGCTGCGGTGACGGCGGCCTGGGGAGACATTCAGACCGGCAAGGCCTACACGCTGATCCTGATCTTCGCCTCGATTTTTTTCGCCCTGCACTGCACCCGGGGGGAGTCCCGCCTGAAACGCCTCTTATGGATCGCCGCCTGCCTCAACCCCATCGCTCTGACGCAATTCGCCGGATACGTGGCGGACGGAGCCCTGAGTTCTCTCGTCCTCATTGCGCTGCTCTGCGCGCGCGGTTATTTTTCCGAAAGAGATTCTTCCGGCGCCGTTCGCTCCGGCCTCGTCCACTGCGCCGGCGTTGTATCTCTGGCTCTTTTGTGCTGCGTCAAAACGTCGGGGCTCGCTTTCGCCGCCGTCATCGTTTTTTGCGTCTGTCTGCACCGGCTCGTTTCCTCTCTTCGGCCGGGCCGCGGCGCGCCGGCCGGTCCTGCGGGCCTTCGGTTCCGCGAAGGGCTGGGACGGGCGGTTCTTCTGGGACTGAAGCTGGGGGGGACGGCGATCCTGCTGGCGGCGGTTCTGGGCTTCGCCCCCTACGTCACGGATCTCCTGCAGGGAAAGCACATGTTTCACTCGATCTACGGGTCCGGCAAGAGCGGGGACATGAACGACGGGCTCGGCGGCATGGCCGAAAAGCTCTATCCGGCCGCGCATAATCGCTTCACGCGCCTGTTCTTTTCCGCCATTGCGTACACGACTTTCGACTACCACAGCGCGGCGGCGATCAAAAAAACCCCTCTGGACGCTCCGCGGAGCGAGTGGGAGGAGTACGCCGCGATAGGTTACGCGCGAGGGGGAGGCTTTGGCCCGCTGTTTTACCTACTGTGCGTCCTCGCCCTCGTTTACGTCCTCCTGTCGTACGTATCCGCCCCGCGCGGAAAAATAGAGGGCTGGCTCCTGTTCACCCTGTTCCTGCTGGCCGCGGTCCATCCCCATTCCTGGCAGGTGCGTTACGTCCCCTTCGTGTGGCTTTTCCCGATCGTTCTCTTTCTCTCCCTGCCGGCGGGCAGGGAGTACCTGCTGCTCGTCCCGTTGCTGCTGCTCTTCGCCGACGCGGGAGGGGTTCTGTGGATTTTTGGGAGGGGGTACTGCGCCTTTTCCCGGACGATAGCCGGAGATTTGGCGCCCTACCGGGGGCAGACCGTCCTTCTGGACAGGAGCGTTTTTCAGGCGGACGGATTTTTTGACCGTTTCGGCATTCGGCAGAGATTCGCCAACCCGGAAGCCGTCGAACTTTTCAATATGGGCATGAACAGCTGGAAGGAGGTTCCCCCGGCGCGCCGCTCTCATCGGATTTCGATCGGAAGCGTCCTCAATTTCAAGGAAGATCTCCCGCCGCTGCCGACCTTCCCTCTCCGCCTGAGCGAAGAAGAGGCCGCCCCCTGGGTGTCGATGTCGGAAGGGCTGTTCCTTCTGGATAAAAAAGCCATGACTTTCGAGAAACTCACCATGGAACAGATAATGAGACTGGGGAAGACGATGCCGCCGACTTTCGACGGCGTTACCGACGGAGTCTGGAATTACTCGCCCAGGGTCAAACTCTTCACGCGGGTCTGGAAGAAGCCCGAAGCGGACATGGAATTTTTCCTCACGGGGAGCCCCCGGGTTCTCGGCGGCGTTTTGCAGAAGCGGAAAATGGCGGTTTACGTCAACAACAAGCCGCTCGGGGAGTGGCTGTGGGACGAGCCCGGCCCGGCCGAGAAGACGGTGACGATTCCTCTGGCGCTTCTCGAAGAAAGCTGGAACGATGAAATGAACCTGCTCGCGGTGAGAATGGATCTCGCGGAACCCGACGGGGTTTTCGACCCCGACGCCCTCCTCGATCCCCGCTCGCCCCTGAGACACAGCCTGAACTTCGAGAAAATAGAGTTCCGGGAGTAACCGTTCAAACCCCGTATACCATGTTCAGTTAAGACCGGCGTTTATCACAGGGGGAGTCTCGGGGGGGGGGTTGCTCCGCGCAAACTGCCGCGCGGGTAAGCGACCGACACAATTCGCTTCGCTCATTGGTCGTCTGCTTAAGTGAAGGAGCGCAGCGACTGAACGAGCTCTGCCCCCCTGAGCTTGACTGTTTACAAAAAAACCATGGGGCTCCGCCCCATCCCCCGCAGGGGGCTTGCCCCCTGACCCCGTCTGATATTCTCATCCTTCTTCCTCTTGTTTTATTTCGAACGAGGGGTACAATGTCCGTGATCGTTCAAACTTCGTATACCATGTTCAGTCAGCGCGAAAACGGCGCGGCGGCGGCATACGGGAATATTGTGCGAGACTGTGTGAGTTTGTATGAGCTTGTGTGAGGAGGAAGGAAGCACCATGGCTACTATCGGCAGTTACGACCCCGAAAATTTCAAGAAAATCCATCAAACTCCCGTCCGAACGACGGTGGAGTCCCTCTTTTACGGCAACAACGTGGTGAAGGTGCCCGATCTGAAGGTCGCCTACGAGCTGGCGAAAGCCAGCCCCGGCACGGTGGAACTCACCGGAATGCCGGTCTGCCGGCCGGAGGAGCAGGGGCTTCCCGCCGGGGCGAACGTACTGCTGTTCAACGACGGCACGGTCTTCGGACGCACGGCCGCGGCGCGGAACATCGTGGGCTATCCCAATGTCGATCCCGCCAAGATGTGCACGATCGTGCGCGAAGCGATATACAACATGCGCTCCCGCAGGCTCTACGCCGCGGACGCATACATCGGCCTGGAGGAGGACTTCATGGTCTCCGCCCACCTCATCGTACCCCAGGGGTTCGAGAATAACCTCTACAGCTGGATGTTCAACTTCCAGTACGTCAACGAAAAATACAAGGAAATGTACAACCGGTCCCGCAAGATATCGGATGTGGACGGGGACATTTTCATCTTCGCCGACCCGGACTGGTCGCACCCGGACTACCCGCTGGGGCTGGCCTTTTTCTCTCCTAAAGAAAACTGCGCCGTGGTGCTGGGGCTCCGCTATTTCGGCGAGCTGAAGAAGGGCACTCTGACCCTGGCCTGGGGCATCGGCGCGCGCAACGGGTACGCCTCCTGCCACGGCGGCCTGAAACGCTACGCCACGAAGAGCGGCAAAAAGTTCGTTTTGGCCGCGTTCGGGCTCTCCGGGTCGGGAAAATCGACCATCACCCACGCCACGCACGGCGGCAAGTACGACATCACCGTCCTTCACGACGACGCGTTCGTCGTCAACGTCAAGGACAAATACGCCATCGCACTGGAGCCCGCGTACTTCGACAAGGTGCAGGACTACCCCATCGGCTGCCCCGACAACAAATTCCTCGTCACGATGCAGAACTGCGGCGTGACGAACCTCCCGGACGGCAGGCTGATCGCCGTGACCGAGGACGTCCGCAACGGCAACGGCCGCGCAATGAAGTCCAAGTTCTGGTCGCCCAACCGCATCGACCGTATCGACGAGCCCCTGAACGCCATCTTCTGGCTGATGCGCGACCCCACCATTCCGCCCGTCCTGAAGCTGACCGGCCCGGAACTGGGCTCCGTCTTGGGGGCGACTCTGGCGACGAAGCGCACGAGCGCTGAACGCCTGGCGCCCGGCGTGGATCCCAACGCCCTGGTCTGCGAGCCCTACGCCAACCCCTTTCGCACCTACCCGCTCGAAATGGACTACACGCGCTTCAAGCAGCTGATCGCCGACGGCGTGGAGTGCTACATCCTGAACACGGGAGACTTCATGGGAACGAAGGTCAAGCCCGCCCATACCTTGGGGATTCTGGAGGCCATCGTGGAGGGCACGGCGAAGTGGGTTCCGTTCGGGAGCTTCACGGGAATGCAGATCCTGCCGCTGGACGACTTCAAGATCGACCTGAACGACAAAACCTACAGAGAGCAGCTTCTGGCCCGTTTCAAAGACCGTTTGAAATTCGTCAAGTCCCGCGACACGGAGCTGGGCGGTCTGGACAAACTGCCGGAGGACGCGCACAAAGCCCTCGAACGGGCCGTAGAGGAAATGTCGAAGTTTTGATTGAGAAATGTCGAATTGACTGACTTTTCACCCCGGACGGGCCCTTTTCAGGAGGCCCGTCCGTTTTTTTGCGCGCGCTTGGGGGCGCCGACGAGTTTCTCCGGCGGAAGCCAGGAGAGGAGAACCCGGTTCAGGTTCTCGAGCTCGATGGGCTTGCTGATGAAGTCGTTCATTCCCTTGCTCAGAAAGAGTTCTCGCATCCCGGAAATCGCGTTCGCCGTCAGGGTCACGACCGGGACCTCGGCCCGCCAATCCCCGTGCGCCCGAATCTTTTGGGTTGTCTCGATCCCGTCCATGCCGGGCATCATGTGATCCATGAAAACGAGGTCGTATCGCTCCGCGTCCATCATACGAAGCGCCTCGGCGCCGCTTCCGGCCGTGTCGGCCTCGATGCCGTAGTGCTTCAGCAGTTCGGACGCGACGATGAGGTTGATCTCGTTGTCGTCCACCACAAGAACGCGGGCGTCGTCCGCCCTGAAAGACCCCAGCACGTCGCCGGACTCGCTTCTGAACCCCGGGTCTTTTTCGGAAGATTTGTTGAGCGCCTGGGCGAGAGACGTGATCAGCACGGGTTCGACCAGCACCGCGCCTTCTTCGCCGGCTTCGCCTTCATTGACTTCTTTTGGATTTTTGACGGCAACCCTCCGCATCGCCGGCGCTGTCGGGATATACGCGGCGAGGGGGATTTCTTCGCCTCCGCCGGCGGGCGCGCCTTCGGCCCTTCCGCCGAGTTCTTCCTTGAGTTCTCCACAGAGTTCTTCCTTGACGAGCCCGTATTGGTAGATCAGGTGTGTACAGTCTTCGAGCGGCATCTCCGCGGCCTCTCGGAGACTCTCGGCGCGGAGAACCGAAACGCCCAGCTTTTTCAGCTTCGATTCGAGATTCTCTCCCATCAGGCCCTTCGCGAGCAGCGCCGCTTTTTTGCCCCGCGGATTTTTGACGGCGGCCAGAGGCGCCGGCGAATCCGCGGTCTGCGGAATGACGCAGGTGAAGACGGAACCCTTGCCGTATTCGCTCGTCAGCCTGACGCTTCCCCCCATGAGCTCGGAGAGCCTCCGGGTTATCGCCAGCCCCAGCCCGCTGCCCTGGATGCCGTGGTGTTTTTTGGTGTCCATCTGGGAAAACGCCTCGAAGAGGTGCGGGATGTCCTCCTCCTTGATTCCCGACCCCGTGTCTTCCACGGCGAAGGAAAGAAATATCCGGCCCTCCGGGGCTTCTTCCGAGGGATCGGGGGCCGGAACGGGCGAGACGGAGAGCTTGACGTGACCCGTTCGCGTGAATTTTACGGAGTTGCCGAGCAGGTTCAGGAGGATCTGCCGGATCCTCACGTCGTCGCCGATCAGCTTGCGGGGAATGGAGGGGTCGATGTCGGTGTAAAAATCGAGCGCTTTCTCGGCGGCGCGAATCTGAATCATCTCGGTCACGTCCGAAAGCAGGGTCGAGAAGTCGTAAGGGAGCGCGGTGATCTCCATCTTGTTGGCGTCGATCTTCGAGAAGTCGAGAATGTCGTTGATGATGGTGAGCAGCGCGCCGGACGCCCTCGAAAGGTTCCGCGCGTAGTTCCGCTGGACTTCGTCCAGATTCGTGCGCAGGAGGAGGTCGCTCATTCCCTTGATGGCGTTCATGGGCGTGCGGATTTCGTGGCTCATGTTCGCAAGGAAGGCTCCCTTGGCTATCGACGCGCTTTCGGCTTTCTCTTTCGCGTCATACAGCTCGGTGATGTCGTGGACGATGCAGACGACCCCCTGCAAGGCGCCGCTTTTTTCGACGGCGGGGGAAAACACGCAGTCGGCGATGATCCAGCTTCCGTCCGACAGCTGAAACCTCTGGGTGAAGCTGAGAGGGACGACCGTCTCCAAAACGGCGCGGCACCGGCCGATGACGCTTTCGACCTGATCCGAAGACATTTTCCGGGCGAGAAGGGTTTCCGCCGAGCGATTGAGCACGTCTCCAAAGTCGGAAAGCCCCAAAAACGAGGCGAAGGTGTCCGCGGCGAGCACGACGTCCATGTCCTTGTTCAAGACGAAAATGATGTCGGCGCACGCCCGCAGGAGGAGGCGGTTGTAAAAGTACTGCAGCTCTTTCTCGGTCTCGTTGAAATCGCGGAGGCGCTCGGCCGTCTTGTACATGATGCCCACGCGCTTATAGTCGCTCTCCAGGCGCCGGTAACGGCGCAGGAGTTTTTTGTACTCCCCCTGAAGCTCGTCGCGTTCCCGCCGAAGTTCCTCGGCTCGGAGCCCTTCGGCGCCCGACTCCCCGCCCTCCGGTCCGTTTCCCGCCGCCAGATTGTTGTTCACGTTCCGTTCCCCGGTTTTTTCCCTGGCCCGTTCTAAAGGGCGCACATGACGATCGATTCGTTGTGGACTCTATTGACGGCTTTGCCGCCGCGTACGGCCGTGGGGCATATTTCTCCGTAGGCGTAAAAGCCGGAAAGAGTCAGGTTCTTCGGCAGGCTGCCGGTGATGATGTCTCCCTCGATGTCCTTGTCGTCGGCCATGACCATGTAGCGGCCCCCGCAGGAAACGCAGAAAAGCGTGGTGTAGGCGTAATCCTCGCCGGCCGCGTTTATTTTTTCCAGAATCTCGCTGACGGCCATTTTGCAGGAATCCTGGATATCCTGCCTCTTCATCGTGGCGATGGAGATGACGGATTTTTCCGAAATCGCGCCGAAAAGCAGGCCCGAACCGTCTGCGGGGTTCAGTTTTTGGATGGTCCGCGCTATGGGAATTCCGTCGTCGCAGTCGTCCTTGTGAAGGTAGACCTTGAGCGGGGTCGAAACGTAAACCGCCAGGTCCCCCTGCGCGATGAGCTCGTCGGCGGGCAGGTCGACGGACTTCAGGTAGTCCACGAAGGTCATGTCCCCGACTCTGTAGACGACGTTTTTCTCGGCTTTCGTGATGGTCCGCTTCTGTTCGGAAAACGTACTCAGGATGCTTTGCACGGAAAAGACCGGGCGGACATTGCCCCCGACGAGAACGATCGCCGCCCTGTCCGTACAGACGCGCCCGCCCGCGTACACCAGAATATCGCCGTCCGCGATGTTGGAGGAGGGAAGCCCTCCGAAAATGGGAATGTCCCCGGAGACCTTGCTCAGCGTGTCCACGTAGTCGTCGAGGGGGGCTATATCAATGAAAGGAGGGACGAGGAAAAGCAATTTTCCCCCGTTCACGGCGGACGCGGCTTTTCTGTAGGCCGCCTCCAGTTCTCCGCTCAGGTTTTCCGCCGTGAGCGAATCCGTCAGGACGGCGGAAAACTCCGCGTCGTCCGCCGTGAGAACGACCAGAACCGCCGACAGAATCTGGGCGCCGTTTTCCGTGTCGAAAGTGGCGATGGTCGTGGACCCCACGAGGCTGAACGGAAGTTTTTCCTGCAGGGCGGCGGCGAACGGGCCGTGGTCCATCTCCGCGTCGCAGTATACGAAGGCGCAGCCGTTTTTGCCCAAAGGCCCCCCGGCGTTCACCTGCTCCAGGAGTTCCCGCGCGGCTTTTTCCGCGTCGTCCATTTCGTTCGTCACCGCTATAATCGAGCGCATGAAATCGTTTTCCTCCTTAATCTCTGTTAAAACTTGTCTTCGTCAAAAATTCTGAAGAAAGAAATTCTCTTTCAGTCAGAAGTTGTCCTCAGGGAAAATACCGGACTCTTCCAAAGTATATTAAAATACCCGCTTTGTAAACCGAGAAATACCCGACCTGTAAACGTTCAAGCTCAGGGGGGTGAACGGTTGCGAAAGAACCGGGCGGCCCCTCGCGGGGCCGCCCGGTTCCTGACGCAGGAAGGAGTGATATTAAAGGAGGAACGATATTAAAGGCGTGTATTTATTATCCGCTGGCGCTTGCCGCCTCTCCGCGCGGCCAGGCACGCCGCCAGAACCGCCAGCGTTGCCAGCCCCGCGCCGAAGCCCGCGTCGCAGCCGCCGCCTTTTTCCACCACCACCGGGTCAGGCGGCTCGTTGTACATGTAGCGGTTGCCCTCCGGGATCGACTCGAACG
>JAISMH010000175.1 GCA_031276855.1 Synergistaceae bacterium
CGTTCGAGGGAAACTACAAAATAGCCATCAACGCGACCCCCGGCCAGGCGGAGGCCCAGAAGACCGACATCTTCAAGATCAAGCACAAGAACGTCATCATGAACAAAAGCGTCAACCAGCAGGCCGGCGCCCAAGATGTCCGCGTGGACAATCTCCCGGCGGGTGACTACACGGTAACGGCGGAAAAGGCTACCGATGTTGACGCGGAGACCCGGCTGGTAGGTTATTACAGCAGCGCGGGAGTGCTGCCGGTGGATCATGTAAAGACGTATAAGCCGTATAATGCGACCACCGATCCGACGGGTACGGGTCTAGCAGGCGTGTTCGAAGCGAAGAGCGACACCAAGGTTAACGCCAGCCTTCTGATGGAGGTTACCCATGTCGATCTGACATCCAAGACGATGACGGTCAGGCTGACTTCTTCTGTTCTGACGACAGATGGGACGGTCGAAAACTACGTGAAGAACGACGTGGTCATAGCGGCGACGCCTGGGACTCCAGGATCTTATCCTAGTGTACTTGCTATAAACACCATCGCTGACACGGATATTGGTTTTACTTTGAATATTGGCTTGACCGAGGAGGAACTCAAGCTTTTCAGCGCAGGCGACAAGGCGGTCTATAACGTCACCGCGAAGAGGTCGGCTACGGCCAGCACGGACATTGCCCCTACAGCGGATACGCAGATCCGCATCGACGGGAAGAGCAACCAGAAATGGGATTACGCGTGGAAAGACATGGACATCCGCGGCTCACACACGGGAGGTACAGGGTCGGCAACTGGTCCCCGGGCGAAGGAGCCTTACTACGTCTCGGAGCAGCCGCTTCGATTCGCTTTGGATTCCCTGGCGATCCAGCAGCAGGAACTCCATTTCCGCAATTTCTACCTGAACAGCACCAACGGCACGGTGTACGAGGGCAATATTATCCTGACCACAAACACTGATTCTATCAAGCCGGCGACGGGAACCACCACTACCCTGGCCTCGTTCGAGGCGGCCTATATCGGGCAGGTGGCCAAGAGCGACGTGGCGCTGCGCGACCTCGACAAATTCTGGAACGCCCAGGGCGTGTTCATGCTGAACGACCCCCAGACGATCACCGTCTCCCAGGGCGACGGCAAGAACACCACGATCACGCTCTACTCGACGGACACGCTGGCCAGCTTCCGGGACAAGCTGAACGCCGCCATCGCGGACGCGAACGGCCTCGCCCAGGGCAAGTACGCGGTCAGCGCCGCGAACTACTTCGTGACGTTCGTCGAGGAGGGGAAGGAGAAGCCGAACACGTCCGAATCCGTGGCGGGAACCATGCTCATCCGCTCCATGGTCGCGGGCGACGGCGGGAAACTGTCGTTCTCCGGCGATCAGGACCTCATCAACGCCCTGTCCCTTAACGTCGTGCAGACGGCCAAGGAGAACTCGTTCAGCGTCTCCATCTACGACGCGCACAACAGCACCATCATCGCCAACGACGTGAAGATGTCCGGGAACCTGCTGGTCGGCGTCATCCACCCGAACGTGGACGTGGAGTTCGACGCGATGGCGAACATCAACGTGACGTGGAACACGAACATGCGCGCGTTCACCCTGACCAAAGAAGCGGAGCCCTACGAGACGATCCTGCACCTTGTGGACAACGGCACGGTCTTCCAGGTCGGAGCGAACGAGAACGAGGACATCTCCGTGGACATCGGCAACATGTCGTCGGACGCGCTGGGCGTTTCCCGCATCATCGTGACGGACCGGGAGTCCGCGGGCCGCGCCATGACGATTCTGGACAGCGCGATCCGCAAGGTCTCCGCGCAGCGCGCGAAGATCGGCGCGTACCAGAACGCGCTGGAACACACGGTCACGAACCTCACGACCACCAGCACGAACCTGACGGCGGCGGAAAGCCGCATCCGCGACGCGGACATGTCGCAGGAGATGCTGAACTTCACGCGCCTGCAGATTCTGTCGCAGTCCGGCACGGCCATGCTCGCCCAGGCCAACCAGCTCCCCCAGTCGGTGCTGAGCCTGATCCGAGGCTAAGCCTCGCCGCCTGAAGAACCCCAAAAAGGGCCGCTCCGGCGGCCCTTTTTTTCGGCGAATAAAAAAATGAAAGAAAAATGAGAGAAAAATGAGCGAAAGCGAAATCGAAATCGAAGCGGATCGTCTGGAGCGGGAATGGGAGACGGCCTTGCGGCGCTACGCGGAAATTCTGGCGTCGTACCCCGCCGCGCGCCTGACGGGGACGGCGGACGCGGAGGAAATCTACGGCCTTCACATCCGGGACTGCCTGCACTCCGTCCCCCTGCTTCCCCGGGGAGACGGCCGGGGCGCCGGCCAAGGTTCAGAATTGAAAGTCGTCGATGTCGGGAGCGGGGGCGGTCTGCCCGGAATGGTTTGGGCGGTCTGCCGTCCCGACCTCCGCGTGACGCTTCTGGACAGCGTGGGCAAGAAGTGCAGGGCCATGGAGGAGGCGGCCGCGGAACTGGGGCTCGCCAACGTCTCCGTGATCCGGAGCCGCTGCGAGGAGTACGCCGCGGACAGGGACGCGCGGGAAAGCTGCGCGTTTGCCGCGGCGCGGGCTGTGGCTCACGCGGGCGTTCTGGCCGAGTACCTGTCGCCTCTGGTGTCGCCGGGCGGCCGGCTGGCCGCGTTCAAGGGCCCCAGGGGCGAAGAGGAGCTGCGCGAGGTCGGGAACCGCTGGGCGGCGCTGGGCCTGAGCCGCCCCCGCCTGATCCCCTACGACCCGCGAGTCCGCCGCCCCGGCCCCTCGCCGCGGAGCTATTTTTTCGCCGTCTGGGAGAAGGACGAGCCCTGCCCCCCGACCTCCCCGCGCCGCCCCGGCCTGGCGCGGACAAAACCCTGGTGGTCAACCCCCCGCGGTTGAGGAAAGGCAAACCCCCCGTCAGAAAAGCAAACCCCCGTCAGCTTCGCTGCCACCCCCTTTGAAAAGGGGGCTTTGCTTTTAAGGCCCCTTTTCAAAGGGGCTCCCGCGAAGCGGGTGGGGTTTGGTCCCT
>JAISMH010000044.1 GCA_031276855.1 Synergistaceae bacterium
TTTGCCGCCGCTTACCGTGAGTATGGAACCCTTCGAAACCGCGTCCAGAACAACAAAAGCGCCCTTGAGCGCTAAAATTCCAAATCCAAACGCGCCGTTCTTTCCGCCGTTAAGCGTCACGGGGCCGTCAATCTTGATGGTCGCTTTGCTGCCGCCGGCATTCAGCGTGAACGCCTTGCCGCTGTCCGCACTCACCGTCAAATCTTTCAGCGTCAAATTCACGTCGCTGCCGTTGCCGTTTACCACAATGCTTTTTCCGTCGCCGCTGATGACCACTTCTTTGTCGCTCGGGAGTTCGTCCGCGCTTATGATCAACACACCGTCGTTATTAGAGTAAATTGCAGCGTCTGGCTCAATCAGATTACCTGACGCATCCGTGATCTCGAAACCGACGCCCCAGGCCCGCGGCGCCGCGGCCAGCAACAGCGACAGCGCCAGCAACCCCGTCTTTCGCGCGCTCTTCCATGAAAACAGCCCAAATTTCAACATCGTCTGCCTCCTTTCGTGTCCAAGAAAAACACCCCCCTGCGCAATAGGGTATACCCATTTGCACGGCGTCGGGAGTTTGGAAGAAGCATTGTAAAAACTGGATTTTTGAAAGGGTGATGCGCGAAAAAAAGGACATGCAACAGGGTATACTTGTCTGCACGCCACACTGTAAAATCTTTTTCTAATTTGAATTGTACATCATTCAAGCGGATTTGCGCAAGTCTTTGGGAAGAAATCGGCCCAGCACTCGGCGCGCGGGAAAATGTACATCGGGTGTCTGGCCTGACCTCGAAAGCGGACATTGCCTCGGACGATTGACAATGCTCATCCCTGCGTATTGAAGGCGGGAGAGTTTCGTGCTACGCTGGCAAACGGTTCGGAATCGTGCTGTGTTCGGAAAGAAGTTCGGTTTTTTATTGTGGTTTTTTATTGAAGGAGGTTTTTTCGATGAGGAACGGGAAGAGACGGAACAGGATAATTCTCGCGGCAGCCTTGGTTCTGCTGCTCGCGGCCTTCGGTGTTACCCCGGCCCCGGCGTCGGACGCCGAGAGCTTGATTAAGAACTCCGTCCGCGTTCTCAAGGAGATGGAGAGCGAAAACGACGTGAAGGACATGGCGCATGTCCTCGAGGGCGCCCACGCGGTCGCGTTCGTGCCCTCCATGGTGAAGGCCGGCTTCATCCTCGGCGGCGAGTACGGCGAGGGCCTTGTCCTGCGGAAAGAGGGCAATAAATGGTTCGGCCCCAGCTTCTACAACTTGGGCGGCGGTTCCGTCGGACTGCAGATCGGCGTGCAGAAGACCGCTTTTGTTCTTGTGGTGAACAACAAAGACGGTGTCGAGGCCTTCCTGCGGAGCAAGACCAAGCTGGGCGCGGACGTGGCCGTGGCCGCCGGCCCCGTGGGGCGGCGCGGGGACGCCGCGACGGACGCGCAGATGAAGGCCTCCATCTACAGCTACTCCATGGCGAAGGGCCTGTTCGCGGGGGTCTCCCTGGACGGTTCCGTCCTGAGCATCAGCGTCAAACGGAACAGGGAATACTGGAAAAAGGACATCAGCGCGGACGAAGCCCTCAAGCGGCCCGCAACGGACAAACGCATCCGCCCCCTGATTCAGGAGATCGAAAAAATCACCCGAAAGGCAAAGTGACCGGGGCCGCAGGCCCCGGACCCCGTTATGGGTCTGGCGGAAGCGGGAGAAGGCGCCCCTCCCGTTGGTCGGGGGTCGGGCTGAACGGGCGGAATTGAGTCCTTGCAAAAAATCTTGCGCCTCTGTATACTTGATTTATAATGCTTGCATTCATAAATACCGTCGATGGTTTCCGGTTTTTCCGGCGGTTTTTATTGTTCTTCTGCAATGTTCTTCAATAATGTTCTCAATGCCCCCTGACGCGGGGGCTCAGTCCTATGCGGCGAAGTCCCGTGAACCCTGTCAGGCCCGGAAGGGAGCAGCAGTAAGCGGTGTTCTTTGGGTGCCATGGGGTCGCTGGGCTCCCGCAGCGGGGGGCATTTTCTCTTTGCATTTTTTTCGCGTTTTCTCTTTTCTTTCATGTTTGGCGGGTATGGGGCCGCCTTTTGTCCGTTTACTCCTGCTCAAGGGTGTTGTATTGTAACGGCGGCGTCTGTCGTTTCAGTACGCTGCCGCGGCGTTTCGGGGCGAACGCCGCGGGGCGGCACGGCAAATTGGAAAATCGGAAATAACGAGGTAACCGTTCAAACCCCCTGCGTCCGATTCCCATCTGACAGGGGGTCTCGGGGGGCCAGTGAGCCCGCTTTTGGGCGAACGCGCTCTGCCCCCCTGAGCTTGGATGTTTACATAACGAAAGGAGTGACCCCTTTTGGAGAGGCTGAATGTTTTTATCGACGGATATATTGCGGAGAATCCCCAAAACCGCTGTTTCTGGTGGGACGGCTCGTGGTTCGATCTCGCCTTTCTGAAGAGTCTGGCGGACTCGGCCGAGAAGACGCTCGCCGCGTCGGGCTTCTCCGAAGGGCAGAGACTCGTCGTCCTGATGCCGAACAATCCCATGATTCTGGCGCTTTCGCTGGCCGCATGGCGGCTCGGCGGGTCGATCTGTCCGCTCAACGTCAAATCCGGCATTCCCTCCCTCGTCGGCACTCTGTCCCTGCTCGAACCCTTCGCCGTCGTCACCTCCGAGGAGACGCGGCAGGAAATCGGCCGGACGCTGGAAGAGCAGGGCTGGCCTCACGTCACCTGTCATCCCATGGGGCCGCTGCCCGCCTTCACGGGCCGCCCCGGGACGCCGGAGGAGCGGGATCTCGCGGTCATCTTCTCCACGTCCGGGACGACGGGCGCCCCCAAGGCGGTGCCGCTCTCCCACGGCAACATCCGAAGCAACTGCGAGGCCTGCCTGAAGGCCCTGAAGCCCCTCCGGCCGGGCGACGTCTTTCTGAACGTGCTTCCCAACTTCCACTCGTTCGGCTTCACGACCGCCACGCTCCTGCCCCTCTTCTCGCGCGCGGCGCAGGCCATCGTGCCGAGCTTCATGCCGCCGCACAACACGCTCGCCGCCATCGAGGCGGCCTCCGCCAACGTCGTGATCCTCGTGCCGACGATGCTGTCCTTCCTGCTCGGCCTGCTCGAACGGGGAGGCAAGCGCCTTCAGGGGGTCAAGATCCTGGTGACGGGCGGAGACCGCTACAACGCTCTGCTGGACGAAAAAGCCGAGGCCCTGATAGGCGTGGGAGTTTTGGAGGGCTACGGCATCACCGAGTGCTCGCCGGTGCTCTCGGCCAACGGCGACTACGGGACCCGGAAGCTCGGGACGGCGGGGGAGTTCCTCGACGGGTTTTCCTGGCAGCTGCGCGGCGAGGGCGGGGCCGTTCTTCACGCGGAGGAAAACGAAAACCCCCGGAACGGCGAGGGGGTTTTGTGGGTCAGGGGACCGTCCGTGACGAAAGGCTATTTCCGCGTCACGGAGGACGGCGCCGCGCGCTTCGACGGCGGCTGGTTCAACACCGGCGACTACGTGCGCGTCGAAGACGGCCGTATCCGAATCCTCGACCGCGTGACGGACATCATCATCGTCGGCGGCTTCAACGTCTACCCGCAGGAGGTGGAGGCCGTGCTGCAAAACCATCCCGCGGTGCAGACCGCGGTCGTGGTCGGCGTGCCCCACCCCGTAAGCGGAGAGATCCCCAAGGCCTATATCCTGAAAAAGCCGGGCGCGGAGGCGTCGGCGCTGGGGATTATCCGCTACTGCAAAGAAAAGCTGGCGCACTTCAAGGTTCCCCGCAGCGTGGAGTTTACGGACAGCCTTCCGCTCTCCGCGACGGGCAAAGTGCTCCGCCGCGTCCTCCGGGAGCGGGAGCGCGCCGGACATTGATTGGTAAATTTAAAAATTAAAGTTTGTTCTTTATTACAATTTGTGGTGAGAGGGGTTCGTTAAGGTGACAAGGCTCGAAGAGGTCGTTGACGCAAGGCTGGCGAAGAACGCGGAGGCGCGTTGTTTCTGGTGGGACGGCAAGTGGTACGCCAACGCGGATCTTGCGGGGCTGGCCGGCGCGTGCGAGGCGTCGCTGCGGAAAGCCGGGTTCGGCAGAGGTCAGCGGCTGGCCGTTCTGATGCAGAACTGCCCGATGATTCCCGCCCTCTCCCTGGCCGCGTGGCGGCTGGGAGGATCGGTGTCCCCGCTGAACGTGAAGTCGGGGCTGCCGTCCCTGATCGGCACGCTGGAGCTGATCGAGCCCTTCGCCGTCGTCGCCTCCGGCGCGATTCGGGAGGAGGCGGGCGCGGTTTTGCAGGAAAAGGGCTTTGCCTGCGTGACTTGCCCTCCGATGGGGCCTTTGCCGGATTTCAAGGGAACGCCCTCTTCTCTCGAGACGCCGGACACCGCCGTGATCTTCGCGACCTCCGGCACGACGGGACTCCCCAAAGCCGTGCCCCTGAGCCACGACAACATTCGCGACAACTGCGTCGCGGTCTGGGAGGCGCTGCGGATGCTCGAACCGGGAGACGTTTTCCTGTGCGTGCTTCCCAACTTCCACTCCTTCGGCTACACCGTCACCATCATGCTGCCCCTGACCATGGACGCGGCCGCCGCCATCGTCCCGGGCTTTCTTCCGCCCCAGCAGACGGTGAGGGCGATCCGGGAGGCCGGGGTCAACGTCCTGCTCGCCGTTCCCACCGTTTTTTCCTACCTTTTGTCGGGCATGGAGCGCGGCAGCGTGCCTAAAGATCTGTTCTCCTCCGTCAAGGTGCTGATCAGCGGCGGGGACCGGCTGAGCGCGAACCTGCACGAGACGGCGGAGCGCGTATCGGGCAAGGACATCCTGGAGGGCTACGGCCTCACCGAAACCACGCCCGTCGTGGCCGTGAACCGCAGCTATGAGGAAAACCGCCGCGGCACGGTGGGCCCGTTCCTGAAGGGCTACGAGTGGCACCTGCGCACGGAAAAAGGCGTGAAGACGGGCGGGGACAACCCCGGCGACGGAGAGGGCGTGCTGTGGGTGCGGGGGCCCTCGGTGACCGATGGGTATTTCCGGGCCCCCGACATGACCGCCGAGCGATTCGACGGCGGATGGTTCAACACCGGCGACTACGTGCGCATCGAGGACGGCTATGTCCGAATTCTGGACCGCGTGACGGACATCATCATCGTCGGGGGTTTCAACGTCTACCCGCAGGAGGTGGAGCTGGCGCTGCTCGGGCACCCCGCCGTCCGGACGGCCATCGTGGTCGGGATGCCGCACCCCGTAAACGGCGAGGTCCCCAAGGCGTTCATTCAGAAGGCCGAGGGCGCGGAGGTCACGGAGCTGGAGATCGTCAAATACTGCAAGGAACAGCTGGCGCACTTCAAGGTGCCGCGCAAGGTCGAGTTTGTCGACGATTTTCCCCTGTCCGGGACGGGGAAAATCCTCCGCCGGGTCCTGCGCGAGCGGGAGCGGAAAGAGGCGTAAGCCATGGCAAAGACCGCGGAGAAAATAGAACAGAAAATAGAACAGAAAAGAGAACGGCCCGCGCCCCCTCGGAACGCCGCCTCGGAAAGCACCGCGCCCCGAAGCGGAGCTTTCAGGATCGCGACTTTCAACGTCAACTCCGTGCGCAGCCGGCTTCCCGTTTTGGAACGCTGGCTGCCCGCTTCGGGAGTCGATTTGCTCTTTTTGCAGGAGACGAAGGCCTCCGACGCGGATTTTCCGGCGGCGGCCTTCGAGGCGATGGGGTACGAGGTCCGCTTTTGCGGCGAGAAATCCTACAACGGCGTGGCCGTCGTCAGCCGCGTCCCGCTGGAGGCGCGTTTCGGCTTCGGGGACGGGAGCGAAGAGCCCGACTTTCCGACGCGCGTTCTGTTTGTGAAGACGCCGAAAATCGCCGTCTTGAACACCTACGTCCCCCAGGGCAAGGACCTGGCTCACCCGGACTACCTCGTCAAAAAACGGTTTCTGGAGCGCGTGCGCGCGTTTTTCGACCGGGAGGCCGGGGACGGCTTCCCCTTCGCGTGGGTCGGGGATCTGAACGTCGCCCCGGCGGACATCGACGTCACGCACCCCGAGAACAAGCGGGATCACGTCTGCTTTCATACGGAGATACGGGAAAAATTCGCGTGGGTGGCCTCCTGGGGCCTGACGGATCTTTTCCGGCGCTTTCATCCGGAGGAAAGGGAGTACACCTTTTTCGACTACCGCGTGAAGGACGCGCTGCAGCGGAACATCGGCTGGCGGATCGACCATGTCCTCGCCAACGGCGCGGGGACGGAAAAGGCTCTGGCCTGTTTCATCGACAGAGAGCCGCGAGGATGGGAAAGGCCCTCCGACCACACGCCGCTGGCCGCGGACTTCGATCTTTAGGATTCCAATGAGGACAGTGTGTCTCGGGAAGGACAATCCCGTTCTCGACAAGGAGCATCCGCCGGGCGTCGCCGGGTTTTCCTGTGTCTCGGGTGACGTGGGCATTTTCGGCCTCGTTTACTACGCCGAGGGGCTTTGCAACCCCACGGTCGTGCTGTGCCACGGGTTTCCCGGAATGGAAAAGAACGGCGACATCGCCCAGAATCTGCGGCGGGCGGGATTCAACGTCGTCATTTTTTCCTACCGCGGCGCGTGGGGCAGTCAGGGGGCTTTTTCGTTCTTCGGCACCGTGGAGGACACGCAGAGCGTCGTCCGTCACGTCGCGCGGAAGAAACTGCCCGAGCCGGATCGTTTCGACTCCGGCCGTATCGTCTTGGTCGGGCACAGTATGGGAGCTTTCGCGGCGTTCAAGGCCGCCGCGGCCCTTCCCGCGATACGGGACATCGCCCTGCTGACCGTCTGGAACATCGGGCTGGACGCCGGGCGGATGGGGCGGGACGAAGAAACGAAAAAACGCGTGGACTACATTCTGGATGGGGTGGGATGCCTCGCCGGCGCGACGCGCGCGGCGCTTCTGAACGAAATTCTGCAGAACGAGGACGTTTTCGATCTGCAGAACGACGCGACGGCTTTCAGAGGAAGGCGCGTTCTGCTGCTGGGGGCGAAGGAGGATCTGTTCACCCCGGGCGGACTTCATCAGGCGCTTCTGGCAAAGGCCCTGCGCCGCGAGGCGAGTTTCGTGTCCGAAAAATCCCTTGCGTGCGACCACGTTTTTTCCGCGAAACGCAACGCCGTCTCCCGCGTACTCCTGAAGTGGCTGGCCGAAGGCGGATACTGACCGCCGGACAAAAAACAATCCACATTCTCTTCAATTTTTACTTTGGGATTATATCAATTGGCTCCACGACCAGGACTCGAACCTGGAACCTAGTGGTTAACAGCCACCCGCTCTGCCGATTGAGCTATCGTGGAACACTTCGACGTTGCCCCTATACTAACACCGAAAGCCAAACACTGTCAAGTGTCGCCGGACAGTGATAATGCCATAGGATAACGGGACAGACCGCGCCGAAGCTCTTGACAGTTTGCGCAGATGGATATACTATCTTTGCGTTGGAATAAAGCATATCGAACATATAAGATTACAGTGGTTTTAGTGGAATCATCCTGAGCCTGAAATCGAAGCTGAAAAAATTAAGGCTGGGAATTTTTCCGGGAAGGAGGGGAAGCGGAATGCCGGGCAGCGTGTACGGTGTTTTGAGTGACATGATGATGTGTCGTTTCAGCGGGTCTCCGCCCTGGGTGTCCGGCTGAGCGGCCGTGCGTACCCAGCGGATGCGGAAGACCCCTGTCACGCGCGGGGGCCTTTTTTTATGCCCGCGCGGGGCTTACGGCAAAATTGCGAATCGAATCACGAACAGAATCACAAATCGAAAAGGAGAACATGAACATGAAAGCAAAAATGAAAAGAACGTTTTTCGCGGGGATTTTATTCGGAGTGTTGTTTGCGGGGAGTGCGTTTGCGGCCGAGGTGCGCCGGATCGCGGTCGGGATCGGCAACGCGTTCGAGCCCTACGCCTACATCGACGAAAACAACCAGCCGGCGGGCTACGACGTCGCGGTGCTCAAGGCCGTGGACGAACGTCTGCCCCAGTACGAATTCGTCTTCGAGTCTCTGGAGTTCAAGAACCTCCTGCTGGGCGTCGACGCCGGCAAATACGACATCGCCTCTCAGCAGTTCGAGGCCAACCCGGAAAGGGCGGCGAAATATCTTTTCACGACGGAGGGGTTTGCCAACTACGACAAGCGCATCGTCGTGAAGAAGGGCCGGACGGACATCCAGTCGATCGACGACCTCGTCGGCAAAAAGGTCGCGGTCACGAGCGGAAGCAACTCGGCGGCCATTGTTGAAAAGTACAACGCCACGCACGACGGGAAGATCGACATCGTCTACGAGGGCTCGAATCAGGTCACCTACGACAACATCGTCAACGGCAGGGTCGATGCCGGCGTCATGACCCGCAGGGTCTTCAACCGAACCAACAACGCCTTCGGCGGCGGGCTCGACATCGTCGAGAAAAACCTGTTCAGCAAGTCCGACGCCTATTTCATTCTCGCGAAGAAAGAAACCCAGCTGCGGGACGACATCGACGCGGCTTTGAGAGAATTGAAAAAAGACGGAACCCTGTCGAAGATCTCCTTCGAGTACACCAACGGGGACTACACGGCGGAATAGGTTTTTTTGATTCAAGGGGAGGTTCGCGCGATGGGAAAACTCTTCGATGCCGCTCTGGTTTTCGATTATATGCCGGCGATCCTGTCGCGCATCCACATCACGTTTCTGATCGTGGCCGTGGCCGTTGCCGGAGGGACGTTTCTGGGGCTTCTGCTCGCGCTGGCGCGCCTCCGCAGGGTGCCGGTGCTCAACGCCGCGGCCGTGTTCTATATTTCGTTCGTCAGGGGAACGCCGGTCATTATCCAGATGTTCATCGTCTACTACGGCTTTCCCCTGCTCCTGGGCCTCGCCGGAATCGACATCAACCGATGGGGCAGGCTGAACTTCGTGCTGGTTTCCTACGTTCTGAACAACGCGGCGTTTATGGCGGAGATCATCCGCTCCGCCGTGGCAAGCGTTCCCGCGGGGCAGACGGAGGCGGCCTGGTCGGTGGGGCTGAGCGGCTTTCAGACGCTTCGCCGGATCGTGCTGCCGCAGGCCTTCCTGACGGCCTTCCCCGCCTTCGGGGCGCGGGTCGTGAACGCCATGCAGGACACCTCCCTCGCCTTCACCCTGGGAGTGCTTGACATGCTCGGGCAGGCGCAGGCGATCGGCATCCGCACCTACCACGTCCTGGAGGGCTATGTCGTCGTCGCCCTGGTCTTCATCGCGGCGAGCCTGCTGTTGGAAAAAAGTTTTTCCTGGATGGGGAAAAAGCTGCTTCCGAACTGAAGCTTTAGGGGGACTGAATCTTTATGACGTTCGACGCGGCTTATATTTTAGTTTCTCTCAAAGTGGCGATCCGGTTTCTGCACGTCACTCTTCTTTTGTCCGTCATTCCCCTCGCCGTGGGGATCGCCGTGGGGACTCCGATCGCCGTGTGCCGGAAGTTCCGCGTCAGGGCGGTGTCGCAGGCGGCCAATATCCTGATCCCGGTTCTGAAGGGGATTCCGCTTGTGCTTTACGTGCTCATTCTGAACTTCCTGATCCTGAAGCCTCTGGACAGGCTGGCGCCGTATTACGCCTGGGCGGACAGGCTCCGGGTCATGGATAAAATCTACATCGGGATCGCCGCGATGTCCGCCTGGGCGGCGGTCACGATCTCCGAGACGATGCGCAGCGCCCTCAATTCCGTTCCGGCCGGGCAGTACGAGGCGTGCTTTTCCGTCGGTCTGACGCGGACTCAGGCTTTGAGAAGAATCATCATGCCCCAGGCCCTGAAATTCGCCGTCCCGGTGCTCTGCAACAACTTCATCGGCCTCATCAAGGGCTCCTCCATCGTCTACGTGATCGGAATCCTCGACATTCTTGGCGGGGCCATGACCTCGGCGCAGATCAACTATCGCTTTCTGGAGGCCTATATCGCGGCGGCCCTGATCTACTGGATGCTCTGCCTTACCGTCGAGCGGGTCTCCTGGCGTCTGGAAAAGCGTTTTAAGCTGAAGACAGGGGGATGATAAAAATTGATCCAGGTGAGGGGCGTGCGCAAGTCGTTCGGGAAAAACGAAGTTCTCAGGGGAGTCGGCTTCGACGTGAAAAAGGGCGGGGTTGTGGTCATTTTAGGCCCCAGCGGATCGGGGAAGACGACGCTTTTGAGGTGCATCAATTTTCTGGAGAACGCCGACGACGGAGAGATGACGATCGGGGACCTCTCGGTTCGCTTCAAACACGCGACCAAAAAGGAAATCCTGCGCGTGCGGAGGCGGACCGCCATGGTATTCCAGAGCTACAACCTCTTCAACAACAAGAACGCAATCGAGAACGTCATGGAGGGCCTCGTGACGGCGCGGAAAATCCCGGTCGCCGAGGCGTATGAAACGGCGAAAAGACAGCTCGACAAGGTCGGACTGAGCGGCAAATACGACGCCTACCCCTCGCAGCTTTCGGGCGGACAGCAGCAGCGCGTCGCCATCGCGCGCGCCGTCTCCCTGAACCCGGAGGTGATCCTTTTCGACGAGCCGACCTCCGCGCTGGACCCGGAGCTGGTCGGAGAGGTTCTGGCCGTGATGCGCGCCGTCGCCCGCGAGGGCATCACGATGCTCGTGGTCACGCACGAGATGTCCTTCGCCCACGACATCGCCGACCACGTTCTTTTCATGGACGGCGGGCTCGTCGTGGAGGAAGGGACGCCGCGGGAGATCTTCACCCGCCCCAAAGAACCGAGGACGCGGCAGTTTTTGGACCGAATACTTCTGAAATACGACTATTCGATTTGACGCGCGGGAGACTTTTGAGCTATAGTCGTTTAACTTAATTAAATTTACACGCGGGGCTGTTTTTCAAGTCAATTTCGAGTCGGTTTCAAGTCAATTGCAAATCAATGCCAAATCAATGCCAAATCAAGAAACGGGGTCTTCTGACATGAGCGATTCTCATCTGAACTGTTCGAACTGCACGGTCGGCAACTGCGCGCACCTGAAAAAATCGTTTCCGGAGTTCTGCCTGACCACGAACGCGAAGGAAGGCGTCGTGGAGAAGGTCACCAAACGTTATATCCGAAGCTCGACAGACCGGAAGATCGCCCTCACCTCGGCAAACATCGAGGGCAGTTACTACGGCAGGGCCACGAGGGTGGAGGAAACCCTGCTCTTCATCCGGGACATGGGCTACAAAAAAGTCGGCGTCGCCACCTGTGTGGGGCTCCTGAGCGAGTGCAATCTTTTCGCGAAGATCGCGAAGGCGAAAGGCATCGACATCTACGGCGTGGCCTGCAAGGTCGGGGCGGTGGACAAAACGGTGATCGGCCTGGACGAGAGCCTGAAACTCTCCCCCGGGCAGCACGAGTCCATGTGCAACCCCATACTCCAAGCCGAGCTTCTGAACGAGGAAAAGACGGAGTTCAACATCATCATCGGGCTGTGCGTCGGTCACGACAGCCTGTTCATACGGCACTCCAAGGCTCCCGTGACCTACCTGATCGTGAAAGACCGCGTTTTGTGCCACAACCCCGCCGCGGCCCTCTACGGCGCGGGAGGCTACTACAGGAGGCTCATGACCCCCGACCTGCCCGCGCCATCCAAATGAAAGCCGGATAGATATATGAAAACGGGATAGATTTCCGTTCGGATCGAAATCAGTAATTCACGCGGGCAGACGTCGCCGCTCCCAGCTCCTCCACGAAAAGCGGGCTCAGGACTTTGATGTAGGTGCCCTTCATTCCGAGGCTGCGGCTTTCGATCAGCCCCGCGCTTTCGAGCTTGCGCAGGGCGTTCACGATGACGCTGCGCGTCACGCCCACCCGGTCGGCCACCTTGCTGGCGATGGCGACGCCCTCGTACCCGTCCAGCTCGGCCATAATGTGCTTCATGGACTCCACCTCGGAATAGGAAAGAGCCCGCATCGCCATCTGCACGGCGATTCTGTCCCGCGAGAGTTCCTCGATGTTCCGGTTCCGGTCGTTGAGCATCTCGATGCCCACGAGCGTCCCCAGATACTCCGCCAGAAGAATGTCTATCGTCTCGAAGAGCTGGCTGAAACGCACCAGCATCACCGTACCCAGACGCTCCGCCGCCGCGCCGAAGATGGGAACGTACATCAGATGCTTTTCCTGATCGGACCTCTCCTGATCGTCGAACAGGTAAGCGTCGTCGTCGTTGACCTCCAGCTCACGGCAGCGATTGACCTTCTCGATAAAATCTTCCGGCAGATAGCCGTTCTTCATGACATCGGAAAGTTTCTGTGAACTGTACTCCGGCACCCAGGCGTAGCCCAGCACCTTGCCATCCCGCCCCAGAATATAGACGTTGGCCGTGGAGAACTCGGACAACAGCTTGGCCAACTTGATGTAGTCCAGGGGATCCCCCTCCCGGCGGCTTTGCAGGGCGCGCCCCACCTGGCGGGTTTTTTCGAGCAAATCCCGTAAAATCCAATCGTATTCCTGTTCGATAACCGGCGCACTCTCGGCACTGAATCTCTTATCGCCGGCTTTGCCGCTGCTCTTTACTTTTCTGATCATAGAACATACCTCCTCAACCTTTGAGTAAATTCTCCGCTCCTGAATTCTCTTCTCTTGGCTCTCGTGTAAAAACTCTCCTGAAATCGTCTCCGCGCCGAATCGGAACCGGCGGACTGAGTCTCAGCGGCAAACACTCCCGTAAACATCCAAGCTCAGGGGGGCAGAGCTCGTTCAGTCGCTACGCTCCTTCACTGGCCCCCCCGAGACCCCCCTGTGATAAACGCCTGTCTTAACTGAACATGATATACGGGGTTTGAACGGTTACACACCCTCTTCCTTCGGCAACATTCCTTCGGCGAAATCTACCCGCAAAATCCAGCAAAACGCCCATCCCGGAAATTTGAAACGCGTCTCAAGCGATCGTGACAAGCGCTTACAGCACACGGTACCGGCTATTATCCTACGAATTGTTTACAATGTAAAGGGGAATCGTTCAAAAACAACAATTCGGAATAATAAAGACTTCACCAACTCTTGCCCTGGCAATATCGGCGGTACGAGAGCGTGAAAATATTCAAGGTTGCGTTGAATATATGTAAATGTTCAAGCTCAGGGGGGCAGAGCCAACAAAGAAAGTAAGCGATTCGCACAGCTTCTTCGTCGCTGGCTCTCTGCTTATCGTTCGCCCAAAAGCGGGCTCACTGGCCCCTCCGAACCCCCCCTGAATGAAAACCGCTGTCAGATGGGAATCGGACGTAGGGGGGTTGAACGGTTACGAATATATCCTAAGACTTTTCTCTACAAAAGGTAGCGGCGAATATCCCTATTTTCGACTAAACTGTTTAGCTTATCACTCACAAAAGTTTCGTCAATTTCGATCAGCGGGCGCGGCTCGTCGCAGACCGAAAAGCTGATCTCCTCCAGAAGCTGCTCCAGCATCGTGTGCAGGCGCCGCGCGCCGATGTCCTCCATCTCGGCGTTCATTTTGCTGGCCAGCACCGCGATTTCGCGCGTGGCCTCATCCGTGAAGCGCAGTTCCGTCCCCTCGGTCCGGATCAGCGCGGTGTACTGCTTCAGAAGACTGTTTTCGGGCTCGATCAGGATTTCCCTCAAATTTTCCCAGCTCAGGGGCTGCAATTCCACGCGGATGGGGAAGCGTCCCTGCAGCTCCGGGATCAGGTCCGACGGTTTCACTCCGGAGAACGCGCCCGCGGCGATAAAAAGGACGTGGTCGGTCTTGACCGGCCCGTAACGGGTCTGGACGACCGAGCCCTCCACGATGGGCAGCAAGTCCCTCTGCACGCCTTCGCGGCTGACGTCGGGACTGCCGCCGCCGCTCCCCTTCGCCACGACCTTGTCGATCTCATCCAAAAAGATGATACCGTCCTCCTGCGCCTTGTCGAGGGCTTCCCGCGACAGGGCCTCGGTGTCGAGCAGCTTCTCCGCCTCCTCGGCCGTCAAAATACGCCGGGCCTCGGAGACTTTCATCCTGCGTTTTCGGGATTTCTTGGGCAGCATCCCCCCCAGGACCTCGCTCAGGTTGATGCCCATGGAGTCCATGCCCGAGGAACCGAACAAAGGAATCCCCACGACGGCGTTTTCCGCGACATCGACGTCCACCTCCCGATCCTCCAGCCGCCCTTCCTTCAGCATGGTCAGAAGTCTGGCGCGCGTGGCCTCCGCCTTGCGCGATTCCTCGGCGCGGGGGCGGTCGTCCTCCCCGGCGTCCGGGTCGCCTCCGAACACCCTCATGATGTCCGGGACGAAGGCTTTCCTGGCGCGGGGCAGCAGCGCGTCGGCCAGCCGCTGTTCGGCCCTCTCGCCCGCGGGCTCCTGCACGCTCTGCAGCATGCGCTTCTTTACCATGGAGACGGCGGAGTCGACCAGATCCCGAACCATGGACTCCACGTCGCGCCCGACATACCCGACCTCGGTGAACTTCGTGGCCTCCACCTTGATGAAGGGAGCCTGCACCAGCGCGGCGAGCCTGCGCGCGATCTCCGTTTTGCCGACGCCCGTCGGCCCCACCATCAGGATATTCTTGGGGCTGATTTCCCTGGCCAAGTCGGGCGGCAGTTTTTTGCGCCTCAGCCTGTTGCGCAGCGCGACGGCGACGGCGCGCTTTGCCTTTTCCTGCCCGACGATATAGCGATCCAGGTACTCGACGACCCGCGAGGGGGTCAGAGCCGAGTCCATGCCGAAGTCTCCGTCATTCATTTCCCAACACCTCCAGAGTGACGACGTTGTCCGTGTAAATGCATATCTCGGAGGCGATCTCGATCGCGCGCTTCGCGACGCGCGGCGGAGGCCAGTCCGTTCCCTCGCGGAGCGCGCGGGCCGCGGCAAGGGCAAAACCCGATCCCGACCCGATCGAAGCGACGTCGCCCTCCGGTTCTATGATGTCTCCCGCGCCGCTCAGAAGCAGGGTCACGCCGAGATCCGCCACGAGCATCATGGCCTCCAGGCGGCGCAGGGCTTTGTCCAGCCTCCACTCCTTCACGAGTTCCACGGCGCTCCGCATCAGGTCGCCCTTGCACTGTTCCAGATGATTTTCAAAACGCTCCAAAAGGGTCATGGCGTCGGACGTACTGCCGGCGAAACCCGCCAGCACGGCCCCCTTGTAAAGCCGGCGCACCTTTCTGGCGTTGGATTTGATGATCTGAGCCCCCAGCGTCACCTGTCCGTCCCCCGCCATAGCCACGCAGCCGGTTCCGGACCTCACGCACACTATCGTCGTTCCCTCAAACAGAATCGTCGCCCTCCGTTTCTATTTCCGCTTCCATTTCCGCGTCCAGCCCCGCCCGCGGATGATGCGCCTCGTAGCTTTCCTTCAGCCAGGACGCGCTGACGGTCAGATAGATTTGCGTGGTCGCCATATTTTCGTGTCCCAGAAACTCCTGCACAAATTTCAGCGACGCCCCTCTTTCCAGAAGGTGCGTCGCGCAGCTGTGCCTCAGCGTGTGCGGGGTCACCCCCGCGAGGCCGCTTCCGGCGGCCAGGGCCGTCACGATGCGGTGCACCGTGCGCACCGTCAGAGGGCTCTCCTTTTTCTTCTTCCCCTTTTTCCCGGCGAAGACAAACTCTCCCGCCGCGCCCTCCGCCGCCAGATCCCTCAGGGCCTTCTGCGCGTAACTTCCGAAGGGAACGCGGCGCTCCTTGTCTCCCTTGCCCAGAACGATCAGCCACCGCTCCTCCATGTCGACGTCCTGCCACCTCAGACCGGCGAGTTCCGAGACGCGCAGGCCGCAGCCGTAAAGCAGTTCGAGAACGGCCGTGTCCCGAACGGGGTCATCGCTGTCCGAGGCCGCGCGGAACAGCGCGTCCACCGCTTCCCGGGAAAGCGCCCGCGGCAGACTCCGCGGAGCGGAAGGTCCCCGCAGCGAACGGGTGACGTCCCGCTCCACAAGGCCGGAACGCCTCATATAGGAAAACAGGCTTCGCAAAGCGGACAGTTTCCTCGAAATGGAAGCCTTCGAGTATCCCACTCCGTACAACTCCCGGAGGTAGGCCCGAAGACGGGGCACGTCGATATCTTCCAGCCGGCCGACCTCCTGCTTTTCCAGGTAATCCGCGAACTGCTTCAGGTCAGCGGCGTAGTTCACCAGCGTGTGTCCGGAAGCGGACTTGTTTTTGATATGCTCAAGAAACGAAGCCGCGGCGGCGTCGAATTGCTCCATCAGTCTCACTTATAAAGCCTTGGGGCTCCGCCCCAAAACCCCGCCAGGGCCGGAGGCCCTGGACCCATTATTATTAAAATTAAAAACGGGGTGCAGGGGTCCGCGACCCCTGCCGGGTTCGGGCGGAGCCCGGAGGCTTTACGCGAAGGCTTTGACGATGCGGTCCAGCGCGTCTTTCAGGATGCTTCGGGGACAGGCCAGGACGATGCGCTCGAAGCCGCCGCCCTCCGACCCGAAGATCTTCCCCTCGTCGAGCCAGACCTTCGCCTCCGTCAGCATCCGTTTCTGCAATTTGTCGGGGTCCGGCTCGACCGCGCGGAAGTCCAGCCAAGCCAGATAAGTCCCTTCCAGCTTGAAGGGCTTCACCTTCGGCAGGCTGTCCTCGAGGGTGTGGACGAGAAATTCGTAGTTTCCGTGAATGTAGGTCAAAACCGCGTCAAGCCACTTTTCTCCGTGGGCGTAAGCCGCCTCCATGCCCGCGGCGGCGAAGATGCCGGGCGCCGGGATGTTGTTCCGCGTCAGGACGTTCTCGAAACGCCGGCGGAGCTTTTTGTCGGGGATGATGACGACCGTCGCCTGAAGCCCGGCCAGGTTGAACGTCTTGCTGGGCGCGATCACCGTAACGGAGTTCTCGCGGCAGGTCTCGTTCAGGCTCGCGAAGGGGGTATGGCGGTGTCCCGGCATAATGAGGTCCCCGTGCAGTTCGTCGGCGAAGACCGTGACGCCGTGACGGGCGCAGATCGCTCCCACCCGCTCCAGCTCCACCGGACGCCAGACGCGCCCCACGGGGTTGTGCGGACTGCAGAGGATAAAAAAGGACGTGCGCGGGTCCGCGGCCCGCAGCTCGAAGTCGTCGAAATCCATTTCGTAGGTGCCGTCCCTCCGCAGCAGCGGGCTGTTGACGATCCGCGCGCCGTTGTTGAAAACCGCGCGGAAGAAAGGATAGTACACCGGGCGCTGAAGAATCACCTGGTCCCCCGGCTGACAGAAGGCCTGCACGGCCATATGCGCCGCCGGAACGGCGCCGGGCGCAAACAGTATCCAATCCTTCTCGATCCGCCAGCCGAAGCGTTTCTCTTCCCAGGCGATGATGGCCTCGTAGCAGGAGTCCGGGATGAGGGAGTAACCGAAAATGCCGCGATTGACTTTTTCGGCGAGGGCCGCGACGATCTCCGGGGCCGCCGGGAAATCCATGTCCGCGACCCAGAGCGGCAGAAGCTCGCGCGGATCCATGTCCCCCATACAATCGACGCCCTGCGCCCTCCGCGGATCGCCGTCCCACTTGGCGGAACAGGTCCCGCGCCTGTCGATCACTTTATCGAAATCGTAGCCCATAGTTCTGCTGAAACCTCCTATTGTATATTTTTCATATACTTCGTAATATCCTATCATGAAAGAGGCTCATGAAAAGTGTTTTTCCCCCGACAATATCTTTATTGAACGAAGGAGGACCATTGCCATGCAGAACACACCGGTACCCGGCGTCTCGAAACGCGGTCAGGCCGCCCCGTCTTCCCCCATCCGCCGTCTGGAGCCCTTCGCGCTGGAGGCGAAAAAAAAGGGCGTGAAGGTTTATCCTCTCCATATCGGACAGCCCGATGTGGAAACGCCGCCCCCTTTCTTCGATGCCGTCGAGGGCTTCCGCCGCGGCGAGAGCGCCCGGAAGACCCTGGCCTACGGCCCCTCGGCGGGGAATCCGGAGCTGATCGCCGGAATCGCCGCCTACTACGCGGCCAAGGGCATTCCCGTGAAGCCGTCGGACGTTATCATCACTCTGGGCGGCAGCGAGGCCGTCAGCTTCGCGATCATGGCGTCCTGCGACCCCGGCGACGAGCTGCTGATCCCGGAGCCCCTCTTTCCGGGCTACACGAACCTCGCCGCCGTTTTGAACGTCCGCGTCGTCCCGATCACGACATCGGTCCGAAACGGCTATCATCTGCCCTCCCGGGACGAGATCGAGTCGAAGATCACCCCGAGGACCCGCGCCATTCTTCTCAGTCACCCCGGCAACCCGACGGGCGTGGTCTACACGCCGGAAGAGGTCTCTCTTGTCGCCGGCCTGGCCCTCAGGCACGGGCTCTTCATCCTCGCGGACGAAGTCTACCGGGAGTTCGTCTACGACGAGACGGCCCGATACGTGAGCTTCGCCTCCCTCGACGGCGCCGCGGACAGGGTCATCATCGCGGACTCCATATCCAAGAGGTTCAGCGCGTGCGGCGCCAGAGTGGGGTGCATCGTCAGCCGCAATCCCGACGTGATGCGGACCGTCCTGAAATTCTGCCAAAGCCGCGGGTGTCCGCCGGTGCTGGAGCAAATCGGAGCGAGAACCCTCTATGAAATGAACGCCGACGAGTATCTGAAGGGTGTCAACCGCGAGTACGCCGCGCGGCGCGATACCCTTTTCAATATTTTGAACTCCATCGAGGGTGTCGTCTGCCGGAAGCCCGAGGGGGCCTTCTATATCATGGCGAAGCTGCCCGTCGACGACGCGGAGAAGTTCGTCGTGTGGCTTTTGGGAACCTTTTCGCAGGACGGAGAGACGGTGATGGGCGCTCCCGGGGAGGGCTTCTACGCCACGCCGGGCGCCGGAAAGGACGAAATGCGCCTGGCCTACGTCCTGAAAGAGGAGGACCTCGTCCGGGCGGGTTCTCTCCTGAAGGCCGGCCTGGCCGCCTACCCCGGACGCCTGGCTCTCCCTTCTCCGGCATAGCCTTCGGCGGCAGGAATCGGACGCAGGGGGCTTGAACGGTTACGTCTGCTTAAGCGAAGGAGCGCGGCAACTGAACGAACTCCGCCCCCCTGAGCTTGAACGTTTACAGCGGGAGGCTTCCCCTTTCGGGGGAGCCTCCTGTCTTCATGATTTTTTCTTATTTCCCTCTGTTTCAGCGCGCCTTTTTCGCCGCGCTTTTCCGCGCGGCGAGGCACGCCGCCAGCAGGGCCAGTGTCGTCAGCCCGGCGCCGAAGCCCGCGTCGCAGCCGCCGCCTTTTTCCACCACCACCGGGGCCGGCGGCTCGTTGTACATGCGGCGGTTTTCTTCCGGGATCGACTCGAACGTGACGGGCGGGTCGAAGGTCTGCAGGTGCATCGCGTCGCCGTCTCCGCGCGTAAACTCGATCCGCGAGACGGACAGCAGATTCTTCAGCGCGTTCCCGTCTTCCGCCGTTCCTCCCATCCACAGCATTTTGTCCTTGGCGTACACCTCGTTCTTTCCCTTGTGGCCCACCAGCCACACGACCGACCAGCCCACGTTCGAAAGCCCCTCCAACTTCACCAACAGTCTGGACGGCCCGCCGGGCTTCTCCGCGTCCAAGATGAACGGCGCCGCGACGGCGGCGGAGTAAGACCCGTCTTTCTCCCAGCGCGCGTTCA
>JAISMH010000059.1 GCA_031276855.1 Synergistaceae bacterium
GGCGCGCCGGTCTGGCGGACGCGGCCGGATCCGTCCATGATGGCGATCCGGTCGGAGATGGCGAGGGCGACCTCCTGATCGTGCGTGACGTAAAGCACCGTGATGTCGAGTTTGCGCTGCAGCTCCTTGATTTCAAAGCGCATTTCCTCTCTCAGGTTGGCGTCGAGATTGCTCAGGGGCTCGTCCAGAAGCATGAGCGACGGGCGCGCGACGAGCGCGCGGGCCAGGGCCACGCGCTGCTGCTGCCCGCCCGAGAGCTCGGAGGGCAGGCGCTTTTCCAGCCCGCCCATGCCCACCAGGGCGACGGTCTCCTGAACCCTTCGGGTCAATTCCTCTTTCGGCGTCCCGGCCAATTTGAGGGGATAGGCGACGTTCTCGAAAACCGTCATGTGCGGCCACACGGCGTAGTCCTGAAAAACCATGCCGATTCCCCGCTTGTCGGGGGAGACGTTGATACCCCGCCCGGGCTCCGAAACCACGGTTCCGTCGATGCTTATTTTCCCGGCGTCGGGGGTTTCGAAGCCCGCGATCAGGCGAAACAGCACCGTCTTGCCGCACCCGGAGGGGCCCAGCAGGGTGAAGCACTCGCCGCGCCGGATCGACAGGTCGAGGTCTTTGTGAACCTGATGTTTGCCGTAACTTTTGGCGATGCCTTCGATTTTTATAATATCCATCGTATTTGCGGGTGTCCTTTTCTTATAAAAAAGCGGGACGGATAATGAATATCCGTCCCGCAAAGCGAGAAACGTTCTCTTGCGGCTACTTTCTGCCCTGCAAAGTGTCCGTGAATTTCTTGATCGTCGCTTCCTTGGAGGACATCATCTGAAGGTAGTCGATCTTGATCGCGCGCTTCAGTGCGTCGGAGGCCTCGGGAAGCATGAAGCCCTCCGGGTTCTTCACGTCCGTGCGGACGGACAGGGTGCCCTCCGCCGCGATTAGGGTCTGCGCCTCCTGAGAAAGAAGGTAATCGACGAACTTCTTGGCGGCATCGAGGCTGGCGCTTCCCTTGAAGATGGCGATGGGACTCGGGGCCATCAGAAGCTCCGGGGGATAGTACAGCGCGATATGGGCGCCTTTGGCGATCTTGTCGTTGGTGATGTAGTCCACCGCGAGAGACGCGGCCAGCTCGCCGGAGGCCGTGTCGTCCACCACCTGGCCGGAGCCCTTGCCTATGCGGGCCTGGTTGGCGTGGAGCTTTTCAAAAAACTCCCATCCGAACTGCTTCTCCAGAAGGGCCACGCTCATGTAGGACGTGCCGGAGAGCGCCGGGTCCGCGATGCCGAAGGCTCCCTTGTACTCCGGCTTGAGGAGGTCCGACCACTGCGCGGGCGGGGTCTTGATCAGATCCGTGTTGATAGCGATGCCGAGGGTTCCGAGACGCGCCGCCGTGAAATGCCCGTCGTAGTCGTCGAAGGGGTTCAGGATTTCCTTGATCAGCGGTGTCTCGTACTTTTCGAGGATGCCCTCGTTCTTCATGCTGTAGAAGTCGGGGACTTCGCTGGTCCAGATGATGTCGGCCAGGATCTTGCCGCTTTCGCGCTCCCCCGCGATCTTCGCCATGAGCTTGCCCGCCCCGGCGGACTGGTAGTCGACGGCGATGTCGGGATATTTCTTGTTGAAGCCCTCGACGATCCCTCCGATGAGGGACTCCTTCATCGACGTGTAGATGATGAGGCTTTCTTTTGCGGCCGACTGGCCGGATACGAGAAAAAGCGACGCGAGAACGAGAGTAAGAATGAGAACCATACTGCGACTGCGCATCAAAAAACTCCTCCTTTATTAAAAATTATAACCGGTAAAGTATTATAACTGGTACCATAAGATTTGGTGCCGTAAAATCAGGGAAAACCGACTGAAAACCGATTGAAGCCCAAGCGTACAGAGTATATCATTCGCCTCGCAGAAAAACTATAGCATCATTGGCCTGTCACGCGTCTGTGAAAAAATATTCTTCCGTAAGCCAGATTTCTTCCGAGTTATATAAAGCCCATCGGTCGGTACTTATAATACGGAGGAAACGGGGTGCAGGGGACCGAGTCCCCTGCCGGGGTTCGGGGCGGAGCCCCGAGGATGAAAGCCGGCTATTGTTCTTTCTGTTTGAAATTTCTCGCGCAGCGGACAAAAACGGCCAGGTCTCCGATGCAAAGCCATACGTCGGCCAGGTTGACACAGACTCCCGAAATGCGGAGCCAATCGACGACGCAACCGTAAAGCAGCCTGTCCGTCAGGTTCCCCAACGCGCCGGCCCATAAAAAGGGCATTCCCGGCATCGAGCGGATTTTCCCGCACGACGCGCACAGGAGTCCCAGGAGCCCCGCCGCGGCCAGCGTGACCGTCAGGCCGAGGTGCGCGGAGTTTTCCAGCAGAGAAAAAGAAATGCCGCGGTTGAAGTGCAGCCCCAAAGACACGAAAGCCCGCTCCCCCCGATATTGCGCGAGGCTGGACAGCGCCCAGCACTTCGTCGCCCTGTCCAGCGCCAGGGCCAGAATGAAAGCGAGTTTCCCGTTGGAAAAAGATCTTGCCTTGAAAAAATCCATAACAGAACCTTCCCGTTTCATAAAAAAACCTCTCGGCGCAGTATAACGGTGTCCTTCATAAAAGTATAAACCGAATGGCTGGAATTAGATTACAATTCCTGTAGGAATATAACATATTTCGCCTGAAGTCTTATCAAAAGGAATATATTCGGAAGACCCGTATTTGGGATTGAGGCATTGTGCTACAATTTCGCCAGCGGTGGAGAATTTGAGAGCGGACGCGGGCCCGGAGGAGCCGAACGCGCGGATTGGGATGGAGCGGATTCATTAAAAAAGGCAAGCGAACCGATTTAGACGGAAACTTGGGGAGTTTGCGGCTTGGCAGAACCCACAGACAAGGAGCCGCAGGCTTGTGAACGAAGGTTCAGGGCAAGGCCCTGAGGGTTTGATTATTGCTTGGGTTCTTATGTCTGGAGGGTATAGGATATGGTTACGACAACCAGAATCAGGAGTCTCGCCGAGTTGAGGAAAATAAAGGAAGCCGCTTCGGCTCAGAGCAAGACGCGCGTCAGGGGCAAAACGCGCGTCGTCGTGAGGCTTGGGGAGTGCAGAGCCGCCGCGGACGCCCGCAGCATCGCGCAGGTATTGACGGAAGAGGTGCAAAAGCGCGAATTGGACGATGTCGTCGTCGAAACGGAGAACTGTTCGAGACTTTGCTGCGGCGAACCCTTCGTCGAGATCATCCAAAACGGCGCGCCCCGCGTCACCTACAGGCACGTGAGGCCGTCGAACGCTTTCCGCATCATCGACGAGCATATCGTCAACGGAAAGCTCATCAAGGACCTTATCGTCCCGACGGAGGAGCCGAGGTGACCGTCATGCGTCTGCGCCCGACAAGAATGGAAGTTTCGCTCGGCAATTTCAGGGCCAACTACCGGACGATCCGCGACCACGTCCGGCCTTCGAGAGTCATCGCCGTCGTCAAGGCCAACGCCTACGGCATGGGGGCCGTCCCCGTGAGCTGGGCGCTCAAGGCCGAGGGGGCGGATTTCTTCGCCGTCGCGACGCCCGACGAGGCCGTCGAGCTGAGGGAAGCGGGCATTTCCGACCCCGTCCTCGTGCTGGGGTCCTCGCCCTACGACGCGGCGGACGCTTACGTCAGGCTGGGCATCCGCGCGGCGATCACCGATGTCCGCATGGCGGAGCTTCTCTCCGCGGCGGCCTGCCGCATGAACCGCCCCGCGCATATCCATCTGAAAGTGGACAGCGGCATGGGGCGCATCGGCTTTCTGCCCGACGCGGTTCTGGCCGCCGCGGAGGAGATCCGCAAGCTGCCGGGAATCGATTTCGAGGGGGTCTTCACCCATTTTTCCACCTCGGACGAAAAGGACCTCTCCCACACCCACAGCCAGTTCAAGGCCTTCTCTTCCCTCGTGCAGTCCATGCGGAAATCGGGCATTCCCGTAAAAATTGCCCACTGCTGCAACTCGGGGGCGCTGCTCGCCGACCTGTCCGCGATGTTCGGGGACGCGGTGCGTCCCGGACAGATCCTGAACGGCCTGATCCCCTCCGACGAGTGCGGCAGCGCCGTTGCCGTCAAATCCTGCTTCGAGGTGAAGACGGCGGTGGGTGCCGTCCGAGAGCTTCCCGAGGGCATGGGGGTCAGCTACGGGCTGACCTACACGACCACGGCGGCGGAGCGCGTCGCCATTCTTCCCGTGGGGTACGCGGACGGGTTCAACCGCGCCCTGTCCAATCGGGGAGACGTGCTGATCCGCGGGCAGCGCTGCCCCATACGGGGACGGGTCTGCATGGACCAGTGCATCGTCGGCGTCTCTCATTTGAAGGAAGTGAATCCGGGAGACGAGGCCGTCCTGATCGGAAAGCAGGGCGGCGAGTCCATCACCATCGAGCAGTACGCCGCGTGGGTCCCCACCATCACGGCGACCGTGCCCGTCTCGTTCACCGCGCGCCTTCCGCGGGTGTACGTCTGAAGACGAAGCCTGAAAAATTATGGTAAAAATTATGGTAATATGAATGGCGTAAGTATTTCAGCGTAAGAATACGTTATGGGGGGCGTGGAGATGTGTTTTGCTTTCGGGCATCGGCAGACACACGTAAAGCAGGAAACGCTGAAAAGCGTTGGAAGAGCGGCATTCGGGAGAGGGGCTTCGGCTCATGAGGATTAACCATAATATCCCGGCCTTGCAGGCCCTCGGCGCGCTTGCCGCGAACGAGGCGGCGCTTCAGAAGTCCATCCGGCGGCTTTCGACGGGGCTGCGCATCAGCGCGGCGGCGGACGACGCGGCGGGGCTGGCTATTTCGGAGAAGATGCGCTCGCAGATTCGCGGGACGGATCAGGCCATACGCAACGTTCAGGACGGCGTCTCCATGATCCAGACCGCGGAGGGGGCGCTCGAATCCGTTCATTCGATGCTCCAACGGATGCGGGAACTCTCCGTGCAGGCGGCGAACGACACTCTGACCTCTCAGGATCGGGAGTTCATTCAGCTCGAAATCGACCAGCTGAAAGAGGCCATCGACCGCGTCGCGAATACGACACAGTTCAACAAAAAAAGGCTGCTCGACGGAAGCGCGGACGCCGAGTGGTCGGCCAGTATTCTGGGGGCGCGGCTTCTGATCAACGGCGGCCTGAAGTCGCAGGACTCGTTCGGACAGAGCGTGACGTTTCAGGGAAACTACACGATCACCGCCGACATTCTCGACACGGGCCGGAATCAGGTGCTGAAAAGCAATATCTTCACCCGCACCCTGCCGAGCGGGGAGACCGTGACGGCGAGCGCCGGCACGAAGCTCTCCAATATAAAGAACTTCGTAGACGGAAACGGGCTTTACATCCTGAAAGATCCGCAGACAATCACCCTTTCCCTGGAGGGCGGGGGCAGCGCGTCCGTGACGATCTACGCCGACGACACGCTCGGGCTTCTCGGCGAGAAACTCGGCCGGGCGCTCGCCGAGGCGTCGGGAAACGTCCCGTTCGGCGCCGCGGGCGTACAGGCGGTCACGGACGGTACGGTGCTGCCCAACGAAGACGACCCCATTCTGAAGGGCCTGGCCACGGAGTGGCTCTACGGCGCCGCCAGGCGGGTCTACGACGCTTACGGCCTCAAAGGCAGCGGAACGCTCGAGATCGTCATCGTGGATAAGCTGGCTCAGGGGGTATTGGCGTACGCAAGCGGCAAAACCATCACGATCAGCAGAGAAATGTTCCTCCCCGCCGGCCCGCCGGACGGGACGAACCCGAACACGAACCAGGGCGGGAGCATGTTCGACGACAGAACAATCGCCCACGAGTTCGCCCATGTCCTGACCTTAACGGACCCGGGAATCGGGGCTGCGTTGACGGCAGACTCTTACAAGCAAGGGGCGTGGCTGATAGAGGGCTTGGCCGAGTATGTCCACGGGGCGAACGCGAGGGTCAAAGTGGATCTTTCCTCTACTGATTATTCCGATCCCGCCGCCGAACTCAAGAGCAGAATCGGCTCTTTGCTCGGCGGAACCTTCGCGGCGGCCGACACGTTCGACTATTCCGCCGCGTACCTCGCGACGCGCTATTTCGACGAGGTGAGCCGCGCGGCCGGGGGTACCGGGATCAAGGGGATGCTCCAGTTCCTGAGCGAAGAGAAATATCTTAACGTTAACACCGCGATAGAGGAAGCCATGGCGGACACAAGTGTGAGCGGAACCAGCGGATTCACCACCAGAGCTTTGCTGAACGACGCCATTAAAGCCACGAACGGCAGTTTTGACGCATTCTTGGACAGAGTGAAGGCTGAGGACAGCAACTTCGACACCGGCGCCATCGACGGTTTCTACGCGTCCGGGGGATCGGCGATGTCCCCCCACGACATCGTCGCCGGGAACAACACCTACAGCCTGAACCCCCTCGCGGAGTGGGGCTGGTCGGCCGTGAAGTGGCCGGAGGGAATGCCCGCGGGAGGCGTCCCTTCGAGCATTCAGGTGGTTTCCGCGAAGAACGGAACGTTCCAGTCCGTGGCGGGGACGCTGCTGCTGCACTCGAACGTTGTCGGCGAGGGCGGGCGAATCACGATCTCCGGGGACGACAGGCTCGTGGACGCGCTGGGCTTCTCCGAAATTCAGGCCGCCCGGAACACGACCTACAGCGTCACGATAACGGACGCGCACACGGGGGAACTGCTGGGGCCGGGCTTCCGCATGAGCGGGAACACGCTCGTCTCGGCGCTGCACGAGAACATCGATATCCGGTTTCCCCCCAACTTCGCGCTGCTTCTCGACATCGCGCGGCTGAGGCGCGACCGCTACGGCAGCTACTTCATCGAGAAGAGCGGTACCGACTCGTTCACGGTGCACGTGGCGCCGGGCTCTCTGACGCTCCAGTCGGGAGCGAACGAGGGCGAAGGCATGAACCTGAGTTTCGGGGACACCGGCACGGAGGCTCTGGGGGTGGACGGCGTGAGCGTCAGAAGCAGGGAGCTGGCGAGCCGCGCGGTCACGATTCTGGACGGCGCGATACGGCGGGTTTCCACCCGGCGCGCCCGGCTGGGCGCGTACCAGAACCGGCTGGAGCACGCCGCCGCGAACCTGACGGCCGCCTCGACGAACCTGACCGGCGCGGAAAGCCGCATAAGGGACGCGGATATGGCGCAGGAGATGCTGGACTTCACGCGCCTGCAAATTCTCATTCAGAGCGGCACGGCCATGCTGGGCCAGGCCAACCAGACGCCGCAGTCCGTGCTGAGCCTGATGCGCGGCTAGACAAGAACAGGAGAGAACGGACATGTCCGCTCAGAGACAGGACAGGATACGGTACGAGGGAAACGATTACGGGCTGGCGGCGGCTCCGCTGGAACCCTATTTCGCCGCCCGCCCCGAGCTTCGCCCGAAGTTCAGGACGTTCGACACCGGGTGCATGAGGGGTTACATCGCGCGGTGGGAGATTCGCGGCGAAAGGCTTTACCTGACGGGGATGGACATGGTCTGCGAGACCGACGCGACATTCGCCTCGCTCTTCCCGGAGGCGGGCGGAGAGGGGATTTTCGCCTCCTGGGTCGGCGGCGACCTCGTCTGCCCCCGCGGAAAGCTGCTCAAATACGATCACGCGGGCTTCGGCGGGCAGACGGAGAGCGAACTGATTCTCTCTTTGGAAAACGGCGTCCTCAAATCCGTCAGAACGAAAAACAACACCCCAAAGCAGAGCCCTCAGCCCTGACCCCGATCCCGAAAGTCCTCCCCGAAAATCCTCAAAATACGAATTCTTTCAGGAAATATCAGAGCTCCTCGAAAATTAAATTCGATTTTCGAGGAGCTCTGTTTATTTTCGCACAGGATACGGCAGAGGCGTCAATTCATCAAAGCCCGGATTCTGTCCAAAGGCAGACCGGCGATTTCAGAAATGACTTCCGGGGCATAATCTCCCCGAACAAGCAATTTCCTCGCCATCTCTTCTTTCCCTCGTTCAATGCCTCGTTCAATGCCTTTTTCAATGCCTCGTTCAATGCCTCGTTCAATACCTTTTTCAATACCTTCCAGCCTGACTTTTTCTGCGTCGCTTCGCTCGTAGAATGGGATATACATCATCTTTCCCTCCTCACTCAGTTGTTGACGGTATTCCCTGTATTGCGTCGACAAACTTTCATCCTTCAGATAAAGAATTCTCTCGATGAAAAGCAGCAGACGACGCTTCTCTCCCGAGTCCCACCCGCGCGCCGCGAGAAGCCCCGCCGTCCTCCGCAGGTAGTTGTACCGCTGAAGGTCTTTCCTGCTCGAAACGGCATGTTTGGCCGCGTACAAAACGAGGTCTATCGGATTCTCGCTCGACAGAAGCTCTTCGTCGTTCAAGTCTGCCAGCACAAGACTATTATACCGATAAACGCTTTCCGTTCCCAAAAAAGAGTGCGTATAGAACAGCGCCTCGTTTTTCGGGCGCTTGTCCGTGATTATCGCCAGCGCCACGGGCTCTATTCAAGCTCAGGGGGGCAAACGAACTTCGTCCCCCTGAGCTTGAATGTTGACGAAAAATATTTGCCCGGTGCCTACTCTCAGGCTCGGAAGGGCGGCGCCGCTTGCCTGTTGGCGGCTTTGGCTTCATAATAGCGGACAGGACAGATCCGCCGCGGTCGGAGGAACCGCGCGGACGGCCTTTTCCGCCAATTTAACTCAACTCAACCGATGCCGAGGGAGGATTGCTGTTATGGACAGTGTTATGTACAACGTCGTTTTGATCCGTCATGGCGAAAGCGCGTGGAACAAGGAAAACCGCTTCACCGGATGGACCGATGTCCCGCTGTCGGACAAGGGTACCGCCGAAGCGCGCGAAGCCGGTAAGCTCCTGAAAAAAGAGGGGTTCACCTTCGACCTCGCCTTCACCTCCGTTTTGAAGCGCGCCATCAAGACGCTTTGGCTGACGCTCGAAGAAATGGATCTGATGTGGATTCCCGTGACCCATTCCTGGCGTCTGAACGAGCGCCATTACGGAGCCCTGCAGGGCCTGAACAAGGCGGAAACGGCCGCGAAATACGGCGACGATCAGGTGAAGATCTGGCGGCGCAGTTACGACGTGCGTCCGCCTCTGCTCGACAAAAACGACGACCGCCACCCGGGCCGGGACCCCCGCTACGCGTCCCTCGCGCCCTCGGAGCTTCCCGACGGCGAATGCCTGGCCGACACCGTCGCGCGCGCCGTCCCGTATTGGGAGGGAACGATCGTCCCCGAGATTCGGGCCGGCAGGAAGGTCGTCATCGCCGCGCACGGCAACAGCCTGCGCGCCCTCGTGAAGTACCTGGACGACATCTCGGAAAAGGACATTCTCGAACTGAACATTCCCACGGGCGTTCCCCTGCTCTATGAGCTCGGCGCGGACATGAAGCCCCTGGGACACCGTTACCTCGGCGATCAGGAGGCCATCGCGGCCGCCCAGGCCGCCGTTGCGAACCAGGGCAAGTCGAAGTGATCCGAAGTCGAAGCGAGCCGAATTTTTCACGAATCGAGGAGGTTGTGAGTCATGTATTTTTCCGAGCGCATCAAGGCCATGCAGTCGTCTCCTATCCGAAGGCTTCTCCCTTTTTCCGATGAGGCCAAAAAAGCAGGCAAGAAGGTCTATCACCTGAATATCGGACAGCCCGACATCAAGACCCCGGACGAATACTTCGACGCCGTGCGCGGTTTCAAGGCCGACACGATCGCCTACGCCGCGTCCCAGGGCCGCGACGAACTGCGGGACGCCATCGCCTCCTACTACCGGAGCTGGGACGTCCCCTACGATCGGAACGACATCTACATCACGAACGGAGGCAGCGAGGCCCTGTGGTTTGCCGTCATGACCATCTGCGACGCGGGCGACGAAATTTTGGTTCCGGAGCCGTTCTACGCCAACTACAACGCCTTCGCCCAGGCGTCGCTCGCCAGGCTCGTGCCCATCCCGACGAAGGCGGAAGAGGGCTTTCACCTGCCCCCCGCCGGCGACGTCGAAAAGCTGATCACCCCCAAAACCCGCGCGATATGGATCTCCAACCCCGGCAACCCGACGGGCGCCGTTTACACGCGGGAAGAGCTTGAAATGCTGGCCTCCATCGCCGTGAAGCGCGACATTTACCTGATAGCCGACGAAGTCTACCGCGAGTTCACATACGACGGGCAGAAGTTCACCAGCCTGGGGCACATGAAAAACGCTCTCGACCGCGTCATCATGGTCGATTCGGTCTCCAAGCGCTTCAGCGCCTGCGGCGCGCGCATCGGCTGCATTGCCGTCAAGAACAGGGAATTCATGGCTCAAGTGCTCAAACTCTGCCAGGGAAGGCTCTGCGTTTCCACTCTGGAGCAGGTGGGGGCGGCAGGGCTCTACAAAACCCCAAAAAGTTACCTCGAAGAGGTCAACAAGGAGTACAAGTCCCGGCGCGACACGCTCTACAAGGCGCTGAAAGCCATGCCCGGCGTGGTCTGCGAGGAACCCAAAGGGGCGTTCTACGTGATGGTGAAAATGCCCGTCGACGACGCGGAAAAGTTCATCGTCTGGACGCTCCAGAACTACGACGTGAACGGCGAAACGATGATGGGCGCGCCCGGCAGCGGATTTTATGCCTCCGGCGGGGGAGCCTCCGGCCAAGGCGCCTCCGGCCGGGGCAGGAACGAAATGCGGCTGGCCTACGTCCTGAAAAATGAAGACTTGACGAAGGCGGCGAATATCCTGAAAAACGCCCTGGAAGCCTACCCCGGAAGAATCGAATCCATCAAAGCCTAACCAGGGGCGCAGCCCCTGGACCCGTTATGGGCTGGGTGGGGCGAGTATATCCGTTCAAGGAGGAAGGAAGTAAAAATCATTAATACTTGTTATATCTAGATTTATAAATTCACTCTCAATTTGCATATCTTTTTCTTGATAGGGAAACCTTTGAGATAAACCTAGTTATAGTAAGAATTAATGAAAATCAACTTTTCCCCCCCTTGAACGGATACGTTTAGTCGTTGAAAGCTCTTCCATAAGCCCCTGTACACTTTGAAATGCGCCGCAGGCGAACTTCTTTTGAAACAGTCGTGCAATCCCTGCCGAGCTCTCTGGCAATGGACTTGAAAGATTTT
>JAISMH010000085.1 GCA_031276855.1 Synergistaceae bacterium
TTTTGTTTTCAGTCTTCTCAACTGGCGGGAACTCACCCCCAAAGTTTCCGCTCCCTCTGCATATGTCATGCTTCCCGACAATACCCGTTCCATAACCTTAACCCGCTTCAACTCATCCCTGCTCAATGTCACTCTCTCCTGTTTCATTAGGACATTTTCGCTGACGAGTTATGAGAGGACATTATCACAGACGAACAACACAGAGGCGCGGCGGGCTTGACGGAACCGGGCAGGTATGCGTAAAATAACACGGTTATGAGTCGCATGAATGGGGCCTGTGTCCGAAAGCGGCCGAAGCCGGGAGTCTGACGGCGGTGTACGGTCTGCCCGGGGCGTCAATCTCCGAAGCGGAGAGCCTCGATTCAGCGGAAGGAGGAGAAGGATTGATCACGTACGCAGTGGTGGAAACGGGCGGTAAGCAATACCGCGTGCAGGTGGGGGATACGTTCCGCGTCGAGCGCCTGGAGGGCGAGGCCGGACAGGAAATCACCCTCGACAGGGTTCATATGGTGGGCGGGGATGATTCCGTGAAATTCGGAACGCCGCTGGTCGCTGGCGCCGCGGTGAAGGCGGAGATTCTCTCTCAGGCCCGCGCCGGCAAGGTGCTGGTGTTCAAGTTCAAAAGCAAGAAAAACTACAGGCGTATGCGCGGTCACCGGCAGTATTACACGGAAATCCGCATTAAGGAAATCATCGCCTAGGTGACGCGCGTAACGTTGTTTTGGGGAAAGAAGGGCCTTGTCGGCCTGGAGACGGAGGGACATTCCGGGTTCGCCCCCGAAGGAGAGGATGTCGTCTGCGCGGCGGTGTCCGCGCTCGTTCAGGCCCTTCTCGTCGGCCTCCGGGACGTCGCCTGCGTGGAAGACGCGGAATGTGAGATGGAAAGCGGGACGGAGAACTCCGCTTCTTTCATTCGCGTGAAATGGAAAGAGGACAGGGCGGCCGAGCTCGATCTGCTGACGCGGACGGTGGCTTTGTCGCTGAAGGAAATAGCGGCCGGTCATTCCGGCTATGCCAGTGTTTCGGAGGTGTACGTATCGTGATCGGGGATTTTGTGTTCGACATACAGTTTTTCGCCCACAAAAAGGGGCAGGGGAGTTCGACGAACGGCCGCGACAGCAACCCGAAGTACCGCGGGGTCAAGGCCTACGCGGGTACGGAGGTCAAGACGGGCTGCATCCTGGTTCGGCAGTGCGGAACGCGGATTCACCCCGGCAAAAACGTGGGGCTGGGGCGCGACTTCACCCTGTTTGCCCTGACTCCGGGCAAGGTCGTTTTCGCGACCCGCGGCGACCGCAAGTTCGTTTCGGTGGAGCCGGCGGCGCAGGTTTGACTTGAGCGGCCCAGGCGAAGAGGAAGAATTTTCGTAAATGTTCAGACCCCGTATACCATGGTTTCGTCCGGCCTCGGGGTTTGTTTTCGAGCGATGTCTTGTGAACGGGGGCTCCTGTGACTGGAGCCTTCTTTTTTTCTGTTTCTTTTTTGCCGGTTTTTTCGGCGTGTTGCGGTGGTGTTGTCATTGAAGTTTGTCGATCTTGCGCGGATTATGGTCAAGGCGGGCAGAGGCGGGAACGGAAGCCTCAGTTTCCGGCGCGAAAAATTTCTCCCCAAGGGCGGTCCCGACGGCGCGGACGGAGGGAAAGGCGGGGATGTCGTTCTGGAAACGGTGAAGGGCATCGTCACGCTCGCCGATTTCGAGTACAACAAAAGGTTCCAGGCCGGCCACGCCGGGCACGGCGCGGGTTCCATGCAGACGGGCGCCGACGGGGAGGATGTTGTGATCCGTCTGCCCTGCGGCACTCTGGTGCGCGACGCGGACACGGACGAGCTGATTGCGGACCTGGTCGAGCCGGGGCAGCGTTTTGTCGCCGCCAGAGGCGGGCGGGGCGGGAGGGGCAACGCGCATTTCACGTCCTCCGTGCGCCGCGCGCCGCGTTTTGCCGAAAAAGGCGACGAGGGCGAGGAGCGAACCCTGCTGCTGGAGCTCAAGCTCATCGCCGATGTGGGGCTGGTGGGCCTTCCCAACGCGGGAAAGTCCAGCATTCTGGCCGCGATCAGCGGGGCGAAGCCCAGGATCGCGGGGTATCCTTTCACGACGCTCTCCCCCAATCTGGGGGTTCTCGCGGTCGACGACCAGCAGATCGTCATCGCCGACGTTCCCGGGCTCATCGAGGGGGCTCACGACAACAAGGGGTTGGGGCATCATTTTCTGAGGCACATCGAGCGCACGCGCGTTCTGATTCACGTCGTCGATCTCGCGGAAGACGGCGTTCTGCGGAACTGGGAGGTCGTCCGCCGCGAGTTCGAGGCCTACGGAGCGGACCTTCTGAAGCGCCCCTGTCTGGTCGTGGGAAACAAGACGGACCTTCCCGGCACGGAGGAGAACGCCCGCGTTCTGACGCGGGCGATGGCCGAAATCGGGCAGAAGTGCCTTCTGATCAGCGCGAAGGAGGGCGGCGGCGTTCAGGCCCTGATCGACGGGATCGTCGAGACGGTGCGCCTTTACCCGCGCCCGGCGGGCTCGGTCTCTTTGGCGGAAATGCGCGGCGAGCTGCCCCGCCTGCGCGGGACGGCGCCTCTGCCCGTCAGGATCGTCCGCCTCACGGAGGGCGGCTTCCGCGTCGAGCACGAGAACCTCGAAAAGACGGTTCGGCGGATCGACTTCGATCAGGAGGACGCCCTGATGAAGTTCGCGCGCGTCCTGAAGCGCCTCAAAGTCGAGGAAGCTCTGGAAAAGGCGGGCGCGGCGGAAGGGGACAAGGTTTATATCGGAGAGGCCGCATTTGATTTTCAACCTGATAGAATAGGAGAGTGAGAGGGGGCTCGGAGAGCCGTGACGGAAAAGGTGGGCATCATGGGGGGGACGTTCGACCCCATTCATTACGGTCATTTGCTGGCGGCGGAGGAGTGCCGGCGGCAGCTGAGGCTGGATTGCGCCGTGTTCGTCCCGACGGGAGAGCCTCCGCACAAAAAAGAAAAAACCATCACCTCTCCCGAGGATCGCTATGCCATGACGCTTCTGGCGACGGCCGGGGTGAGGGAGTTTTCCGTGTCCCGCACGGAAATCGACCGGGGGAGGCCCTCCCACACGGTGGACACGCTCGAGGAGTTTCTCGAAGAAAGCGCCTCCGCCCGCGAACTCTTCTTCATCACGGGGCTGGACGCCCTTCTGAGTATCGACACGTGGAAAGACTACATGCGGCTTCCGTCGCTCTGCACTCTGGTGACGGCGACGAGGCCCGGATACTCCGTCAGGGGCGTCGAACTCCTGCCTCCGGAAATTCGGACGGCCCTGAAGTTGATCGAAATCCCGCAGTTCGCCATCTCCAGCACGGAGATCCGCGAGCGGGTGCGCGAGGGGCGGAGCATCCGTTTTCTCGTTCCCCGCCTTGTGGAAAATTATATCGAATGCCGCGGGCTTTACAGGAGGCTCTCGGGGGGGCCAGTGAAGGAGCGCAGCGACTGAACGAGCTCTGCCCCCTGAGTTTGAATGTTTACAAGGAGACTTTACAGGCAGAAAGAGACGGGTGTCAGACGGGTGCCTCGCCTGCTCGTTTTCTTTATCGTATCGGAGGGGCTCGAATTTGAAGATTCTTAAGATGTGCGTCATCGCTTTCCTGATTCTGGTCTCTACGGTGGCCGGCGCCGCGTGGCGCCTGTCGGAGTTCTTTTTTCCCGCTTCCCCGAAGCCCCTGTGGAAAGTCGAGGAACCCGCGGCCGCGAGCTTCGACGCAAGGCCGGCAGAACCCGAAAAGGACGACAGTATCTCCTCTCTGACGGCGGATCCCATCCTCGGCACGGTGAATATTCTCCTGGTCGGCCTGGACGACCTCGACGGGGTCTACCGCTCGGACGCCATCGCTTTGGCCGTGTTCAACCAAAGCACGCAGTCCGTCCGCGTCCTGTCCATTCCCCGCGATTCGCGGGTGTCCATTCCGGGGCGCGGCTGGGATAAAATCAACCACGCCTACGTCTACGGCGGCATGAATCTCCTGCGGGAGACCCTGATGAACACCCTGAACGTGGGGATCAACTACTTCGCGGTGCTCAATTACCAGAGTTTTTCCCGCATGATCGACCTGATCGGCGGCGTCGATGTCGATGTCGAGAAAAAGCTGGAGTACACGGACTACTCGGGGAAGCTCTTCATCAACATCCCGAAGGGGCGTCAGCACATGAACGGCAAGACGGCGCTCGAATACGTCCGCTTCCGCCACGACCCTCTCGGAGACATCGGCCGCGTCCAGCGCCAGCAGAAATTCACCTCTCTCGTCATCGAAAAGATGAAATCCCCGTCGATGCTGCTCAAGCTCAGCGTCACGGATCTGGTCAACGAGTTCATTTCCGCCGTCAACACCGATCTGACGCCTCTGGAAGGGCTGAAGCTGCTGCTGTTTTTGAACTCGCTTCCGCGTGACCGCATTCAGATGCAGGTCGCGCCGGGAAAGGCCGCCTATATCGGGAACACGAGCTACTGGATTCTCGACATCGTCGAGATACCGAAGTGGCTCGCCGGCGGAGATGAACCTCCCGAGACGGTCCCCGGCACGGTTTCCGCGGACGAGCCTCCCTCCGATCTGAGCCCGGATACGCTTTTGGAACTGGTCGGCCAGATCGGGAAGATCGGCGTGCTGAACGGCGACGGGGAAAGCGGGCTCGGGCGGAAGGCCTCGCAGATTTTTCAAAAAATCGGCGTGGATGTGGTCTACACGGGAAACGCCAAACATTTCGACTACTACGCCTCGAACGTGCTCTACCCGGAAAGCGCCGGCGAGAGCGCGAAAGGCGCCGCGGAGGCCCTGGCGAAACTCTGCGGCATAACCAACAAGAATCTGATTCAGAAGGACCGGACGGTCACGATGGTCTCGATTGTCCTGGGACACGATAAAGAGACGATATTCAATCGTCTGGAGAAAGCCGCTTTTTGACGCCCGGGACCGCTCTCGGCTCGGGTTGCGGGGCGAGCGCGGCGGCGGCACTTTATTTGGAGTTTTATTCGGGGTTCGATTTGGGAGGGAACGGGCTTTATATGACGACGCTTGCGGAATACAGCTATGTATGCGATGCTTTGGCGGACAAAAAGGGACAGGAGATCGTCGGGATCGACCTGGGAGGTATCGGGTCTTTGGTGGATGTTTTCATTTTGGTGACGGGAAATTCCGAGGTCCACATGAAGACTCTCGTGGACGCCGCGCGGGAGTCGTTCGAGCGGCGGGGCCGAACGGTGAGAATCGAGGGAGAGAACAGCTCGAACTGGCGGCTGCTCGACGCGGGGGACATCGCCGTACACGTGTTCAGCAAAAAGGGCAGGGACTTCTATAAAATCGAAAAGCTCTGGGGCGACGTGGAGATTCTGAGCTACGAGTATAAGGATTAAGACGGATAAATTTCAATGCTGACCGGCGTCCGGTGAGGACGCCTTCGAGGAGGACGACAAGATGACGTTTGAGGGAAACGCGGCGGAAAGAGAAAGCGCCGCCGGCAAGATTGACGACAGAACCATCCGGCTCATTCTGGGGCGGCGCAGCGTCCGCGCTTTCGAGGGGCGGGACGTGGAACCGGAGAAGGTGGAAACGCTGCTCGAATGCGCTTTCGCCGCGCCGAGCGCGATGAACATCCGGCCGTGTCATTTCGTGGTGATCGACGACAGAAACCTTCTGAAGAAGATCGGCGGCGCGACCGAGCGGACCCGTCTGGTGGGCGGAGCGCCTCTCGCGATTGCCGTCTGCGTGGACGAGGCGGCCTACGAAAGGGACCACAAGCTGACCGACGGGACCTGGATGGAGGACGGCGCATGCGCGATGGAGAACATCCTGCTCGCCGCGAGGGCTTTGGGGCTCGAAGGGGTCTGGGTGAAGATCGCCAACCGCCCCGACAGGGAGGATACGGTGCCCCCTCTGCTGGACCTGCCCGGCGGGGTCCGTCTTCTGGCTCTGGCCGTCCTGGGGTACGGCACCGAGCATAAGGCTCCCCACAGCGGGACGGATCGGGCGAGGCTGCACCGCAACGGCTGGTAAATCGGAATTGGGCGGAATGGGGCACTATCCGCGTTTTCCCCGCCTCTTTCTGTTTTTCTATCCGTCCTTTCGCTTCCAGAGGAGGCGGCAGTCCTTCACGAACGGTTCCACCCGGTTCCGCGCGGAGAGATAAGTCAGGTGCGCGCTGACGCTGGATAGGTTCAGCAGCAGGGAGGCGGCGTCCATTTCCAGATTGGCGGCGAGGCAGATTTCCGCCAGAATGTCCTCGCGGGAGAGGGCTCTTCCGGGCGCCAGAGTGTCGTACACCGCCTCTGAGACCCAGGCGAGCGCCTCCCGGTTCTGCCGCGCCAGCTCGCCGATATCCCGGACTGCCGGCGCGTGGCAGGGCACGAACCACGTCGTCGTGCGCGAATTTTCGAGCATGTCCAGGGTTTTGTACCCCGCTTCGATGTTGATCATCACGCAGAAACGGTATTTTTCGAGAACCGCCGGCGCGAACAGGGCGTCGGCCGCGAAGAACACCCCGTCCGGCGTCTTCACGCCGATCATGTCGAGGTAGTGTCCGGGCAGCGGCACGGCGGTCAGGGCCGTGTCCATGATCGGGTACTCGCTTTCGGCCTTCTCCCTTTCAGCCTTCTCTCCGTCGATGAACGTGACTTTCGAGGGCTTGGCCTCGATGAATTTTCCGCGTATTTCCCGGAAAGGCCAGGCCGACCAGAGCCAAAGGGGCTCCAGCGAGGTCCACTCCGTCATGATTCCCTCGATGCGCGTCGCCCAGACCTCGCAGTTCGTGCGCTTCTGGATGACGGCGTTGCCGCCGATGTGGTCGGCGTTGGAATGGGTGTTCACGATGGCGCGGAGGGGAGTGCCCCGCGTCTCGTTCAGCAGCTTCAATATTTTTTTCCCGTGATCGTCGTCGAGCCCTGTGTCGATCAGGTAGCCTTTTCCGTTCTCCTCGTAGTATCCGATATTGACCCGCCCGGGAATGTACCAGGTGTGCTCCCCCAGTTGCTTGAGTTCCAAAATGCCCACGCTCCAATCGATTTTTGATATTCCGACTCAATATCATAGCCGCGGCGGCCGTTTAATTCAATCGTTTGTTGTTCGTCTGTGATAACGTCCTCCCATAACCCGTCAGCGAAAATGTCCGGGTGAGACGGGAGCGGAACGGCTGGCGGGAGCGGGCGGCCTGACTGAAAACGGGAGGCTCCCCCTTTCGGAGGAACCTCCCGTGCATGACCGTCTTCTTAATTTTTCCCCTGTTTCCGCGCGGCCAGGCACGCCGCCAGAACCGCCAGCGCAGCTCCCGCGCCGAAGCCCGCGTCGCAGCCGCCGCCTTTTTCCACCACCACCGGTTCCGGCGGCTTGCGGGACAGGTAGTGGTTCTCTTCCGGTATCGAGCCGAACGTGAC
>JAISMH010000142.1 GCA_031276855.1 Synergistaceae bacterium
TCTGCGTCGCCAGGCACTTCGTGATCGCGGCCGTCAGCGTCGTCTTGCCGTGGTCGATATGCCCGATCGTGCCGATGTTCAAGTGCGGCTTGTTGCGGTCAAATTTCTCTTTTGCCATAACTCTGTTCCCCTCCTGATAATTTTTTCAAATCTCAATTTCCGACAAATTTTTTCGCCCGTCTGCCGCAGATTACCCCGGCCCCGGAAGCTAGCCCTTCAGAACTTTTTCCGTCACGTCGGCCGGGGCCTGTTCGTAGTGGTCGAACTGCATCGTGTAGTTCGCCCTTCCCGACGTTTTGCTCCTGAGGTCGGTGGCGTAGCCGAACATGCTGGCGAGGGGCACGTAAGACCTCACGACGCGCGCGTTCGCCCTCATATCCATCCCTTCGATGCGGCCTCTCCGGGAGGACAGGTCTCCGATGACGTCCCCCACGTAGTCCTCCGGGGTCACGACCTCGACCGACATGACGGGCTCCATCAGAATCGGTCCGGCCTTCTTCATCGCTTCCTTGAACCCGATCGACGCCGCGATCTTGAACGCCATCTCGGAGCTGTCCACGTCATGGTAGCTTCCGTCCACCAGGGCAATCCTGATGCCGATGACGGGGTATCCGCCCAGCACTCCGCTCTGAATGGCCTCCTCCAGCCCCTTCTGGACGGCGGCGACGTACTCCTTGGGAACGACCCCCCCCACAATTTTGTCCTCGAACTCGTAGCCCTTGCCCTCCGGCAGAGGTTCGATCTCGAACACGACATGGCCGTACTGGCCGCGGCCACCCGACTGACGGATGTACTTCCCCTCGGCGGAGGCCGCCTTCTGAATGGCCTCCCTGTAGGCGACCTGGGGGCGGCCCACCTTGACGTCCACGCCGAACTCCCTCTTCAGGCGGTCGATGATGATCTCGAGGTGCAGTTCGCCCATGCCGGAGATTATCGTCTGCCCGCTTTCCTCGTCCGTGCGGACGCGAAAGGTCGGGTCTTCGTCGGAAAGAGCCACCAGCCCCTTGGAGAGCTTCATCTTGTCCGCCTGAGTGGCGGGCTCCACGGAAAGGGAGATGACGGACTCCGGAAATTCCAAGCTTTCCAAGACGATGGGGTTGTTCTCCGCGCAGAGCGTGTCCCCCGTTTTGGTGTTCTTGAGACTGGGAACCGCCACGATCATCCCCGCTTCCATCGCGTCGATGTCCTCACGCTTGTTGGAGTGCATCCGCATGATGCGCCCGATCCGTTCCCTCTGGCCGGAGCTGGCGTTGTAGATGCCGCTGCCCTTCTCCAGAGTTCCCGAGTAGACGCGCAAAAAGATCAGCTTGCCCAGAAACGAGTCCACCGCCACCTTGAAAGCCAGAGCCGTAAAGGGCTCGCCGGGGTCGCTGTGACGCTCCACGACGACATCCGGGTCGTCGGGGCGAAGCCCCTTTATGGCGGGCAAATCCACGGGAGACGGCAGATATTCGACCACCGCGTCGAGCAGCAACTCCACGCCCTTGTTCTTGAAGGCGGACCCGCAGAGGACAGGAACGGTCTTGAGCCCGATCGTCGCCCTGCGAAGGGCGCCCCGGAGCAAGTCGTCTCCGATCTCCTTCCCTTCCAGATAAAGGGTCATGATGTCGTCGCTGAAGTCCGAAACGGCCTCGGCGATAAAATCGCGTCCGGCCCTGGCGAGGTCGGCCAGCTCCGGCGGAATCGGCGCCACGCTGGGCGGCTGCCCCAGTTCCCCGCTGAACATCACGGCCTTCTGCTCGATCAGATCCACAACGCCGGCGAAGTCTTCCTCCGCGCCGATGGGAATCTGAACGGGAACCGCGTTGGCCCCCAGTCTTTCCCTCATCGCCGCCACGACGACATCGAAATCCGCGCCGATGCGGTCCATCTTGTTGACGAACGCGACGCGCGGGACGTGGTATTTGTCGGCCTGACGCCAGACGGTTTCCGACTGGGGCTCGACGCCCCCCACGGCGCAGAAGACGGAAACGGCTCCGTCAAGCACGCGCAGAGAACGCTCCACCTCGACCGTAAAATCCACGTGGCCGGGCGTATCAATCAGATTGATCGTATGTCCCTTCCAGATGCACGTCGTCGCGGCGGAGGTTATCGTGATGCCGCGCTCCCGCTCCTGCTCCATCCAGTCCATGGTGGCCGCGCCCTCATGAACTTCACCGATTTTGTAGTTGCGGCCCGTATAGTAAAGGATACGCTCGCTGATCGTTGTTTTGCCGGCGTCGATGTGAGCCGCTATTCCTATGTTTCTAAGTCTTGTAATATCCAAAAACCGCACCTGCCCGATACAGCATTTCAAAAAAGTCTCGAATCTCCATATCCGCTGTCAGCCACGACGCTATGAAGAGGCCCAAACGTTTGAAATTGCGCTGTCTGAGATTAAAAAACAAAACCCGAAAAAAAAGCCCCCCAATAGACTGAAGGACTTTCGTTCGTCTTTCCCGAACTACCAGCGATAGTGCGCAAACGCCCTGTTGGCCTCGGCCATTTTGTGGGTGTCTTCGCGTTTTTTGATGGAGCTGCCCTCATTTTTGTAAGCGTCCATGAGCTCCCGCATGAGACGATCCGACATGGGCATTCCTTTTTTGGCGCGCGAGTAGGAGATTATCCAGCGAATGGAAAGAAGCTGCCCCCTCTCCGGCGTGACCTCCACGGGAACCTGATACGTGGCGCCCCCGACGCGGCGCGGACGAACCTCGATCTGAGGAGAGACGTTGCCCATCGCCTTCTCGAAAACGTCGAAAGGCTCCGTACCCAGTTTCTCCGCCGCATTGTCGAGCGCGTTGTAGAGAATCCTCTCGGCAATGCTCTTTTTGCCGCCCTTCATCAGACTGGCGATAAACTTCGCGACTGCCGCGTTGCCGAAACGCGTGTCCGGCGTCGACGCTCTTTTTCTCACATGACCCTTGCGAGGCATTGCGGAACTCCTCCTTACTTCTTCGGTCTGCGCGCGCCGTACTTCGAGCGGCTGCGTTTTCTGTTTTCCACTCCGCCGCAGTCAAGCGTACCGCGCACAATATGGTAGCGCACGCCGGGAAGGTCTTTCACGCGCCCCCCGCGCACGAGAACCACCGAGTGTTCCTGAAGGTTGTGCCCGATTCCCGGAATATAAGACGTGACCTCTATTCCGTTGGTCAGGCGCACACGTGCCACCTTCCTCAAAGCCGAGTTCGGCTTTTTGGGGGTGACGGTGTACACTCTCGTGCAAACCCCTCTCCTCGCCGGATTTCCCTGCAATGCCGGAGAATCGCTTTTGGCGCGCTTCTCCGAGCGTCCCTGACGGACAAGCTGATTGATTGTCGGCACAGAATCTCCTCCTCCGTATGATTTTACTCGCTGCGAACATACGCAGATATTGAACATTCGCGGCCGGGCACATCCCGGCGCGTTCAATTTATCGTTTCTCGGGCGCCTTCCCCGGCAAACCCGCCACGGCGGCCGGCCGGCCGATAGCACAGGCCCGGCCGAGCTTCAGCCTGGAATCCACCTTCTCCACCTCGACGCCCGAGGAGGCGGCCGCTTCGAGAATGCCGCGGAGCGTCTTCGCGTCGCTGTCCGACGCGATAAATATCTTGCCGAGAAGTCCCTTGGTCATCGCCCGCCGGACTTCCCTCTCTCCCACGACCCTGCCCTGCACAGCCAACTCTCTCAAAGACACGACAATACCCCCCGCGCAGAAAACGTGAGTGCGATAATAGCAGAAGATGTCCCCACCTGTCAACAAAAAACAGTATCACTGTCCGGCGACACGGAATTTTTCATCCCCTTGACAAAACGAAAACGTTCGTGTAAAAATCCCATTAAGCAGTTTATTTTATATAAAAGCTATTAATTCTACTAAGCGGAATAAATTTATTGTTTATTCATATTCCTTTTTGTACGCGCTTGAATTCAGGGTCTATGAGATTCGGGCGGTCTTCTTTTCATTCTCACCTTCTTCAGCCGAGGGCAGCAAAACGAAAGCGGGTTCACTGCAAGATTCGACAGGATTCAATTATATAAAACAGGGGAGTGAACGCCTTGCCCAGAAAGTATTCTCTCGCTCAGCTGACGGCTCTGCACTGGTCTCCTCCGGAAATGATCTACAACGCGCGCCTTATCGGCTACGACGCCGTGGGCATTCGGCCTATCGTCATGGGCGTCAGGGGGGAGCACGATTTCGACCTCGCGAAGAACAAACGTGAAAAGGCTTCCCGACAATGTCCTTTTCTCTTTGGAATTGCCGCACCTCGAAAAGGCGGCGAAGTGGGGCTCCGCGGAACACGCCCGCCGCTGCCTCGCCACGACAAAGGACTATATGAAGAAACATGGTATCGACTGAGACAAATATTGGGGTGCAGGGGACAAGTCCCCTGCCGGGTTTGGGCGGAGCCATGATCTTCGACGAGACCACCGACGTCGAGATCGCGGCGCGGAACACGCGGACCAGCAAGACCTCGGACTTCGGCTCCGGCTGCTCCGCCGACGGCAATCTGGTCATCTGCGGCGGCATTTACGATCGAATGGTCGAGGCCCTCAAACAGGAGGGCGGGTATCTGGCGTCGTCCGGGGAAAGGGCGAAGCTGGAAAAGGCCATGTGGGACGCGGAGGGCCGCCGCATCGTCGAGACCGTCGCCGTTTCGCCGCAGAAGCTCGCTCAGGCCGCGGGGTTCGAGATTCCCGCCGACCGCAGGTTCATCATGGTCGAGGGGACGGGCATCGGCAAGGAGCACAAGTTCAGCGGAGAAAAGCTGACCACCCTGCTCGCTCTCTACCGCTACGAGGGGGAGTTCGAGAACGCGCTCAAGATGATGGAAGAAATTTACAAAGTCGGCGGGAGTGGGCATTCCTGCGGCATCTACAGCCACGACGACGACCACATCGACCGGCTGGCCCTGCGCGCGCCCGTGACCCGTATCATGGTGCGTCAGCCCCAGTCCAAGACCAACGCGGGCAGCGCCGAAAACGGAATGCCGATGACCTCCAGCATGGGCTGCGGCGTATGGGGAAGGAATCAGGTCTCGGACAACATCGGGTTGAAATATTACATGCAGAGTACCTTTGTGGCCCGCCCGATTCTCAAGGACCAGCCGGAGGAATCCGTGCTGTTCGGGGAGTTCTTCGACCCGGCGGTGATCAGGGAGTAAAAAATAAAAAACATGGGACTCCGTCCCATACCCTGCAGGGGACTTGTCCCCTGACCCCATTATATTAAGGAAAGATAGGCGTGAAAAAGCTGGTTTCCGAACAAACAGTACGACATCTACAAACCCTTCGTCAAGCGCGCCTGGCGCCTCGACGACCCGGAGGCGCTGCCCTCCATCCTCGACAAGGCCTTCCGGCTGGCCAAGAGCGGCAGGCCCGGACCGGTGCTCATCTCCGTTCCCATGGACATGTTCTCCCGCGAGATCGACACGGATCTCTTCGACCATACCTACAGGGACAGTCCCGTCACCGTCCGCCCCGCCCTCGACCCGGACACCGCGAAGGCCGTCGCCCAAAGGCTCATTGCCGCCGAGCGCCCCGTCCTCCACGCCGGCGGAGGAATCCTGCTCGCGGAGGCTTCCGCCGAACTCCAGGCGCTGGCCGAATTTCTCGACATTGCCGTCTCCCGTACGCTGATGGGGCACGGCTGCATCTCCGACACGCACCCGTTCATGCTGGGGCAGACGGGGTTCTGGGGCTTCGAGCTGACCCACAGAATGACCGCGAACGCCGACGTCATTCTCGCTCTGGGCACCCGCTTCGCCGAGGCCGACAGCTCCAGCTGGTACCCCGGCGTCACATTCGACCCGAGCAAAAGCAAATTTATCCAGATCGACATCGACCCGGCGGAGAGCGGGCGCAACTACCCCGTCGAGATCGGCGCCATCGCCGGCCTCAAGGCGGCGCTCCGCCAGATTCTCGCGGAGGCGAAGACCCTTCTTCCCGAAGGCAGAAAAAAACCGGAGCTGCGCGGGGAAATCGCCGATTTCAAGGCGAAGTTCAAGGCCGAAAACAAGGCGATATGCGACGACGGGCGCTTCCCCATGACGCCTCAGCGCATTCTGCGCGACGTGAAGGCG
>JAISMH010000005.1 GCA_031276855.1 Synergistaceae bacterium
TCTTCGAAATCAAAAATGCAAGGTCTACGGAAAGAACATCATACCGCAGGAACGGGTTAAGAACGTCAATGAGATTTACAAACTCCTTGGTATTGTGTGCCCAACAACGATAGATTCAACAAATTCGGTGTAGTGTTAATTCTCTAGGGAACTATAGATTATTTGGCCTATGGTTGCAATATGAACGGAAGCGAGATGAAGAAACGTTGTCCGAATGCTATCCGGCTCGGGGTGTCGATGATTCAAGATTATGAGTTACGTTTTCACTATCATGCGAATATCGAATTTTCGGTTGGGAAAAGTGTTCCCGTTATCGTATGGGAACTGCAAAAGAGCGACGAAATCAGCTTGGACGGCTATGAAGGTTATCCACAATCTTATACGAAGAAAGATTTTTGCGTGGATTTTGACGGTGGAAGCATAAAGGCGATGGCTTATATCATGACAGACTACAAAATAAATCAACAAAGGGGATGTCCGCCTGCCGATGAATATTTTAACAACATTAAAACAGGTTATCTGGACGCTCGGATTGATTTGGGTCCGCTGAATCAGGCTTTGCGATCCGTGTCGCAGATCAGCGGTTGATGGATTGACGGGGGCGATTTCTAAAATCGCCCCAAGGGTTCTCCCTGTTCAGGAATCCTCCCGCGCGGGCTCTGCGGATCAGGGGGCGGGGATATTTCCGTTTTCCGGGATGTCCGCCGTCTTTGCCGTGCTGAACATGACAAAAACGGGGCTTTTCATGAGGCGCCTCTTCCCCGGCGTGTCGAAGCTCGTCCTGAATTCGGTTACGTCCAGCCACAGGCGCCCGCCGGAAGCCTTCATGGCCGTGCCGCCTACGGCGAAACTGAACTCCGCCTTCCCCCACATTTCTTCGATTTCTTTCGGCGTGGAGGGCTTTTCGCTCTCTTTGTGATCTCCGGTCTCGGCCCAGACGTTCACGGCGACCCCATGCCGCATGATCATGGAGAAGTCGTCCATTCTGCCCCGGCTCTCGTTGGTGAGCGCCAGGGCGTAGCTCATGGCCGAGAAAGACGCCAGGATCGAGAGACTCAGAATGATGATGGCGCAAAGAACCTCAGGCAGGGCGAATCCCCCGTTTTTATGCCTGAAATCCGTTTTGTACTTGAAATCCGTCCATTTCATCAGCGTTTCACCTCGATTCTCCGGTCTCGGCAGTCTCTAGCTGTCCCTTTTCCAGAGGACATGGGCGTCCGGCGACCCGAAGGCGAGATCCAGCAGCTCCGTTTTGTCGTGGGACAGCGGGCTTTTCGGGACATCCAGAGAGACGAGCCACGCCATGTTCCTGTTCTCGGCCGCCGTCCCGGCGTACTCGCCCCAGACGGAAAGGCGAAGGTAATCCTTCCTGCCGGTCGCCTTAGGAGGAACGATCCTGAAGGTGAACTTCATGGCGGGGTCGCCGACGTTCAGAAATCCGCTCCCTTCCTTGTCGTCCTCAGAGTCCTCCCACAGGGGTTTTCCCGTTCCCGACCACTCGTTCAGTTTTCGGGCCAGAGCGGTGGCCATGCTCACCGTCGCGTGCTCCAGAACGGCCCGCCGCTCGAAATAAAGGTCGTAGGCCATACCCATGTGGGACAAGGTGAACATCGCCACGCAGAGGATCGCGAACAGCAGCATCACCAACAGCGCCGAGGGCAGCACCACGCCCCGCCGCGAGGAAAACCTCCCTTTCTTCCCGCTCATTTCCCCATTGTCTCCTTTCCCGTTCTCCCGCTCGATTCGTCGTGATTTTTCTCTGCGTCCTGCGCGGTTGTTAGGCTACAATAAAGAAAGAAGATAGCAATGGGTATTTAGCGTTAGGTATTAAACCTGATAATACTATTTCCGGCCCTCCGCCGGGCCCTCCACCCCGATGTGGGCTTCGAGGGTCCGCAGCACGGCGCCCTTCCCCGCCAGAGTCTCGGCGAACATGGATTCGACCTTCTCCCCCAGCCCCGCCGCGTAGAGGTCGGCGCCGAAAAGCGCGGGGTTCGACAGAAACGGGCGCAGCCGTCCTCCGGCGCTTTCCGGCTCGCCGGGCCTGAGGGGCTCGCCGGGCCTGATGCCCTCCAGTCCCTTCCGAAGCTCCTCCATCAGGGGGTCTCCGCTGAGTTCCATGGGGCGCAACTCGTCGTCCACGCCCAAAAGGTACCGGAACCACGCCGCGATGACCAGAGGAATGCCCACCAGATTTTTCGCGTTCAAATCGGGGCTTTGGCCGGGGCGTTCCATGTAGGCCTTGATCGTCTCCCCGTAGCGGACGGGAATTTTCTGGCTCGTGTCCGTGGCGATGCGCTGGGGCGTGTCGGGGATGAAGGGGTTGGGGAAACGGTCCTCCAGAACCTCGCGGATGAACTCCCTGGGGCTGAAGATGCCGGGATCCGCCACCACCGGCATTCCCTCGGCATAGCCGATTCTCTCCGCCAGAGCCCTCAGGAGAGGGTTCTCCATCTCGGACGCGATAGTCCGGTAGCCCAGAAGGCAGCCGAAAATCGCGAGGGCCGTGTGCAGCGGGTTGAGGCAGGCGGAGACCTTCATGCGCTCGGCCTTCTCCACTGTCTGCCGGTCGGTGAAGTACACCCCGGTTCCGGCCTCCTCCAGCGGCGGCCGCCCGGCGGGAAAGCGGTCCTCCGCCACCAGGTATTGGGGAATCTCGGCGTTGACGAACGGGGCGACATAGCTCCCCTTCGCCGTCAGCAGGAGGTCCATGCCCTCCACGCCCTTTTGGGTCAGGAAGTCCCGCACGGACTCCGAGGGGCGCGGCGTGATCTTGTCGATCATGCTCCACGGGGAGGAAACGCGGCTCTCGTCCTCCAGATAGGTCATGAAGTCCCTCCAGACCGAGTCCGGCCGTCCGAACCCTCCGTGAGCCGCCCAGGCGCGCGCCGCCCGCAGCACCGAGTCCCGCAGCTTGTCCCCGTTACGGCTGCAGTTGTCGAGGCTGAGCAGGGCGACCGGAGCGGCCCCGGCGAGGAAGCGCTCCAGAAGCAGCGCGGCGGCCAGAGTCATCGTGTGTTTCGCGCCCTCCGGCCCCTGCTCCAGCTCCCGCCGGATCGATTCCGTCAGATTGCCCCGCATGTCCGTCAGGGCGTATCCCTTTTCGGTGATGCAGAAGCTCATGATCTGAAGGCTCGGGGCCTCCGCGATCTCGCGCAGGCGCGCCCGCCCCTCGTCGGCCCGTATCGACTCCGCGATCGAGGCGACGACCTCCGGGATCATCTCCCCGTCCGGCCTCAGCCCCACGGAGATCGCCAGGTTGCCGTAGGGCCTGTACACCCTCTCGACGACCTCGAAATCGTGGGCCGCCGCCGCGATGATGCCCGTATCGGCCCTGCCCGTGTTCAGCAGGTGCTGCTGCAGGGGCGCGATAAACGCCCTGAAAATATTGCCTGTGCCGAAATGCAGCCACCGCGGATTTTGAAGCGTCCTCCGAATCATGGCCTCCCGGTCGTAGTTCGGCATCTTGAAGCCCGCCGCCTCCCAAGCCGCCCTGTCGGCCGACAAACACTCCCGATCGAGCCGCAGCATAGTCACCGCCTCCTTAAAAAGTCAGAGCCATCGGCTCTTTTTTGTACAAATCTTTATGCGATACACAGCGGCAAAAAATTGACCCCGAAAAAGTCAATGGCTCTGCCGATGCCTCTAATCCGGCGCCTGGCCGCGGGCGCGTTCGAGAACGTCGAGGGCGGTCTCCTCGTCCATGAGGATTTCGCGCGGCCTGGAGGAGTTCGCGGGCTGGGGGCCGACGACGCCCAGGAGTTCGAGACCCGATATCAGCCGCCCCGCGCGGGGGTAGCCGATGTTGAGGTGCCGCTGCAGGCCGCTGGCCGAGGCGATGCCGGTGTTCATGACGACCCGGATCGCCTCGGCCAGCTTGGGGTCGGAGGCGGCGGAGCCGGGGCGCTCCTCGCCCGCTCCGCCGTTGGGAAGGTCCTCGAAGTCGATGCACTCCGGCTCTCCGAAGACGTTTTTCATGTAGGCGACGAATTCGAGCGTGCGCTCCTCCGTGATGAAGGAGGCCTGCAGGCGCAGGGGGCGCGGGTAGCGCGTGCTGTAGAAGAGCATGTCCCCCTTGCCCAGCAGCTTTTCCGCGCCGCCTGTGTCGATGATCGTGCGGGAGTCCGTCTGCGAGGGCACGGCGAACGCGACGCGGGCCGGGACGTTCGCCTTGATGAGCCCCGTGATGACGTCCACGGAGGGCCGCTGCGTCGCCAGAATCAGGTGTATCCCCGCGGCGCGGGCCTTCTGCGCGAGGCGGGCGATCAGGTTCTCCACTTCCTTGCCCGCCGTGTACATCAGGTCGGCGAGCTCGTCCACCACGACGACGATATGGGGAAAGCGGTCTTTGGGCAGAACCTTCTCGTTGTACGACGCCAGGTTCCGCACCTTGGCCCCGGCGAAGGCCTCCGAGCGGGTCTCCATTTCCTGCACGGCCCAAGTGAGCGCGGCGATGGCTTTTTTGGGGTCCGAGACGGGGCGCGCCAGAAGGTGCGGGAGCCCCTCGTATATCGCGAACTCCACGTGCTTGGGATCGACGAGGATGAGTTTCAGCTCGTCCGGGGAGCGCTGGGAGCACATGCCCAGAATGCAGGTGTTCGTGAACACGCTTTTGCCCGAGCCCGTCGTCCCCGCGACCAGAAGGTGCGGCATGTCCTCCAGCCCGCAGACCAGATGCTTGGAGTCGACCCGCACCCCCATCGGCAGAGGCAGAGTGAATTCGCCCTCTCGAAAGGCCTCCGACTCCATGAGGGAGCGCAGGGTGATGCCCTTGCGCCGGGGGTTGGGGATCTCGATGCCGACGTAGCGCTGACCCAGAATGGGAGCCTCCACGCGGACGGAGACCACGGCCAGAGCCATCGTCAGGTCGTTGGCGAGCCCCGACACCTTGCTGACTTTGATGCCCGGCGCGAGCTCCAGCTGGAACTGAATCACGGACGGCCCGATGACGACGTGGGCGACGCTGGCCCTGACGCCGAAGTCCCGAAGCGTCTTGACGATGACCTCGGCCTGCCCGTTGGCGAGGGCGGAAGCGGCGGCCGCGTCCTCCTCGTCGATCTTGACGGGCGGCCCGAAGATGTCGATCGGCGGCGGGAATTTTCGCGCGCCCGCGCGAAAACCCTGTCCGGCAACGTCGAGGTCCTCCGGCAGCTCCACCCCGGGAAGTTCCTCCTGCACCGCGGACGCCAGCCCGCTGGACAAGGCCGGCGCCTCCGGGGCGGGGGCCTCGGTCAAAGGCGCTGTTTCAGCCAAAGGCGCCGGCTCGGCCAGAGGCGCCGCCTCAACTAAAGGCGCCGGATCGGCTAAAGGCACCGTCTCGGCTAAAGGCGCCGGCTCCGCCGGAGCGGGCGCTTCCGGCTGCTGCGGCGTTTCAATCCGGGGCGATTCGGCCCGAGGCGTTTCAGTCTGAGTCACTTCAACCCGAAGCGCTTCGGTCTGAACGGGCGTCTCGGCCCGGACGGGCGTTTCGATTTGACGGGGGACTTCGGCTTTATAGGGGTACGCGGCCGCGCCCTCCGAAATCGGGATCGGGGGCGAGGTCGGGATCGGAATCGGAATCGCTTCCCGGCCCGGCGTTCGGCGATCCTCCGGATCTTCGGGGGGTCGGGAAGCGTCCGAGTTCTCGGGGGTGTTCCAGATCTCCGCCGCGCGCGATGTCAGGGCGCGGAAAAGGCGGACCGGCAGATTGAAGCCGTAGAAGACGGCCGACAGCGCCAGAGAGGAGAACGCGAGGATCACGGCCCCCAGGACGCCCCCGTTCAGGAGAAAAAAGCGGGCCAGGCCCTCCCCGGCCGTGCCGGGTTCGGCCAGAAGCCAGGAAAGATTCCACCGGGCCTCCCGGAAGAGCCCCAGGACGAACGCCGTCGTGAAGTAGATCTGCGCCGTGCCCAGAATCTGTCCGAGGGGCCGCGGAATCCTGCTTCCGACGAACCAGGCGGCGCAGAGGTAGACGACAAACAAAAGCGGAATGAGAAGGGCCCCGCCCCACGCCGAGCGCAGGTACTCGCCGAGTATTCGCCCCCGGAACCCCGTCCAGGCGCTGCCCGACAGCGCGCCGATCGCGTAGACGGTTCCGCAGAGAAAAACGAACACAAGCAGCTCGAAAACGCCGCTTCGTTTCGAGGCGCGGCGTTTTCGAGCTGCCCCCTTCTTCCCGTTTTTCCCCGTCTTTTTCCTCTTTCCGCTCCAAAACGCCATTCGCGGGCCTCCCGTGATTTATTCTTTCCTGAATTGTTCTTTCCTTATTATTCTTTCCTTGCTTTCCTGATGTTGCGGCGGTGGTCCTCGTAGGTTTTGGCGAAGTAATGGTAGCCGTTCCGGCGCGCGACGTAGTAATAATAGGGGTTTTCCTGCGGCGCGAAGGCCGCCTCCCAGGACTCGGCGGACGGAATGCAAATGGGCGCGGGAGGATACCCCGGAACGGCGTAGGTGTTGTAGGGCGAATCCACCTCCAAATCGCTGTAAAGAACCCGCGTCAGGTTCTTCCCCTTGAGCTTCCACGCGTAGACGACCGTCGCGTCGATTTGGAGCAGCATGTTCTTTTCGAGCCGGTTGGCGATGACCCCCGCGATGACGGGGCGCTCCTCGTCCCAAAGCGCCTCGCGCTGCACCATGGAGGCCAGGATCGCCTTCTCCCTCAGATCCCGCGACGTCACGTCGGAGGACAGCCGGTCCCCGTACCTGTCCCACCAGGTGTGGCTGGCGACGCGGACGAGCTCCGCGGGGGACTTTTCGGCGACGAAATACGTCTCCGGGAGCAGAAAGGCGGCGCGCGTCTCCTCGCCGCCGGGGAGGTGCCTCCGCATCGGCGCGGGGTAGTTCCGGCTGTCGAGGATCGCCCGCCGGAGCGTATCTTTCTCCCCGTCCCCGGACAGAGCCGGGTTCTCGTTCCCGTCGAAAAGGGTCCGAAGCGAAAAAACGTCCATCCCCGGAATGATCGTGAGGCTCCAGTCGATCGGCTGCACCGTGCGGAGCTGGCGCGCCATGTCCCACGCGCCGGAGCGGCTGACGCGGTACTGGCCGGAGCGGATCTTCCGGTCGATTCCCAGGCGGGCCATCCACCGCGCCAGGTCGGACGGAGGTTCCGTCAGGGCCCCCTGGTCGTGGAAGGCCTGCGCGCACTGGCGCGCGGACAGGCCCGGCTTCACCACGACGACCCTCATCTCCCCGTGAGGAATGGGCAGCATCCTGTCCCAGAAATCATGGGGAATCTTCATGTGGAACGCCGCGGCCCCCAAAGTCAGGCCCAGCAGAAAAGGAGACAGGATCAGAATCAGCATGTTTTTTTTCATCGCCGGCTCCTTGCCGAAGCAGGGGACGCGGTCCCCTGCACATTATTTTCTAATGAACATCGCGTCTCCGAAGGAGAAAAAGCGGTAGCCCTCGGAGAGGGCCAGAGCGTAGACCCCGCGCAGGGCCGAAAGCGCCTCCGCCTCGCGGCCCCCGCCCTGCAGATGATCCACGAACGCGGACACCAGCATCAGGAGCGAGCTTTTCGGCAGGTGGAAGTTCGTGATCAGCGCGTCCACCACCCTGTAGCGGAAGCCGGGAAAGATGAAAAGCTCCGTGTCCCGCGCGCCAGGGGCGGCGCGGCCCCCGTCCAGCGCGGCCGACTCCAGCGTCCGAGCCACGGTCGTCCCCGCGGCGACGACCCGCCCCCCGCGGAGGCGGCACCGCCGCACGGCGTCCGCCGCCTCCTCCGGTATCTCGCAGCGCTCGCTGTGGATGCGGTGTTCCCGAATGTCCCGCGCGCTCACGGGGCGGAACGTCCCCAGCCCCACGTGCAACGTCGTCCGCGCGATTTCGACGCCCCGCGCCTCTATCCGCTCCAGAAGCTCCCGCGTGAAGTGAAGGCTGGCCGTGGGGGCCGCCGCGGAGCCGTCCTTCTCGGCGAAGACGGTCTGGTAGGACTCGCGCAGCGCCTTGTCCAGGCGGGCGTCCCGGCTGACCCCGATGTAGGGCGGCAGGGGCGTCTGTCCGCAGCGGCCGAGGAAGGCCAGAACGTCCTCCCGATCCGAACCGGCGCGGACGATGCGGACCCCGTCGGCTTCCCGGGCCTCGACGGTGAGAACGCGGTCTCCCACCCGCACCTCCGCCCCCTCGGGCAGACGCCGGCCGGGGCGGACCAGGGCCCTCCAGCGGCCGGAATCCGAAGCGCAGGGACCGAGCAGCAGAATTTCGGCCTTCCCGCCGCCGGCCCGTTCTCCCCTGAGGCGCGCCGGAATCACGCGCGTGTCGTTCAGGACGAGAAGGTCCCCCGGCTCCAGAATCTCCGCGATATCCGAGAACACGCGGTGCTCCACCGCGCCGCTCAGGGGGCCGCCGACTCCCGCCGCGCTCCACACCATCAGGCGGGAGGAGTCCCGGGGCACCGCCGGGCTCTGCGCGATGCACCCCTCCGGCAGGTCGTAGCCGTAAGACTCCAGATCGTAAACGCCCCCGCGGAAGCCGCAATCGCGGGCCCGAGCGTCTTCGTTCGGATTTGGGTTCATCGGGTTCAGATCCGGCGGATTTGAGTTCATTGAATTTAGACTTACTGAAACCGCTTGACGGCCGTGCCCGGATAGTAGTGTTCGAGGATTCGCCCGGCCGTCCAGCCCTGGCCGGCCATGGCCATGGCCCCCCACTGCGACAGACCGACCCCGTGTCCCCACCCCCGGCCCCGGAAGACGAAGACCCCGTTCTCCACGGGAATCTCCTGCCCGGAGGACGTCCGTCCCGTCCACGCCGACTCGGCGGGCGCAGGTGCCGCCGGCATTTTGAGAAGCGCGGAAATATTGAGAGGTGCCCGCGTTTTGACAGGTGCTTGTGCCTTGACGGGCGCTTGCGTAACAGGTGCTTGCGCCTCGGCTTTTTTCTGGCGTCCGATGTAGAGATAGCCTCTTTTTTTGTTCAGGTTTTTCAGCATGTCCACCAGCTCCTCCGGGGAGAAGACCCCGTCTGTGATCATTTGAGTCAGGAGCGTTTCTTCTATCTTGGAAAGAGGGGTGTCCGAGACCGGAACCGGCGCTTTGGCAGGAGTTTTGGAAGGAGTCCGGTCAGGGGTCCGGTTCCGCGCGGCGGGCGGTGTTTTGGGCAAAATATCGGTTGGCGTTTTCGCCGTAATATCGGTCGGGAAGGGCGTTTGCGCGGGTTTCCCGGAAGGGGCGGAAGGGGCCCCCAGCATCGTGCTTTTCAGGAGGTTCGGGCCGGCGGCTATTCGGAAGCCGCTGGCCTTGACCGAGGCGGTGCCCCGGCTGCCCGTGAACGCCAGAGCGACGGCGCGCCCGGCGGAGTCGGCCTTCGCGACGCGGATCGTTCGGACCTGCCCCACGTCGCAGCCCATTTTTTTCAGGGCCGCCTGCACCTGAGCCGCCGTCAGCCGGGCGGTCCAGTTCGCGTTGGGGGATCGGTAAGCGACGGCCTCCCGCACCCCCCGCAGGTAAGGGATGTCCTCCGTCCAGACGTGGGAACTCGCCGCGGTGTGTCCGCCGCTGTCGGAGTGGAAAGGCGCGAGGGCCAGGGCGTTTTCGTGGGTCAGAACCTCCCCCGCGGTTTCCCGAACCGCCTGATCGGTGAGGGGCGTCTCCGCTCCCGCACCTTTGTAGACCTGATCGGAGGTGGTGTCGGTGACGTCGAAGCCGCGCGACGCGCGGGTCAGGCTCTGCCGCAGGCCGTAGGTGCGCGAAATGATCGCTTGGACTTTCAGGTATTCCTTCGGCCGGTCGGAACCGGCCTCCGCCGGCACCACCCCGCGCACGTAGTCCTCCACGTCCAGAACGTTGATCAGGACGAAAGACCGCGTGAGCAGAAACGTTCCGCGGTACTTCCTGCCGTTGTACCTCAGAAGGCCCGGGGATGAAATGCGCGCGGGAAGGGAATAGCGCTTCTTCCCGACCGCCGCCGAGGCCCCCGAGCGGGTCAGGGCGGCCGATTTTTTCAGGGAGTGCTTCTTCCCCGCCGAGTCGGTCAAAGTCATCGTCCCGTCCGAGGACAGGGCGATCTTCGGCGGCGAGGCGGCGAGGCGGACGTAAATGTCCCGCGCCTCCGCCGGGCGGACGAGGAGCGGGGAAAAAAAGGCTGTTCCGAACAGAAAAAGCATCCCTATTCCGAAAGAAAACAAAGAAAACGCCTTTTGCGCGTTGTTACAGCGATAGTGACATGGACGCAACCTGAAAAACCCCCTCGAAATTGCGAAAACATCCCGTACACCCGCAGGCGGCAATACTTTACCACACGAGAAACGCCGCTGGCTATACCCCGGCCGGTTTCGGGATATGACCCTGAGAACAGGGAAGACTGTTTGTAACCGTTTCGGCTTTCGGAACGAGGAGGGCGAGGAACTGGCGGGCGCGGAAATGCGGGCAATTTTTCTGAATCTGCGCGAACAGCCCGAAGTGCGGAGATCTGCTGAAGGAGATAATCGGCGCGAGGGAGGCGATACGGATGGCATGCGATCTTCTGACAAGCGTCGGTCAGGACGGGATGATTTCACAGCAACAAACTGTCTCATATCCTGTTTTGGCGGTCCGGGAGACCTCAGAATCGAAGGAAACAACGGCGTCCGCGTCAAAGCCCCCACCGTGACGGCTGACGGGAATCTGAGGGTAACGGGAACCTCCGACCTCAATGGAACCGTTACGATGCACAACAATTTGGATATGAGCAAT
>JAISMH010000081.1 GCA_031276855.1 Synergistaceae bacterium
CCCCCCACGAATGACGTGTTCCCGCAGAGCCAGAAAAAATCCTCCGGATTTCAATACGCGGTAAACCTCCGCGCACATTTTTTGCAAATCTTTGGCATGATGCAGCACCTGCCTCGCGATGACAACATCGACACTGGCATCCTCCAACGGAATGCTTTCACCCCAGCCTTCCAATATTTCAAATGCCGTTCCCGTCGCATTTTGTATCGTTTTTATGGCCTGGCGTCCTGTGACGGCCCCATTTCCCGGCTCCAAGGCCAGAAGCCAGCAGCCGCAGTTCGCCAACGCAAAAGATAAAATTCCGTTTCCCGCCCCAAGGTCCAATACAACTTTCCCCGCGCGCTTTCGGGATAAGATACGCCGTATTTCGGCAAACTCCTCGCTGTCCTGAAAGCGCAGCGCGGCCTCCACGGGATTGAGATCCAGGTAAGAATCTCTCATCAGTTGATGATATTGCTCATCTTTCCAGAGTTCCGCCGTCGCTTCCTCATATGACAAAGGCATAAAAATTCCCCCTGCTTATGCTTATACGAAGCCCTGCAGCTCAGCCGCGTCCAATCGTCCCCGAGGCAATTTACGCCTGAAGAAGTTCTCTGTAAAGCCTCAAAGTCTCTTCGAGACAGCGATCCCAGGAAAAAAGAGCGCAATGCTGCCGCCCCAATTTTATCATGCGGTCTCGGATTTCGCTGTCATAGGCGACTCGGCAAAGCTGATCCGCGAGGTCTTCGGCGGATTCAGGGTTGAACAGCAGCGCCGCGTCTCCGGCCACTTCGGGCACGGAGCTGGAATTCCCCGCAACGACCGGACAGCCGCACTTCATCGCTTCCAGAAGAGGAAACCCGAACCCCTCGTAAAAAGAGGGAAAAACAAGGGCGGCGGCGTTTTTGTATAAGACCGCCAGCACGTCGTCTCCCCCCTTGTAAAGCAACATTTTGCCGGCGACTCCCAAATCGGCGAATCGTTCCTTTTCTTTTTTTGAAAAATCGGCCCCGCCGAAACAGACCACTGCGAAGTCTTTTTTCAAAGCGGGCGACGAGGCGAATGCCTTGGCCAAACAGTCGAAATTTTTATAGGAATGCCTTGGCCCTACGAACAGAAAATACGGAGCGGAGGGCAGAGGCATTCCGGGTTTCGAGAGAGCGGAGAGATCATTGTACCCGTGATAAATTGTTCGTATCTTAGGGCCATATTGATGCCCGTATAAATCCAGAAGGTCGTTTTTTGTCGATTCCGAAACACAAATAAGCGCATCGGCTCTCTCTATAGCCTTTTGTTTTACTTTCGGCGTTTCCTCGCCCTTGCGGAACAAATGAGGATAACGTTCATGTGTAAAATCATGAACGGTCACAGCGATTCTGGCGTTGGGCAGCCCGTCGAAAGCGTCGTAACCGTCAAAATTATAATAAGTAGGGTGATAGAGGCATCCTTTCCCTCCGCCGGGCGCGTGTTTCGCCTGAAAAAACTTCCAAAGTTTTCTGTTGATAAAATTTCGCAAAAAACCCGTATAGCGGACGGCGGGTACATTCAGGCCCCAGTAGCTTTTACAGCGATTTTTCTGTCTGTCCAATCCATAACGGTTCAAATACAATCCCATAAAAAGGTGAACGTCGATGTCTTCTTTATCCAGAAGACGGCTGATCAATTCGTGGAAATATCTCGATATGCCGCTGTAAAACGCCTGAAATGCGCTGTAATCGTAGAAGATATTCATGAAAAACGTTCTCCTGTCTGGCTTCAAAGCCCCTGTGCAATAAAGTACACTCTATTGCACAGGGAAAATACGGCCGGAGAACTTTGAAGAACCCTTGGAAATACTGAACTGTGAAAAGCGAAAAAAAGCTGAAAAGGGGCGTGCAATAGAGTGTACTTTATTGCACACCTGTTTGGACTTGTCTACTATTCTTACTATATCACAAAATCCCTGAAATTTCAAAGCTCAAAGCGATTGCGTCAGGGCAACAGCATTTACTCGTAAGTCATTGATATGACTAACTTTATAGTCTATGTAAAAACACTGCCTGTATATTGCGTAAAGCTGGTTCTTGCAGAACTCAAAAATGCCTTTTGCCGATACCGCGCGAGAGGGAAGTTAGTATATAATAACCTCAGCTTCAGGATTTCATCGAAAAGGGGGCGTTACCGTTGGCTTTCGGCGGTTCTTTTTTTTCGGCGGCGAGTTCTGCGAGTTATGTTCTGCGCAGGGCCGTCTGGACGGCTGTATTCCTCCTCTGCCTCTGCCGGCCCGCTGAGCCCGACGTGAGGGGTTCGCGCGACCATCCCCTTTTCAAAAGACCGGCCGGTTATCAGATCGTGAGTTACTTTCAGGGGGACCGCGCGGCGGTTCTGCCCCTGGAGAACGGTTCCGTTTCCCTCGCGGGACGGCAGACCGAGATTCTCTACCGCACGAAGGGAACGCCCCTTTCCGCGTCCGCTTTGGTCTATCGCTTTCTGACGTCTCTGCAGGGCGCCGGAGGGGAGGTTCTGTTTCGGGAAAACCCCGCTCTGGGCGGACGGCGCGCGGTGGGTAAATTCGTCCGTCCGGGGCGCGACGTCTGGGTGACGCAGGAGGTTCTCTCCCTTCGCGAATACCGCCTGACCGTCCTCGAGGAAAGCGGCAGGCGGCCCTCCCTTCCGCCGTCCCCCGTTCCGGCAAAATCGCTCGATACGGAGGCTCAGGTTCTGGACCTGCTGTACTCCCTGGAGCGCACGGGCAGGCTGGAGTTTCCCGTGAAATTCCCTTCCCGTTCGAGCGTTCCGCAGAAGGGCTACGAGAAAAATTTCGAGAAATTCGCCCTGCTGATGGAGAAGGACCCGTCGATGAACTTCCGCGTCGAAACTTACACGGATTCGGGATTGAAGCCGGCCGAAGAGAGGGCTCTTCTGCGCGAGCGGGCGGCGGCGCTTGTCGATTTGCTGGCGGGCCGGGGCGCGGACAGAAAGCGCCTGACGACGGAGGCGGTTTCGGGAAGCGAGCCTTTGAGCGAGTCTTCGCAAAACGCTCCGCCGCGCGGAGTCGTCCGGCTGACCCTCGTCGAGTCCGCCGAAAGCGGCCCGAACCGATGAACACGGCCCGCTGAACGGCAGGGCAGCGTTAAAGTCTATGATGAACAGAAGTCTATGATGAACAGCGTTCCGAAGATCCCGGACGACGCGGGAGGCGTTTTGGAGAACGCCCCCGCCGAAGGGGACGGGTTCGTCTGGCGGCAGTTTTTGAGACACGCCCGAGAATGCGTCCTCGACGTCGATTTCAAAGCGCGGCAAATCCGCTGCTCCGCGGCGCTGCTCCGAAGTTTCCGGCTGACGCGGGAAACTCTGCCTCACACCCTCGACCAATGGCTGGAGCTTTACCACCCCGACGATTACGACAAGAGCCTGACGTTCCGCCGCCTCGTTTTCGGCGGGTGCGGCGAAAACGAGAACGAGACCGTTTTTTCGCTGGAGCGCAGGCTGTACTGCGGCGACGGACTGTACCGCTGGTTCCGGCTGGACGCCTTTTGCCTGCGCGGCGAGACGGGCGCGCCCGAGCGCCTTGTCGGTGTGGAGACGGATCTCTTTCCGACGGAATCCCGGGAAGAGCGCCGGGAAGAATTCCGGGAAGATCGGCGTACCGAGCCGCTCCCGGCGGCGCGTGAACTGGAGAAAAAGCTGGCGGCCCTGGAAACGGAAAAGGAACAGGCGGAGCGGGAGAAAGAGCGCCTCGTGACCCGGCTTTCTCAGGAGAGCCTGAGCCGCGAGGCGGCGGAGCGCCGCGCCCGGCTTCTGGCGCGGATGCTCGACGCATCCTCCGAGTTTCTGTTTCACCGGGACGCAAGCGGCCGCCTGACCTTCTGCAACGCGGCCTTCGCGGACGTCATGGCGCGCGACCCCGGTCTCGCGGCGTGGGCCGGCGCGCTTTCCGATGTCTCCGGCGAAAATTCGGCGGAGCCGGAGGCGGCCTATCGGTACGAGGACACCCACGGAAGAACGCGCCTTCTCTCGGCGCGCCTCCTGCCGATCGCGGAGGCCGGGAGAGCCGGCCGGGGGGAAAACTCCGGCGGGGGAGTCGTCGGAGTCCTCGCCGACGTGACCGGCGCGGCGGAGGCGGAGGCGGACATGGCCCGTCTCCGCCTCCTGCTGGGAATGCGCCTTGTCCGCCGCGGATTCGATACAGAACCGTTCGATGCGGAGACTGAATACGGGCCCGAACAGACGGAAGGTTTCCGGATGGAAGATCTGGAAGAGCTGCGGACGGAAGCTCTTCCAGAGGTTTCCGGCGAACTCGGAGAAGACGGGCTCGGAAAATTTGAAAGGGTTTTCGGCGGCTGTCTGGAGAACGCGCTCCAAAAGCTGGCTCCTGTCGCGGGCTTTTTCCCGACGCGGGTCGAGCAGATCGAGGCCCTTCTCCGCGCGGCGGACGAGAAGACGGATTTGGAGGTCGGAGTCGTCGGCATCACCAGCAGCGGCAAGTCCACCTTCATCAACGCGGTTATGGGGGAGCGCCTTCTGCCCGAGGAGACCCGGGCGACGACCAACCTGATGATCCGTTGCCGCAGGGGGGCGGAACGATTTGTCAGCGTCGTTTCGAAGGACGGGACGCGCGCGCGCGTTTCCGGAGCGGACCTCACGGCCGCCTGGATGGAAAGCCAGTCTTCCGAGCGCATGAACCCCGCCAACGAAAAAGGCGTGGCCCTTCTGGAGTGGTCGAGCCCCGGCGCGCTCCTTCCGGAGGGCCTTGTCCTCATCGACACGCCCGGACTCGACGCCGACGACTTCCCGGAGCACTCCGAGCTGGTGCTGCGCCGCCTGCTGCCCACGCTGGACATCGTGCTTTACATCACCTCCATAAGGAACCGCCTGAAGGCGGCCGACATCGAAGCATTGAACGCCGTTCTGGAACAGAGTCAAAGGCTCGTTTTCCTGCTCTCGCAGATCGACCTGGAACAGGACGACACCGAGGGGGGCCGGGTCGTGCTTTCGCGGCGCCAGAAGCTCTCCGCCTATGTCCGGGAGCTTCGGGAGGACATCGGCGAGGCGGGCAGCGCTTCCCGCGAGCGGGGCGCCGCCGCGGATTCCGCGATCCTTCCCGTCTCCTCGAAGCTGGCTCTGGCACACTTTTATGACCGGGACTCGGCGGAGTGGCGGGCCTCGAACTTTGGGGTTCTGATCGAGCGGCTGGAAGACTTTCGGGCCGGCCTGAGGCGTTACAGAGCCGGGGCGCGCGCCGGGCGCGCCGCCGCCCTGCTGTCGCGCGCGGCGCGGGACCTGAGGCTGGTTCTGGAAGAGCGCGCCGGAACCGGCGAGGACGGGCCGGCCGGGAAGACAAAAGAAAAAATCCGGCAGAAGATACGGGAACTGCGCGACGCGCAGCGCTGGGTCAACGCGGAGGTCTCCGCCGTGCGCAATGAATGGCGGAGGCTTCTGGATCCGGAATATCACCTGAATTGCCTCGAAAAAGAGATCGAGAGCGCCAACACCGTCAAGGGCGTCCGGGACCGTTACGAACGCTGGGGCGCGGGGTGTTCGGATCTGACCGCGCAGATGACGGCGCGGCTGGACAGGGCCCGCCGGTCCTGCCGCGAAATTCTGCTGAAAAACAGCGTCGTTCCCGGCAGCCGCGACTGGGGCGCTCCCGAGACGAAGGAGGCCCGGAGCGGCCTGCCGGTCTTCCACCGCTACGTCTTTCAGAAGCCGCAGGAGATCCGGGTCAGGGGATGGTTTGAAAGCCTCTGGTTCTGGCCCCGCCACAAGACGTTTTTCCGGCAGGACGTCGATAAGGCCCTGATGATGGAGGGCGCGCGGGAACTGCTTTCCGAGCGCCTGCGTTTTCTGAACGGGCACCTTGCCTGGTGGGAAAATAAAATGCGGGAGGACTGCTGCGAGCCCCTTTTCGAGGAGCTTGCCCGCGAAGAGGCCGCCATGGCCGATGCCGGACGCGCCGCCGCGGAGGAGTCGGCCTCGCGAAGCGCCCTGCTCCAGGCCCTGGACGCCGCCCAGGAGGCGGAAGCCGCGATAAGAAACGCGCTCGCCGACCTTTTCTCCGACCTTTTTGCCCTCACGCCGGAGGACCCCGGCGCTCCGGCGGAAGAGTTGTTCGGCGAACTCGGCGAAGCCGGCAGAGAACCCGCGAAAAAAGAGGAAGCCCAAGAGGAAGCTCAAGAGGAAGCCGGTCTTTTCACGCCGCTTTTGGCGACGTTCCGCGAGCAGGACATACAGTCGCGTTTTCTGCGCCTCGACGCACTGCGGAGCAGCCGGCGCGTCGTCCTGTTGGGCCTGAGGCGTCACGATTCTCTGCGGCTTCTCTCCCTACTTGCCCACGACATCGCGTTTTCCGACTCCCTGCGGGGGAGCGGGGACGACATCGACGAACGGAAGTGGCTTTTCTGCGGCTCGACGCCCCCGGCTCTGCCTCACGTCCGCATCGCCGCCCCGGACACGCTGCTGCGCGAGCTGGAAATTCTGGCGGCGCCGGGCGACGCGCTCTGCGCGGAGGAGTTTCTCCGCCGCGAGGGGAGTCCGCCCGTCGATTGGAACGACCTGTTCGCCGAGTGGCTGCCCGTCGTCCATCTGGACATCGCCCGCGTCGATTCGGGGCTGTCGGACCTCGCCCGCGCGCCCTACATCCGCGCGCTTCCCCACGCCCGCCGCTGGGTCGCCGCGTCCGGGCAGGGCGCTCTTTTCAACGCGCGGCTCTCCGATCTCCTGACGGACGTCCCGGACCGGGCGGACCTTTTCGCCTGGCGCAGGGGCTTCAGGGAACGCGCCGAGTGGTTCGTCTACGAAAACTACGACGCGCGCTACACGGACTTCATGCTGTGGGGCAGGGAGGAGGCGCTTCCCCCGAACGGGCGCTCCGGCGGAGCGTTCACGCAAAGCGAAGCGTTTATGCAAAAGTGGGCGGAGAGCGGGAACGGCTTCGCGTTTCCGTTTTCGGAGTTCCGAATGCGCCTGGCTCTCTCAAAAGCGAAACACAGGCAACAGGGGCCGGGGGCCCCTGCACCCCATAATGGGTCGGAAGGCGGCGATGCTGCCCGTCTTTTTAAGCGGGAAACGCCCCACCCCGACCAACGGGAGGGCGCCTTCTCCCGCCTTCACCAGACCCATAACGGGTCCAGGGTCCACGACCCTGGGGAGGGGGAAGTTGATGAGTGATGTTGCCGGGCGTCCGTTGGATCACGCGACGGCGCGAATTGTCGCGGAACTGGCGGCGGCGCTTCTCCCTTCGCTGAAGTCGGACGTGAGGGAAACCGTCGCGGCGGAAATCGCGAAGGGATTGTCAACAGCGGCGGCGGCGCTGCCGGCGCCGCGGAGCTTGGGCGCCGAGGAGCCGCTCGCCTCGCTCCGCCGCTTTCAGGAGGCAATCGGCAGGGTGGGGTCGGAAATGACGGCCTCGTTTGCCGCGGCCGACGCGTCCGTGGAACGGAGCGTTTCCGACCTGGCCTCTTCCATGGAGCGATTTCGCGAGTGTATGGAGGGTTTTCGCGAATGTATGGAGGGCGTTGCCGCGCGGCTGGCGCAGACCGCGGACGAGCTGGCCCGGCAGTCCTCCGGCCAGTTCGCGGCGCTTTCTTCCGCTTTGGCCTCCGTCAAGACGGGGCTCGACGATGAAACGCTGGAGGAGATGACCGGGCTCCTGCGCTTTCTGAAGGAGGCCATTCCCGCCTGGGAGGGCGCCCTGAAGGCGGACGGGCGTATGCAGACGAGGGAGCTGAGCGAGTTTTCGGCCGAGATGTCGGAGCTGGCGAAGGACATGAAACTGAATCTGGTCTCGATCGCCCGGGAAAGCGCGGAAAAGGGCGCCGCCCGGGACGAAGAGAGACGGCGTCTTCTTGAAGAAAGCGGGCGGGCGGCGGCGCGCCGGTTGGAGAAGCTCGAAAAAATAGTCATCCTGACGGGCGCCGTTTCCGCTTTCTTTTGGGTGACGCTGCTTGTGGTATTGTTTATGCAGCAAGGAGGGGGTTAGGAGGCCGTAACCGTTCAAACAGGAGGCATTCCGGCCGTCTGAGCCCGAATTTCGAGACGGGCTTGTTTTCAAAATAACCGCAGAGAGGTGAGTGAGATCATGCAGGTAGACAACAGCGTCACGATATCGGGTTTGCTGCATCACATCAGGAACGGGAAAAAGGACGGCAAGTATTTTCTCTTTTCCGTCAAACAGGAAACGCCGTGGAGCGACGGCACCACCCGCAGAGATTTTCTGGTTTCCAGAGCCTTCCTGCCGGAAATTCAGGAGCGGGTTCAAGCCCTTCCCGAAGGGACGCCGCTCAAGGTGAGCGGATCCCTTCACTCTTCGCTGGGCAGCGGAGAGCTTTACGTTTACGCGCAGGGCGTCGAGGTGCTGCCGGCCTGATATAGTTCTATTTTAATATGTCCTGTTTTTAATTTATTAGAAGAGGCCGTTTAGTAAACGGCCTCTTCTAATATTGAACGGGCGGGGACACTCGGCCCGCGGTTAAAATTCTTCGAGGCCGGCGATATTCAGCATCTGCCAGTTGCGGGCGTTGATCTCCTCGATGATTTCCTTCATCACCCTGTCGGTGTCCGCGTAAGGCACTTGGCAGGTTCCCACCCTGCGGTGGCCGCCGCCACCGTACTTGAGCATCAGCTTGCCCACGTCCACGGTCGCCGTGCGGTTGAGGATGCTGTAACCCACCGAAAACACGCAGAACTGTTTTTCGCGGCCGTCGAAAACGCGGACGGAAACGTTTTGGTCGGGGAAGAGCGCGTAAACGACATGGCGGTTGCCCACGTACGTTTCCTCCATATTCCGGAGGTCGGTTATGACGGCCGCCCCCTCCGCCCAGGAGTTGTCTTGCATCATCTTGATAAAGGGCTCCTTGTGTTCGTTGTAAAGGTGTACCCGTTCCTTGAGGTCGTCGAGTTGCATGATCTCCTCGATATCCATGGTGCGGAGATAATCGATGAGGCAGTCCATCAGCTGATAGTTGGAAATGCGGAAATCTCTGTAGCGGCCGAAACCCGTCCTCGGGTCCATGATAAAAGAAAGGAGAACCATTCCCTCGGGGTTGAGTATTTCCTCGCGGACAAAATGGGCGGAGTCGCATTTATCCGCCTCCATCACCATTTGTTTGAAGCGGGCGAGCTTTCCCTTCGCGCCCCCGTAGTATTCGTAGATGACGCGCGCGCAGCTCGGAGCCGGCCAGGAAGCCCCCACGTACTTATATTGGTACATGAGCCCCCGCGCGTCTTCGCTGGTGTGATGGTCGAACCACACGCCGCACCCCGGAGCGTACGGAACGTTCACCAGGATATCGCTGCTCGTCACCTCTATCAGATTGTCCTGAATATCTTTCGGGTGTACAAATTTCTTTTCTTCAAAGAGCTCCAATTCCTTGAGCAACACTGCGCACATTAAACCGTCGAAATCAGATCGGGTCAGAAGCCGCATACCCTTCACCTCCGCGAAAATAGCCCCCTGTATACCGCTCTCATTGTACGTCCTTTTTTATTGTAACGCACAATGCTGCTTAACGGAAGAGAGAGAATCATATCTAATCTACCCGGACATTATACTCGACTTCAGGCCCGCGGGTAAAGCGCATATGTCAAACCAAAAATTAAATCCAAACTAAACCCCAAACCCAAACCCGGACCCAAATCTCAAATGATTTTCCGGGCGTTCGGAATTTAAGGGCTTAAAAGGGTTCGGGTCGAAGGGCCTGAACGGGCGCGTATCCTGTACAATATCAGGACGGGAGATTCGGGAGATTAGAAAAATTGTAACCGTTCAAACCTTGTCTGCCATGTTCAGTTAAGGCAGGCGTTTATCACCGGGGGGTCTCGGGGGGGGCATGCTCCGCGCAAACTGCCGCGCGGGTAAGTGACCGACACAATTTGCTTCGCTCATTGGTCGTCTGCTTAAGTGAGCCCGCTTTTGGGCGAACGATAAGCAGAGAGCCAGCGACGAAGGAGCCGTGCGAATCGCTTACTCTCTTTGTTGGCTCCGCCCCCCTGAGCTTGAACGTTTACGAAAAATCGAGACGGAGCGCCGCTGTCTTGGCCGCGGAGCGCGATTCGGAGGGCGGTACAATTGAGGAAGGCGTTGGAATCGAGGAAGGCGTTGGAATTGAGAAATTGGATCAAGGGAACTTTGCTGGTGCTGTTCGGCGCTTTTCTGTGGGGGACGCTCGTCGTGGTCACCAAGGGCGCTTCGCACCTCGACCCTCTGACGGTCGCGGTGATGCGGTGCGCGATGGCCGCGCTGGGGTGCTTCGCGTGGTTCGGCTTCAGGAATCCCCGCCTCCTGCGGGTGGGGCCGGGGTCTCGCGCGATGCCGCTTTTTTGTCTGTTCCTCTACGGCGGGGCGACGTGCGCTTTCATGTACGCGGGGTTCACCATCGCCTTGCGTACTCTTTCCGTGGCGGCGTGCGAGGTCATCTTCTACACCTTCCCGCTCTTCACGACGTTCCTGGGCATCTTCGTGCTGCGGGAGCGCCCGTCGGCGGCGCAGGTGTTCGCCTGCGTCCTGATCGTCTCGGGGGTCTTTCTCATGACGAGTTTGTCTGGCCCCGGCGGGAGCGCGCCGCGAGCCGCCCTTCCTCTTGCGGGCGTCGCCGGGGCGGCCCTGTCCATGCTGGGGATGACGATACAGTCGCTGGTCGGGCGCGGAAACGCCAAAAAAGGCTGGCTGCCCGTCGAAACTCTTTTTTCCTACGCCCATCTCTTCGGGCTTTTCTGGATCGTCCTCTGCAAAAGCGTCTTCTCGGGGTGGGGCGACCTTCCCCGCATCTCGGCCGCCTCGTGGCTTCTCCTGGCCTACATGGGCTTCATCACCACATTGCTGGGATACGGCGCCTACAATCTGGGGCTTCGTTACGTCAGCGCGGCGACGGCGAGCATGCTGGCCTCGTTCGAGATGGTTACGGCCGTCGTCTTGGATGCCGCCGTTCTGAAGACCGTTCCCACACGCGGAGAGATCGTCGGGTGCCTCGTCATCCTGGCCGCTCTGGCGCTGGGAACCCGCGGAGCGGGTTCAAGCGGCGCGGGTTCGGGCAACGCGGCCTCAAGTGGCGCGGCTTCGGACGGCGCGGGGCAGAAGACGCCGGCATGAAGCGCGGCATCCCGTTCCTGAAACCCGCCGGAGTCAAATCCGCCCTGTGGACGGGCCTGAAATACGGGGTGTCCGTCCTGTGCCTCTTCTACGCCTTCCGGGGCGTGCCCTTCGGGGAGCTCCGGGCGGCGCTGATGCGCTATTCCCTCCCGCCGGCGTGCGGGCTGATCGCCGTTTCTTTCGTTGCCTATGCCCTGATGGGAGTTCGGCTGTCCCGCATGTCCTCGCCGCCCCTCACGTTCCGTTCGGCCTTCTGCGCGACGCTGGCGGGGCTGGCGATCAACAACGTGCTGCCCGCCAAGGCCGGGGAGGTCGCCAAAGCCCTGTGGCTGGGGCGCGGCAACGGCCGCCCGTTTCAGGAAACCCTGGGCATCGTCTTCATGGAGCGTTTTTTCGACGTCAACGTCCTGGCGCTTCTGAGCCTGTGGTTTTTGTGGCTCACGGGCGAGCGCGGGGCCGTCTTCGTCTTTCTGGTGTGTTTGGCCGCGGGGTGGGGAGTTTTGACGCTTTTCAAGCTGCGCCCCCCTCTGGCGGATCGGTTTGTCCGCTTTTTCGGCCTCCTGGGAGGGGAGAAGCTGCGCCGCTTCGCCGGGCAGGGGCTCGCGGGCGTCTTGGACAACATGGCGCCGGGACGCCTCGCGTGGCTGAGCGTCACGTCTTTGACGATATGGCTTCTTTACGGCGTCCAGATGGCCCTCGGCGTCAACGCGGCCGCGGGGCTGGGGCTTTCCTGGGACAAGGTGGTTTCCGTATTCGCCGTCAGCGGCCTGAGTATGCTGCTGCCTTCCTCGCCCGGCGCGATCGGCGTCTACGAGGCCTTCACCGCCGCGGTCCTGAGGAGCTTCGGCGTCGGCGCGGAAGAAGCTCTGGCCGTGACGCTCTTTTCCCATATGGCCCAGTTCGTCCCCGTGACTCTGGCCGGCGGAATCGTCTGCGCGTTCTTCCCCGCCGGGTCCGAAAGCCCGAAAAACCCGCCTCCCGGCCTCGAAGAAAAATAAATTAAAAAGCATAAAGACCCCGCCTTTCGGCGAGGTCTTTTAAGTTGTGCGTTATCCGTTTGACGTGTCTCAAACTGGTCGGGACGAGAGGATTCGAACCTCCGACCCCCTGCACCCCATGCAGATGCGCTAGCCAGGCTGCGCTACGTCCCGAACCACAGACTATTTTACAGCTTTTTCCTCAAAGGTCAAGGGCGCCCTGCCGATTCGTCCGAGAAAACGTCCTCTTTCGGCGGACATTTTCTCAGACGATTGACACCGAAAAGGCCCACCCCAAACCGCAGGCAGTTTATTTGTCGGGGTCCATTATACGGGCTCGTTTTGAGTTTGGTTAAATAGCGCAGAGCGGTAAATCTATTTTGGGGACGATGTCGGAATCCCGATCAATCTCTATCCCCTCCGGCCGGACGGACAGGGTTTTACTCTTATACTTATTCCCAAAGTCCCAAACGATAAGGCCTACGATTTCATTCGTGGCGAAGTCCCGCATGACGGTAAAATCATTATCCGCGAGGGGGGGATGTCTCTCTTTTCAGTCTTTCTCGGCCTTGCCCCGCCAGTAGACGCGAAGCGGGCTCCCGGAAAAGTCGCTCGAGGACGCGGCTCCGAGGACGCGCAGTTCCTTGTGGATATGGTTCTCGAAGGCGCTGTCCGCGATTTCGGGGTCGTTCACGAAAAAGACGAAGGTCGGGGGCTCCGTGTCCGATTGCAGACAGTAATAAACCTTCAGCGCCTTGCCCCGTTTGTTCGAGGGCAGACGGTCGAAGGCCAGAATATCCCGCATCAGGCGGTTCAGGGCGTTGGTGGGAATGCGGTGCCGGCGGTTCTCGAAAACCCGGACGGCGGCCTCCGCTATTTTGCCGACGCCTCGCCCGTTCAGTGCTGAGACGAAAAGAATCGGCGCCCAAGCAAGAAAGGGCATTTCATCGCGGATTTTTTCGATCATCCTGTCCCCAGGCCTGTCCTTTTTGGAAAGCAGATCCCATTTGTTCAGAACCAATATCAGGCCGCGCCCCTTCTCCACCACGTGCGCGGCGATTTTCTTGTCGATGTCGGTACAGGGCTCTTCGGCCTCCATGAGCAGAATCGCCACATCCGACCGGTCGACGGCCGCGAGTGTGCGCACGAAAGAATAATACTCGACATCGGAGTCCATGCGTGTTTTTTTGCGAAGCCCCGCCGTGTCGATCAGCCTGAAGTTCCGGCCCTCCAGCACGATCGACGTGTCCACGGGGTCGCGCGTCGTCCCCGCGATGGGGCTGACCAGAGCCCGCTCTTGCTTCGCCAGACGATTCAAAAGACTCGATTTGCCGACATTGGGGCGCCCCACGATGGCCACGCGGATCTCGTCCTCGTCCCTCCGCTCCTCCGTCTCCGGCAGAAGCTCCGTAATCCGATCCAGCAGTTCGTCCAAGTTGCGCTTGTGCAGGGCGCTGATCCCGATGACGTCGCCGAACCCCAGCGCGTAGCCGTCGACGGTCCGCGGCTCGTGTTTGGGATCGTCCACCTTGTTGACGGCCACGACGACGGAACAGCCGCTGCGGCGCAGCAGAAGCGCCACGGCCTCGTCCGCCGCCGTGACGCCCGTCATGCCGTCGATGACCATGACAGCCGCGTCGCACTCGGAAAGGGCCTGTTTCACGTGCTCTTCAATCCCCGCGCTGAAGGAGGTCTGTTCCCCCAGAATGCCCCCCGTGTCCACGGCGTAAAAGGCACGCCCGTTCCACTCGACCTCGCCGTAATGGCGGTCGCGGGTCACGCCGGGCCTGTCGTCGACGATGGCCTCGCGGCGGCCGACCATTCTGTTAAAGAGGGAGGACTTCCCGACATTGGGCCTCCCCACGAGAGCTACAATCGGCATCGGCCCGCTCCGTCACTTGTCCAGCATGTAGTCGCGCAGGCTCTGTCCCGACAGCTCCGCGCCAAGCCCCACGGCCAGCCGGATGCGCGCCTTCAAAGGCGTCAGGACGCCGGCGCTCATCAGGCCCATTTCCAGAAGGTGTTTCGCCGCGCCCTCGAAATCGGGCCCCGGCTGCACACGCCCCGAGAGACAGCGCGAGGTCAGAACGACCGGAATCTCGCTGCGCATGATTTTGCGCAGAAGCGGCACCCACGAGGGAGGAATGTCGCCCCCTCCGAAGGCGGAGAGAACGAGCCCGTCCAGCTCCGACGCGCGGCCCTCCAGAAGGGCGTTCAGCAGAATGTCCCCCCCTCCCAAAGAGGCGTCGAGGATTTCGACGCTGCGGGCCGGAGACGTGTCGATGTTCAGGACCTTGCCCCGACGGAGAGAACGGCAGGCCGCCAATTCGCCGCACGGCTCCAAAAATTCGGCAATCGGACCTCCGGAAAGCGCCGCGTACCCGCTTCGCGTGTAGTTGGAGATGCAGGACAGCTCCGCGGCGGCGTAAATCGCGTCCTGAAGGCAGACGAGCGCGCCCTGACCCCAGGAGACCCGGGACTCCGCGGCGCGCACCGACTGAGAAAGGTGCAAGGCCGTCTCGGAACCGGGCGTCCCCGCGTAGTTGATGGAGGCCGTGAATATGAGGGGCTGCGGATAGCTCCAGACCAGATCCGCAAAGTAGGCCAGCTCCGTCAGGGCCTGCGTGCCGCAGGTTATCACGACCCCCGCCGCACCCTCCTCCACCTGACGCCCCGCCAGCTGAACCAGGTCGCTGCACATTCGAAGCGTGTAGTGACAGAGAGGCTGGCTGCTCCAGTCCACGGTGAAAACCCTTTCCCTCATCCCCTCCGTGAGGCAGGCGAGCACCTTTTCTTCTTCAAGCGGCGTCACTTCATTCTCGGCGGAGGCCTGTTCGATAACGATTTGTCCTCCGGCCAGAATCAACGCAGTTTTATTTCTGTTCGGCACGTCTTTACCTCCCGCGGGGCTTCGGCCGCCGCATTGATTGACCGGGATCAGTACCCCAGGTCTTCTCCCACCATAATGACGTGGGACTTGCGCCCGAACGTGGGCCTCTCCAGAATCAAAAGCGCCCTGCAGGCGCGCGCCGGCGAATTGCAGTCCACGCAGTAACCCGTCTTGACGCAGGGCGTGTCCCCGTTCAGCCTCAGCGCGTTCGGCGGGGTCGCGGTTCTGGCGCGCGCAATCGCGTCGTCGAGGGTCGCGGCAACCTTGTTGAGCCCGATGACGAAAATCAGCGTGCCGCGCCCCCACGCCATAGCGCTGACCCTGTTCCCGTTGCCGTCGACATTGACGATTTTACCATCCCGCGTGACGGCGTTGGCGCTGGTCAGGAAGTAATCCGCATTGTACTCGTCCAGCAGAGCCTGCGTCCGCCCCTCCGGCGACAGGGCCGGATTCCAGTGGTGACTGATCGTGCATCCCCGCTCCGCGAGCTTCTCCATCGCGCCGATGTCGCGAATCGTGACCGTCCCCGGCACCCCCACCGAGGCCTTCTCCGGGATCAGCTTCAGCACCTCTTCGAGCGCCTCTTTCCTCGACGGAACGTAAAGCGCCTCGTATCCCTTGGCCTTCAGCTCCTTCACGACGGACAACCCCAATGCTTCCCGCGCCTTCGTTCTCGGCGCGTCAAACGGACTGCTCAATTTCCAACGCCCCCCTCTAAAATAAAAAACCATGGGGCTCTGCCCCATACCCCGCAGGGGACTCGTCCCCTGACCCCATCTATAATAAGTGCGGCCCCCCAGGAAGCACGACCCCGGACTTCAAAGGCCCGGACTTTCAATGGAAGATTGCGAAGAAGAAGAAGTCCTTCTGCTTTTTGTCCTCCGCATAGTCTTTGCCTTCGCCGGCGGGCTCTTTTTCTTTTGAATCGTCTTTTTTTCAAGAGCCTCTTTTTCGGCCGCCGATTTTTCGATACCGGCCAGTCTGGACTTCGCCTCTTCGTTGGCGGGATCCTTCGACAGAGCCGTCTGCAAAGACTCGATCGCCCCCCCGATGTCGCCCGAACCGGCCCGCGCGTCGGCAAAGCTCACCCACACGCCCGCGTCGTCGCTGTAAAGGGCCAGAGCGTCCGAAAAATGCCGGGAGGCCTCGCCGTAACTGCCCTCTAACAGAGCGATCTTCCCCATCTGTACCGCGTGATCGTATTTTTGCGCGTCCGCGTCCCCGCCGGCGGAAAAATTTTCTTCCCCGTCCTCCTCCTTTCCGGCTTCCTCGGAGACCCGCGAGATGCGCGTCAGCTCGTCCTGCGCAAAGTTGTAAAACGGCTCCAAGTCCAGCACGCACTTGTAAGCCTCGATGGCCTCCTCGAACCGCCCCGTCCGCTCGGAGGCGAGAGCCACGCCCAGAAACGGATCGACCCGGTCAGGATACATCAGGGAAACCTCCCTGTACGCCCTGAGCGATTCCTCGTACATCCGGCGGTCGTAAAGCATCTTCGCGTTCTCCATCAGAAAACCGTAGGAATTGCGCCGCAGATGATTGTACGTGAGAAAGATCGTGCCCGCGATGAGAAACACGGCCACGCCCGCCGCGGCAAAACGCCCGTATTTGGCTCGAAATCCGCTGCCCCACGGGGAGGCCGGCTGCCTCGACAGTTCGAGGCGCTTCAGCCGCTCCTCGAACCGCATCTCGCTCCGCCTCCTGCGGTAACTCTCCGGAACGACATAATCACCTTCCCGGCCGGCATTTTCATTTTCGGCGTCTGCCGCGTCTTCCTGCTCCTCTCCCGAAGCGTCTCCGGCGGAATCGGTCAATCCGGCGCTTTCCTCGGCTGCGGGATTCCCGGCTGCGGGCTCGAATTCAAAGACCCTCTCGGCGGCGTCAACATCCACGGGCCCGGCAGACTCGCCGCCTTCGGATTTTTCAAGATCGTCGTCTTCAATCCCGTCTTCTTCAAGATCGTCTTCTTCAAGATCGTCTTCTTCAATACCGTCCCCGGCGGAATCAGCGCCGCCGTCAAGACCGGCCGCCTCTGCCTCTTCGAGAGGCTCTTCAGGGGCCGTTTCCCTGCCATTCTCTTCAATTTCTCTTTCAATCGGAAGTTCTCTTTCAGTTGTTTGTTCTGCGATTTTTTGTTCTGTCTTGCTTTCAATCGCGAGCGGCAAATGCACGACCGGCAAATCCGAGAGAAAGGCAACAGGAAGATTCCACCCGCTGGCGCCGTCGGGCACGACAAACGTGCGGTGAGCCGAAACAAGCGTCATAGGCCGAGGGTGTTCGCTTCCCCTGAGCCAATCTTCCAAGTCCTTCCTCATTTCAATCACCCCGAAGAAGAGTGTAGCAATACGCGCCGCGTACTGCAACACGTCTTCATGCTATAATTATCCCAAAAGCGGTGAATTTCTCGTGTTCATTACACTTTAAGGAATACGCTATGCTTTGAGAAATACGCAGGAAGGTTGTGTCCCGATTTGTCCTCGTACACGTACAGCAAGAGAATTCTCGTGGTGCGCCACGGACGGACGGAGTGGAACGACGCGCACCGCTTTCAGGGCAAGACCGACGTCCCCCTCAACGAAACGGGCCTTCTTCAGGCCGGCAGGACGGCGCAGCGGATCGCCTCCTGGCCGCTCGACGCCGTTTACACCAGCCCTCTGACGCGGGCGCACCGGACGGCCTCGGCCATCGCAGCGCCCCACGGCAAAGAACCCATAGTTCTGGATGACCTGGCGGAGGTGGACTTCGGAGAGTGGGAAAGCCGCCGCATCGAGGACATACGCAAGGAGACCGGAGACCTTCTGAGGGCGTGGTACAAAGACCCCTTTTTTCACATGCCCAGAGGATCGGAGACGTGGGACGCCTTTCTCTCCCGTATCGAACGCGCGGTGCGCGCCGTCCTCGGTTCTCCTCATCGGAATGTCGCCGTCATCTCTCACGGAGGCGTTGTCCGCGCCCTCTATGTCGTTCTGCTGGGCCTCGACCCGCACACCGTCTGGAACCTCAGAATGTCCAACTGCGCCCTCTCCGGCATCGAGGTGCGGGAACACGAAACTTCCCTCGTCTTCTCCAACGACGAACTCCACCTCAGGGAAACCGGCCTGCCCGAAAACGTGAACCTGCCCGTGTGGTAAAATCACGGAAACGAGACCCGGGAGGAGAGCATGGTCCGAGAGAAAGCAGAAAAAGAGAAAGAAGAAAAAGAAAAAGAAGCGAAAGAAGCGGAGCTTTGGGCAAAGTGCCGCGCGGGGGATCCGGACGCCCGGGAGGCGCTCATCGTGGCTTACCGTCCTCTGGTCTTCTGGTTTGCCGGCAAACTGAAGGTCTTCCCCTCGCTGAAACAGGATCTGATTCAGGAGGGAATGTTGGCGCTGATCGGCGCGGTCGACCGCTTCGATCCGGGGCGCGACCTGCGCTTCACCACTTACGCGTACCACCGCATCCGGGGACAGATGATCAACCTGCTGGACCGCTCCGAGCGGCGGGCGCCCGTTCCCGTGGACGACGACCGGCTTTTCGCCGAGGAGCCCGAGGCCGCGGACGAGGAATGGCTGGATGTCGCCGAAAGCATCTCCCGCCTGAAAGGCAGGGAAGCGGCGGTCGTGTCCGCGCTCTTCTTCGAAGGCAAACACCCTCTGGAGGTCGCCGGCGAGCAAAAGATGGACGTTTCCAACGTCTATCGTCTGCGGCGGAGCGCCATCGCCAGAATCCGAGGCTGGCTGGGACTCGGCGGCGCCCCGCAGCTGCCGTGAACCGCCGCAGAACGGCCCCTTTCCGCCGTTGGAGGCCGGTATATTTGGAGGTCGGTATCAATGGAAAAACGTATCGCGGGCATCATCCGATGGCTCGAACGCTGTTTGGAGGCTCACAAGGCCGGAGAGATGGAAAGCGCTCTGATGGATGTGGAGTGCGCGCGGGCCGACATGGATCTTTTGCGGGACGGATTCTGGTCGAAGCTCGACCGGCGGGCCGCGGGAAGACGGCGGACTTTCGTGGCGGCCCTCTTCGCGGCTCTTCTCAAAACGGCGCTGGGAGCGACGGCCGTGATTTTGGCGACGGCGGCGCCTTTGGCGCTTCCGCGGGAAAAACTCGGAGAGGAGGCTGCCGCTGCGCCGGGACGCGTGATTTTCGTTGCGAAAGCGCAGAACGGCCTTTTCGAGACGGCAGCCGAAAGGGAAGGCGCCCGGGCCGCGGAGACGGAGTTTTCGCCTCCCAAAATTGCGGCGGCGGTTCGCGCCGACGCGAAGCGGCCGGAGCCGAAGGATCGCCCTCTCCAGTCTCAAGCTCAGTCGCAGTCTCCGCAGGAGCAGCCTTATCGGGCGGGGCGGGATGAAAAAGAGCGCGGAGTAAATCTGTCTTACGAAAATATCCTCGCGTTGATTCAAACGGGAGAAAGGGCCCTGAAAAACGCGGCGCCGGCTATCGAAATAGAAGGGGTGAACCGGCGCGGCTTCTGAGCGCCGAATGATGAAGTTTTGGAGCTTGGAGTTTGGGGAGCCGTTTTGAGGGAGGGAGCGATGAATCGCGTGAAAGGACGTTTTGTGGTGAAAGCGGCAGTCCTGTTTCTGTCGTTTTTATTGTCGGCGCTCTGCCGTGACGCGCGGGCGGCCGAGGTGCGGGTCGCCTCCGTGGGCGTGAGGGGAAACGAGCAGGTCACGGAGAATTACATCCTGGGCGTGGTGGAGACGAAAGCGGGGGAACCCCTCGACAGGGATGTCCTGCAAAAAGACATCGAGGCCATCTACAACCAGGGTTTTTTCTCCTTTGTCGACGCCGACCTGACCCCGACCCCGGACGGAATGGCGGTCGTCTACTCCGTCATGGAAAACCCGACCGTCGAGGAGATCACCTTCACGGGGAACACCGTATACAAGAGCGATGTTTTGATGAAGGAGGTCTTCACTCAGCCGGGGACGGTTTTCAACCGGGTGTTTTTCCGGCACGACCTCGACCGCATTCAGGAGAAATACCACCGCGACGGCTATGTCATGGTGCGGGTAGCGGACGTGAATATCGAGGGCGGCGTGATCACCGTCAAGATCGTGGAGCCCCGCGTGAGAGAGATCATCATTCAGGGCAACCGAAAGACGAAGACCTATGTCATCCGGCGCGAGATCAAGCTCAAGAACGGCGACCTGTTCAACATCACGCAATTCAGGCATCAGCTGGGCAAATTGCAGGCTTTGGGGTACTTCGAGGACGTCAATGTGGGATTTGACACGACCGACGGCGGGGACGACGTCGTGGACGTCATCCTCACGGTCAAGGAGAAGAAGACCGCCTCTGTCGGCCTCAACGTGGGTTACGGAACGGAAAGCGGCATCAGCGGAGGCGTCACCTTCACGGAAACCAACCTCGGCGGCAGGGGCCACCAGCTCGATGTCGGCTTCGACGAGGGAGACGAGGCCAGCTACTGGGCGACATACTCCAGCCCCTACATGGACCGGCGCACCTACGGCTGGCGCGTGGGGGTCATGTACCGCGACTACATCGACCAGTATTACTACCACGACGAGAGAAAACAGTTCGAATACGACGAGACCAACCTTCTGATCTACGCGGGGCTCGGCAAAAAGTTCGGCCGCAGCGAGGAATGGTCCTGGTTCTTCACCCTCAATTGGCGCGATGTCGACTACAGCAACGTTCATGAGCCCATCATCGGCTACTACGACGATTTGACCATGTGGGGCGGGGTGAATTTCTCCGCGGAACTCCTGTTCACCCTGGATAAGCGCGACCCCTATCTGACCTACTCCAAGGGGCTGGTCTGGGACACCACTCTGGAGCAGGCCGTCGAGTTCGCGGGCGGCGATTACAGCTACCTGAAGTACTGGACTCAGGTGCGCTACTACATGCCCCTCAACAATTTTCTGGACGGCGTCTTCGACTTCGGCGACGGTCTGTGGACGGAGGACAACCCCCTTCTCTTCGCGGGGCGGATGCGCATCGGCTCGTCCACGGAAAACGACCTGCCCGCCTTCGCGCGCTACGCGTTGGGAGGGATGAACACCCTCCGCGGCTATCACAGCAGGATGTTCGAGGGCAGCAACGTGATTCTGGGCAACTTCGAATTGCGCGTCCCCGTGCAGAAGAACTTTGAGCTGGTGGGGTTTTACGACATCGGCAACGCGGACGACAAGATGAACTGGAGCAATTTCTACGACAACTGGGGGATAGGAGTGCGGGTGAAGACCCCCATGGGGCAGCTTCGCCTCGACTACGCCATTGGCGGCGATGAAAACAGAACGTATTTTGGATTCGGGCAGATGTTCTGAAACAAAGAAATATCGTTCGGCAGCCGTACCGGCCATATTTTTGGCCGGTGCCCTTTTTTGGGGAGCAAATCCCGTTTTCGCCCTGACCGTCCGCGGAGCGCCCGCCTGGCTCGAACCTCACGTTCTGCGGGGGGCTCAGGCCGTTTGGGAGAAGATCCCGCCCGGAGAATTCCGCCTGGAAACGCTCTCTCTCGTGACGAAACGCCTCTTTGCGGGCTACGACGTGGCGGTGGAGCGCGGAACAATAGAACGCGGAACGCCGGAGCGTGAAAAGCCGGAAAGCGGCGATCCGGAGCCCTGTATCGTCCTGAGGCAGCCGGCGCCCGCGCGCTGGAGCGTGGCTCTGACCCCGCCGGATCTGCGAAGCCCCGCGTCGTCCTGGTTCGAGGAGGACATCCGGGGCATGGCCGGGGAAATAGCGCCTCTCCTGAAGGGCCTGCCCGTCGAGGCGCTCTCGTGGGCGGACGCCGCGCTCCGGGAGCAGGTGCGGGAGATCGTGAAGCGCCGCCTGCCGGGCTGGGATTTCTCCCTTCTCGTGAGGCTCGGTGCGGAGGGCGAGGTCCTTCAGATCTCTTTTCAGTCTCGGCAGCCTCTGGTTCTGGCCGTCACGCCCTCCGTGTTTTCGTCTACCCTGCCCGTCATGTTTCAGTCGGACCTGACGGCGAAGCTGATCCCCGGGCTCTCGCCGATAATCGGGACGCCCGTGGCCTGGATCGCCCGGCACCGCGGCGACGTGGAGTCGTTCGCTCAGGAGTTTCTGGAGAACCGCAACGCCGTTTCGAACACGCGCTCCGGGGTCGAGGTGGATTTCGTCCCCGATCAGGTCTCCCGAATGAACGCCGTCGTGAACAGCAGGAGCCTCATTTTCCAGATTCGCCTGACGGCCGCCGCCGGCGTCAGGGAGCGTTATCCCGAGGCGGAAATCGTGCTGGGCTGGAACACCCGGCGCGTGACGGGTTTCGACCTGGAGCTTTACGACGAAACCATCGTCGACGCGGGCGAGTTCGGCCTGACGACACGGCTGGGGTTCCGTTTTCCGCTGTTCAGAGGGCGGCGGGGCAAAATGCTTCGGGTCGGAATGGAAATGGAGTGGCCGGAACAGGAGCCCTGGTACCGCGTCTGGTGGGATTCGCAGAGGCTCCGCCGCCCTTACGCCTGGTGGCGTTACAGCTCCGAGTACGGTCACAACGCCGCTCTGGGATACCGGCTGAACGAGCATATTTCCATCGAGATACACTACGACGCCCGCTACAGGGACAAGCTGGGCCTGAGAGGAATCCTCCTGCTGTAAAATTTAGAAAATCAGGGCGGGCTGTCTTGGGCGGCCGTCAGCGCAACTCGAATAGCCTCGGCCAATTCCGCAAGCTGCTCCGCGAACGCGGGCAGCGCGTCCCGGATGAAAGCCAGCTCTCCCGTCTTGCCCGCGGCTTCGAGCCGGGCCGCTTCCGCCGCGATTTTCGCCGCCCCGACGCTGGCCGCTGCGCTCTTCAGGGCGTGAACCCGAATGGTAAAAAGAGACAGCCCCGTTTCTTCCGGCGGCGTCCGCAACAGGTCAAGCTGTTCCTCCGCGTCCTTGAGGAATGCGGAAAGCACCTCCCTGTAGGCCTCCAAAGTCCCGCCGCACAGGGCGACGCCCCGCCCGGCGTCCACGTTTGGAATTACAAAGCCCTGCGGCGAAGGTTCGGGGCCGGACTCGGCTTTTTCTTTTTCTTTCTCTTGCTCTTCTTCCTGTTCCTGTTTGCCGTTTTCCTTTATCTGTTTTTCTTTTGGAATCCACTTTGCGATGATTTCGTCCAATTTGGAGACGTCTATCGGTTTGGGCAGAAAATCGTCAAACCCCTTTCCCAGAAACATCTCCCGCATCCCCGATACCGCGTTGGCCGTCAAGGCGACGATGGGAACCGGATTTTCCTCGTTCTCTTCTCTTTCCCGCGCCCGTATCCGCGCCGCGGCCTCCACGCCGTCCATGCCGGGCATCATGTGGTCCATGAGCACGAGATCGTAGCGCCTGGCTTTCACCTGCCGAACCGCGTCCTCCCCGGAGAGGGCGGTGTCGATTTTCATTTGGTAGGGGGCAAGCAGACCCGTCACCACCGTGAGGTTCGTGGGCAGATCGTCCACCACCAGGATTCGGGTGTTCCGGGTCTCGAAACGGGAACTGAAGGAAGCCTCGCTCCGCTTCTGGAGCGTGAAAGGGGAAGCGTCGGTAACGATCTGCGGAATGACCGCGGTAAAGACGCTGCCCTCGCCGTATTTCGACTCCACGGTGATGTCCCCGCCCATGAGCCGGCAGAGGTCGCGGCTGATGACCAGGCCCAGTCCCGTTCCCTCCGCGCCGCGGTTTTTCGCGATGTCAAAACGGGTGAATTTATCGAACAGCGTGGGAAGGTCCTCCGGTTTTATGCCGATTCCCGTGTCGGCCACCTCGAGGACGAGAGCGATTCGGCTGTCCGGGAGCTTTTTCCCGCAGACGCTGAAGGTGACGGTGCCTGCTGAGGTGAACTTTACCGCGTTCCCCAGGAGGTTGAGCGCGACCTGCCGCACCCGCGCCTCGTCGCCCAGAACCTTGTTCGGCAGGTCGGGGTCGAACTCGGTGACAAAGCGCAGGTTCTTTTCCCCCAGTCTGGTGCGGATAATGGAAACGCAGTCGTTCAGCAGGGAGGAAAGGGCGTATTCCCGGCTGGCGATGTCCAGCTTTCCCGATTCGATTTTCGAGAAATCCAGAATGTCGTTGATGATGGAAAGCAGACTTTGACCGGCGTGCCGGATCGCCCGCACGTATTCGTCTTTTTGGGGGCCGTTCGCTTCCCGCAGGGCCAGCTCGCTCATGCCGATAATGGCGTTCATCGGAGTGCGGATTTCGTGGCTGGTGTTCGCAAGAAAGCTGCTCTTTGCCTCCGACGCCGCGTCGGCCCGTTTTTTCAGCTCCAGCAAAATCTGGTTTTGTTTGTTCGCTTCTTCGAGAAGCAAAGTATTCGACTGGGCGGCAAGCTCCGCCTTCATTTTCGAGTTCAGTATTTCCTGGTTCTGCCTGGTGATGTCTCTGAACAGGAAGACGAACGTCACTCCACCCGCGGCGATAAACGTCAGAGCGAACGCCGTCTGCCGTGCCGCCATTCCGTACAGCCGATCGCGCACCGCCCCGGCGTCAAAATCGCATCCCGTGAAGACCGCCGTCACGAACAGGGCGAAAAACAGGATCAGGCAGAATTTCAGGCGGTCTGTTCGGTCTGTTTTTCCGACGCCGCGCATAAGAATTCACCACGAAACCAGATAAGTGCAGGTTTCCGCGCCGTTTTTCCGGCAGGGCCGGGAATCGTCATGGATGACGATCGTTCCGATGTCGTACTTCCGCGCCATTGCGGAGATGATGCCCCGGTCGAACGCGCAGGGGTAAGGGTTATGGCTCACGCTGAGGATAAAATTTTTCGTCGGCACATGTTCATAGCCGTAATGGCCTATTCCCTCGTGCAGGACTCCGGCTGCCGCGTCGTACAGACAGCCTTTGCCGTTTTTCCGGTGGTTGATATGGTAGGCGATGTCAATCGCCCGTATGGCGCTCTGCATGTCGGCAATCCCGGACGGAAACTGCGCGTTGGAGGGAATGGTGCAGCCGATTCTGTAGAGTGCGCCGTCCCCCACCTCCCCGGCGATCGTCGCCATAGCGTCAAGCCATGCCTGCTGGGGATACCAGCCGTCCCTGTCGAAAAGCCATTTTCCTTTTTTTATCCTTCCTATCCCCACGCCGCTCATGTACTGCTCTCCCAGGGCTTTGAACTCTCCCATCCCGTCGACAAAGGCGTATACGGTCTGTCCGTTGACCTCGATTCCTTCCTCGAAAGCCTTGAACTGCATGTTTCACCTTCCCCAACCGGTGCTTCCCGGCATGAAGTTTTTCAAGAATACAATTTTAAGAATCCAATTTTTCCGGCTTTATTTATACGAGATACATTTTATTGAATTGTTAAAAACAGATTTGGATACAACGACACAACAACCTCAGAATATACTATGCGCTTTTACTGAGTAACCGTATAGTCATATTTTTCAGTTCCCTATTCGTCCGATCAATCTCAGCTTACGTTGCATTATACTTAACCGTTAGTGAATGTCAATACGCGCCTCGCCTGAGATAACAGAAGACTCCTCTGCAGCTTAATTGCAAAAGCAAATTCCACCCAGCAGAGCAGGAGCAGTGGAATATGCGCTTGCAAATCAAGCGGCGGTTTTGCCATTGGCGCGCTAGGAGGTTACGTTACCATGGCGGCCAATAAACACATGGAGTTGTCTCAAAGAATAAGGATTGAAACGATGCTGAATGACAGAAAATCTTTCAAGTCCATTGCCAGAGAGCGCGGCAGGGATTGCACGACTGT
>JAISMH010000009.1 GCA_031276855.1 Synergistaceae bacterium
CAAGCGGCTTGAGCTTGGGATTCCCGTCGGCGTCAAGGTCGGTATCGTCGGGATACCATTCCGCGTAGCTGTACAGGTCGAGCGAGACCTCCGGCGTGACGACGCGCCCGATATAGCGCACGCCGCCCTCGAGCTGCGCGGGTTTTATCTCCCCTATTTCTACCCGCCTGATGTCCAGCATCTTCAGGATTTGCTCGTTCTTCATCAGAGCCTTCGCCGCCGCGCTTCCCAGAATCAGCATGTCCGGGTTCACGCCCCACTTCTGCATGTCCTCGGCGAGACTCGCCAGCTGTTCAAGGATGTCGGCGGTCGGGGTCCAGCGGTCGTCGGCGGCAACCTGAACGATGTTGTCGAACTTGTAGTCCACCTTGAAATCGACGCCCCTGCCCTTGATTGTCAGGGCTCCGTCCTGCTTGACTCGGGCGCACATGAATTCCTCGCGGCGGGCAATCGTATCCTGCAAGTCGAGGATGTCCTGCGCGGCGATTCTGACCGCCCTATCCTCCGGCGTCATGCCGCTGTTGTAGACGGCCTCGCCCAGGAGCTTCTGAGCCAAGGTGTCGTTCGTAATCGCCCGCTCCGGAGCGACCAGCGGGGGGCGGTACGTCCTGGTCTCGTACGCGTCACGCTCGATGGATTCAGACCCCATGCGCGCGTTGACGTATGGCGCGAGACGGCGCTTGGCTTCCTGAAACTCGAAGCTGACCGTCTCCGTCGGAAAAGTGACGGAGCTGTTGAAATACCGCGTTTTGAAAAACGTGCGAAGCGGAAGCGTCCGCTTGATGACGCCCCGCATCGTCTTGGGGGAATACAGATCCATATTCATGCCGTTGCCTCCTTTACTTGTAGGCGTTTCGCAGGAAAATCTTCTGCCGGCGCAGGGCTTCCCGCGCGAGCTCGATTTGCGCATCGTGGTCGTCGTCTTCGGCCTCCCACGGCAGGATTACGGCATTGGAATTGAAGTCTCCCTCGAAGTAAAGTGCCGTTTCCACGTGTTCGTCGGCCTCCAGGGTCACAGTATCGGCCAGAATTCCGAAGGTTCTGGCGTCCGGGATGGGGACATTCACGTCTTCCTCTTCTCCCGTGAGAGACACGGAGGACGCGGCGGGCGTCAATCCGGCCGCGGTGCAGGGCACAAAAACCTTCTCGTCTTCCATCACGTCGCTCATTAAAAGCGTTCCGCGCAGAAGCTCGCCGGCGGCGCTCGCGCGAACCTTTGCGATGTCGGTGTATACCGCGCCTTTCGGGCCTGCCAGAAGGTTGTCCGGAGCCGGGCTTACAGCCTCCGACTTCACAAGGTCCAGCGTTACGGGATTGCTCATGCCCTATACCCCCTTTTTTCGTTGATCGCGGCGGCAACCTTCCCCGCGATTTCGTCTTCCGATTTTCCGCCCGCATTAGGGGCAAGCACGGCATTGACTGCCTGCGCGTCGTCGCGCCGGTTCGCCAGCATGTCCGCGTTTGCGCTCGCCTGCAGCAGTTCCATAGCGATGTCGCGGGCGTCTTTCGGCTCTTCGTACTTCGCCTTCGCGAGGATTGCCTCGCGCCCCGGTCCGGTCAGGCCGTCAAGAGCCTTGAGACGTTCGCGTTCCGCCTGAACTCCGCGCTCGTAAGCTGCCGTGTCCGCCGTGTCCGCCATTCCTCGAATTTCGCTCACAAGCTGCGGAAACGCCGTTTCCAAATCCGTTACGTTTTTGATGTCCAATATTGATTCCTCCTCTTTTGGGTTTCGAGTCACGTCATTCGCCGGATTTACTGCCTCCGCTCCTTCTCCCGCGGGCTGTTCGAACAGCGTCAGAGGTACTTTTTTCGCGGATTCCGGCATTTTCGCCCCAAGTTCCCGGCTGAATAACGCCATGCCCGTCGCTGTTTTCCAGGCGATATCGCCCTCCGTAAGACTTCGCGCGCAGGCCGCAATTTCTATCGCCTCGCCCGTTTCGTCGCAAAAACCCATAGATAACGCCTCTTCGGCCGTCATCCACGTTTCTTCATCCATCATGGTCTTGATTTTGTCGTAGTCCAGCCCGGTTTTTGCCGCGTATACAACGACTATCGTGTCTCTCGTTTTATCCAATACGTCGGCTGTTTTTCTCATATCGCCGGCTTCGCCCCAAGTAAAAGTCCAGGGATTGTGAATCATCATCAAGGCATTGGACGGCATGATCACCTTGTCGCCGGCCATCGCGACAAGGCTGGCTGCGCTGGCCGCAAGTCCATCGATGATCACCGTTTTATGCGCCTTATGCATCTTCAAATAGTTGTACATGGCTTGGGCTTCGTTCACATCGCCGCCTATGCTGTTGATGCGTAACGCTATTTCCGCAACGTTCCCCAGCGCCTTGATTTCCTGCACAAAATTCTTGGCGGACTTCCCCCAATATCTGGAAATGTCGTCGTAAAGCAAGATTTCAGCTTCACTCTCGCTCGCCGCCTTGACCGTCCACGCCATCCGCGTCGTCATCCGCGTTTCGCCCCCCCTTCCCGCTCGCCGCTTCGTCGGGCGCGGGATCGTTTAATCCCGCTTCTTTTCTCATTCGTTCTTCCTTCGCGCGCTGGCGGTGGTTCAACTCCCAATCTCCGCCGGTCAATTCCATCGTCTCGCGCTGCCGCGTCGAGAATCCGTTTTTCACCCTCGTCTCCGCCGCCTTGACCTCCTTCAGCGGGTCGAGCTGTCCCTGCGTTGGGCCGAACCACTCCGCCCAGGAGTAGGCGTAGGCCCTCATCGGATCGTCGAAAAAACCCGGCGCGTCCACGCGCCCCTTCAAAACCGCTTCGCACAGCCACTCGAAATAAATCGGCTGGCAGAAATTCGCCGCCCACCAGTTGCGCCAATAAAAAAACAGCTTCCACGCCTCGAGCAGCGCCGCCCGGCTTGCCGAGTACGACGCGGTGAAGTGCAGGAAAAGCAGTTCCGCCGGAACCCCCAGCGCCGCTCCAATCTGCCGCGTCAGCGAAACTACAAAAGCGTCGAATACTTGATTCGGGCGGCCGGGGGTCAAAGACGTAGGCTTGACCCCGGGGGGAAGATCCATCGCTCCGCCGCTCATAAGCTCTTTCAAGGTTTGGCCTTCCGGCGGCTCGAAATCGCCGCCGTCGTCGTCCAGCGCGGATCTTTCCTCGCCTTCTTCACCTTCCTTGACATCGTGCTCAAAAAATATCGCAAACATTCCGCCGACGACTGCCGCCATCAGCTCCGCTTCGGTGTAACGCCCAAGCTGCTTCAGCGTTTCGATAACCGGCGCGAGGAACGGGACGCCCCGGTGCTGTCCTATCCGCTCCACCGGCACGACATGCAGGACGTTTCTGCGCCCCGTCTTTTTGCCGAACGCGGGAATCGCCTGATAGGTCAGGCGCGGCTGCCCCGACTGCTCGGCCAGCGGGTGGCGGTTGGCTATCCAGTACGC
>JAISMH010000072.1 GCA_031276855.1 Synergistaceae bacterium
GAAACGGACAAAGTTTTCAATAAAAATGAGAAATTTCAATTTGTGAATTTTGTGTCGTTGTTGAATTCGGCGTCGAAGGCATCGGGGGCAAAGGCGCAAACGGCATCACAAAATCAAGCCGCTTTCTTTCAGCCATGCGCCCGGCCGGCCGGCGCTCAGCCTTTCTTTCCGCGCGCCTCCGCCTCCGCAAAATATTTCTTCATCTGTTCCTTGTCCGCTTCGTCCTTGTATTCGGAATCCATTTCACGGATCCGATACACAAAGCCCGCCTCGTCCATGATCCGCAAATAGGGGATGGGGTCGAAATACTCGGGGGCGAACACCCCCGCGTCCTTCCAGATTCCTCTGCCGATCAATTCCACACCGATGGCGGCGCCGAATCCCGTCTGCGCGACCACGGCCTGCATCCCCCATTTCCGCATGGACTCCCGGTTGTCAAAAGGCTGATACATGAATATCTCCCGCCTCTTGCCGTCCTTCACGCCGATGCAGTGAACGCCCACGAGCATCATTCCGATCATCTCATCCCCGATGTCCTTGGGCTGCGGCGCGGCGGCGGCCACCACATCCCTGGGTACGACGCGGACGCCCCCCACATCGATGGGTTCCGTGCTCCTCAGACCGAGCGCGTTGATCACCTTCAGCGCGTTGATCAAATTCGCGTCGAGCGCAATCTTGAAACTGACCCGCTCAAGTCCGAATCTCCGCAGATATCTGGGCATAAGCACGGTTTCCTCGTGCTCCACCTTCACGAGCGTGTTCGTCCCGACCCCTGCGGGCATCTCAAAAATCTCCCGGCCGGCAAAAGGACGGTCGACGAAAAAGCCCTTTTCGGCGCTCCACTCCACATTGGGATTCATGCATTCGTCCAGCACGGTCCACACGTTAAAACCGAATGAAACATCGTCCTCACCGGCCTCCGGATTCCGCAGATTGCCCCCGTCCTTCACGTGAATCTCCTTGATCTCGTCGAAAAGATATTCGGCGGCAAAGCGCGCGAACACATCCACGACCCCGGGATCGATCCCCAGACAGATGCACGCCATCCTTCCCTTCTTCGCCCAATCCGCATGGCGCTTGAAATTGTACTCCGCCATATGCGTCGAGAAACTGTTTTCCAGCCCATAACCGTATGCGGGCTCCTTCAGCGGCACAGACCAAGTGCCCATGGACGCGTAATCGGCGCCGCCTTCGTAAGCCGCGTCAAAGATATTGTCCGACAAAAAAGGAGCGGCCGCGTCCATGACAAAATCGCAACCGTGCTTCCGGATGAGCTCCGTGATCCCGCCCCTATCCCCGGCGTCGACCCGCTCCGGCAAAAAACGCGCGTCCCCGCCCAGATTCGCGCAAACCTCCTTTGCCCTGTCAAAATCGTAATCCGAAACGATCACCCGCTCGAGCCACGAACCTTGCGGATCCCGAGCCCGCAAAATGCGCAGTATGGACTCACCCACCGCACCGCTGCCCCCAAGCAACATGCTCATTTTTCAATTCCCCTTTCTTTCAACAACCCTGCCGACGAAAAACAGCACGAGAGCGATGCACAAAAGCACGATCCCGACGATGCGCAACGCGTCTATCATCCACCAAAAATCCGAGAAGAACACGCTCTCCGCTTCCTCGGCGTAATACTCCGGACCCCAGTCCCCCTCGTACCAGCTCAGGAAAAACGAACCCGTAAGCCCCATGAGGCCCGCCGTCAGCGAATAGACCGCCAGCCGCAAGGTGTCCCCCGGGGCCAACCGCGTCCTCGGATTCAGCGGATAAGCCACCGGATCGTTCTTCGTCATGCCGCCGTAAATCCATTTGCAGATCAGATAAAAAACAGGACCCGTGGAAGCTCCGACGATGCCTATGAGAAAATAATCCGTTCCGTTCAGGTAAAAGACGACAAAAGAAATGATGAGCGGAAGCCCCGTGAAAAAGTAAAGTCCAAGGCGTCCGCCCGGCATGACAAAACAGCCCTTCCTCTGCGAAACGGGAATCTTCGAGCGAAGCCGTATGACCGCCAGAGGCAGGATGATGTACAAAGCCAGAATGAAAATAACCTCCGCCATGACCAGCGTCTTGAAGCCGTACTGCGCCAAAAGCGCCGTGACCGCGGCCAGCGAGAGAACCCCCACATAGGGAACGCCGCGCTTCCGCCCCACCTTGACCAGAAAACGCGGGCAGAGATTGTCGTCCGCCAACACGAAAAAGCCCCTGGATCCGGAAGCGAGATACGTGTTGAATATGGCGCACTGGGAGATAATGGCGACAAAGAGGAAGGCGTAGCCCCAGAACGGGCCGAGATTTTCGGCAAGCACGGTGGCGTAACCCACGCTGTCCGTTCCGCCCTCCGTCGACCAGCTCTCCCACCGGCCGACCGACGCCAGCCCGCCGAGGGTAGGCAGCACATACGTGAGCGCGATGAGTGGCATCGCGAGCAGCAGGCCCTTCGGAATAACCTGCGGATTCTTTACCTCCCCCGCCAGCGTCGAAATGCACTCATACCCGCAGTACATCCAGACGCAGATGGGGACGGCACCGCCGATTCCCTCCAGCAAACTCAGATCTTCTGCGATATAAGGCGTCATCGGATTCTGTGACCAGTTCAAAAGGCCGACGACCGCAACGGTGCCAAAGGCCAGCAAAATCAACACGGACAGCACCGAGCTGACCGCGCCCACCTCGCGGATTCCCAGCAGATTGACCGCAGTGAAAATCAATATCATGATCATCTTCAGCGCGAAAGCGACGGTGTCGGACATTTCCACGTACTGACTCGTGTAATCGACCACCAGCGCCGTATACACCCCGTTGGTGATATAGATGCTGACCGTATTCCACCAGCCGGCCTGAAAGCCCCAAAACTCGCCGAAAGCTTCGCGCACCCACACATAGACGCCGCCCTCGGACGGCAGGACGGAACCCGCCTCGGCCACCATATTGCTGATGGGCCAGGCCCAGATGAGCGGGAATACAATCAGCATCGTCAGCGTGATGCCCGGCCCTCCGGCAGGGATCATCTCCTCTATGCCAAAAGCACCGGCCGCCACAAGGCAATAAATCATAAAAATGATACTGGATATCCGCATATCGTGCTTTTTAAGACCGGCGATGCCCTGAGGTGCGCTTCGCCCGGCGGAAATTTCAGACATGTGGCTCTTCTCCTTTCCCCTCGCGGGTGGGCAAACGCCCCAAAGTCCGCCGCCGCGAAGCAAACAAAGACAAATCGCATTTCCTTGGATCAAAGGTTCAATCAAGACGATTCATACGCCGCGCCGGCTCACGGCAATTCCCCCATTCGCGGTCTGTGACGATCCGCCCGCCGCATGC
>JAISMH010000090.1 GCA_031276855.1 Synergistaceae bacterium
GACGCGCTCAGCGCCAGAACGCACAGCAACAGACAACGAACTCCCGTTCTCATCCTCATCAGCTTTGTCGAATTTGTCAAATTTGTCCCTCCCGCCGCGCCGGCGTAGCCGTACGCCAAGCATAGCACAATTCGGCGCTCAGAGACCCGCCGCGAAGGGGTCGTTCTCCCGGTCGCCGTTCCAAAGGTACTCGATTTGCTTTGCCGCCTCCAGAGCCGTGTTTCTGCCGTGCCGTTCCTCGAGAAACCCCAGCGTCATGTCGATCCCCGCCGCAACGCCCGAGGAGGTGCGGTATTTCCCGTCGGCGACCCAGCGGGCGCGCTTCTCCCACCGTACCTGTTCGCCCTGAGACGAGGCCCAGCCGAAGGCGGCCTTGTTCGTGGTCGCGCGGCGCCCGTCGAGCATGCCGGTTTTCGCGAGCAGCGCGGAACCGGTGCAGACCGTCAGGACATATTCGGCCGATTCGCAGAGTCTTTTCAATGCGGCGAGAAATTCCGCGTCTCGGACGAGAGACCTCGTCCCCATTCCTCCGGGAATCAGCAGAACGCGGCCGGGCGCGCCCGCCGGGAAAGGAGCCGTGACGAAAGCGACGCCCTGCGAGCTGGTCACCGTTCCCCCGGCGATCGAGCGGCACACAATCCTGTAATGCTCCGGAAGGCGGCCGAACACCTCGACCGGCCCCATCGCGTCCAGCGTCTCGAACCCGTCAAACAGCAAGACATCGACATCGGTCGTTTCCATCGTTCGATTTCATCCTCCTGCCGCGACTCTCCATATTTATATAGTATAAAGAGAGTATCAAGAGCCGCATGGTATAATAGAGCCGCGGAGAAGGGGCTGCGGTCTCTTTGAAGCAGGTCTCTTTGAAGTAAATTGAGACTAACCGTTCGCCGGAGCTGGATGTGGAGCCATAAAATCAGCGCCACTATCCAGAACGCGGCAGAGGCAGCAAGAATGACCTTGACGGGGTACTTGTTGCTTTTGCGCTTCTTCCAGCGATTTTCCCGCTTTCGCAAGTGACATCACCAGATTTCCGCAGGCGAACTTTCCCCTATGACGCCCCTGCTGGCGTCGGGTTACCCTTCTGTGAGCATTATATCAGCAGCGAACGTCCGCGGGGGACTCGTCCCCGGATCCCGTTTATCGCGGCCTTTTAGTGCTAGAATAATCGGACGGAAAGCTAAGGGAGTGTGTTGCGCCGATGATAAAAACAGAAAAAACGGGGAAAACGGGGAAAAATTTTTCCGACTTTGCGCTGGCCGGTTTCTTCGCGGCCCTGATCTTCGTCGCCACAGCCTATTTGCCTCGCATTCCGATCGGAAGCGGCGGGTATATCCACGCCGGCGACACCATCGTCTACCTGGCGGCATCGTTTCTGCCGAGACGGCTGGCTATGGCGGCCGGCGGGCTGGGCGGCGCTCTCGCGGACGTGCTGTCCGGGTTCGCCCTGTGGGCGCCGTTTACCCTGTTCATTAAAATGGCGCTGGCCCTGCCCTTCACCGATCGCTCCGAAAAACTGCTGTGCGCCCGGAACATCGCGGCGCTGTTCGCGGCGTTTCCCGTCACGGTAGGCGGATACTACGCCGCCGAGTGGATTTTGACGGGCAGTTCCTCCGTCCCGCTCGTCTCCCTGCCGTACAACGCCCTTCAGGCCGCCGGCAGCGCGGTTCTCTATTTCTGCATCGCCGCCCAGATGGACCGGGCCCGCATCAAGAGCCGCCTCCGCCCGAACCGATAACGAGCATAGCGAAGAATGTCGTGCCTTTCCCTGCCCCAGGCCGATCTGGAATTTGAGGAAGAAGTCCGGGCCGAACGGCTTCTCGTGCTGGGCGGGAGAACGCCCGCCATCGAGTGGCTGAGGCGGGCCGCGTCGGGCAGAGACGTCTGGGCCGTCGACCGAGGCGCGGAGTTCTGCCGCGCGGCGGGGATAGAGCCGGTCCACGCGCTGGGCGATTTCGACAGCATCGGCAAGGAGGGGCGGGAATGGCTCGAACGCCTCGGCATCGATCCGGAGCGTTACCCGGCGGACAAGGATTACACGGACTTTCAGCTTGCCCTGCGGCGGGCAGGAGGAGATCTCCTGGTGACGGGGTGCTGGGGCGGGCGCTTCGACCACGCCTTCGCCAACGTTTTCTCCGCCCTCTGGGGCAGGGAGTGGGGCGCGGACATTCGCGCCTTCGCCGACGAATCGGAGGTTCTGGTGCCCCTCTTCGGGAGGGCCCGTCTCGCGCTCCGCTTCCGGGCGCCGCCTTTGGCCCTCTCCCTGCTGCCTCTTTCGCACGAGTGCGAGGCGGGAATCCGAGGGACGAAATGGGAACTGGACAGGGCCCCTCTCCTGCAGGAACGGCCCTACGCGATCAGCAACGTTCCGGCCGCGAAGGAGGTCGTCGTGGAAATCGGCCGGGGCGCGGCGGGGGTCTATTGCGTTTTCGGCGAAACGGTGTGACGATAGAGTCAATCCAACTTGAGCGCTTTTATCTCGATTCACGATAAAAGGCGGGAGGTATAAGTATGATTCCGTTCAACATGCCCTATTTGACGGGCGGGGAGCGCGGTTACATCGACGAGGTCCTGCGGAGCCGGCGTTTTTCCGGTAACGGAGGGTTTTCCAAAAAATGCGCCGCGTGGCTGGAGGAGCGTCTGGAGTGCGCCAGGGCGGTCATCGTCCCCTCCGGGACGGCCGCGCTGGAGATGATGATGATTCTGGCCGGAGTGGGGCCGGGAGACGAGGTCATTCTCCCCTCCTTCACGTTCAGCTCGACGGCGAACGCGGTTGCCCTGCGCGGGGCGGCGCCGGTGTTTGCCGACATTCGCCCGGACACCATGAATATCGACGAACGCCTGATCGAGGAGGCGATCACCCCCAGGACAAAAGCGATCTGCCCCGTTTACTACGCCGGCGCTGCCTGCGACATGGCGGCTGTCGGAGCGGTGGCGGAACGGTACGGACTTCTGGTTCTCACCGACGCCGCCCAGGCGATGGGCTCCCTGTACGAAAAAAAGCCGCTCCCTTCCTTCGGGCATATGGCCGCGCTGAGTTTTCACGAGACGAAAAACATTCATTGCGGCGAGGGCGGCGCGCTCCTGATCAACGACCCGGCGTTTCTGGAACGCGCCGAGATCGTGATGGAGAAGGGTACCG
>JAISMH010000135.1 GCA_031276855.1 Synergistaceae bacterium
GACAACGCTGTTCTCCATTTTGCCAACGTAAAGCCATGGCAATTTTTAAGAGATTCGGCAAGGGATAAATTTTATTGGGACACATTCATGCGCTCGGAGTGGAACGATCAGCTGTTCGATGCTTTGAAGGGTTTATGCGGCAGTCAATATATGCATCGCCGCTCTTCCGACTGTATCAAACGCGTCACGAGGAGTTTTTTGGAAAACATCCGCCGCACTTTTACGGTATCTTTGCCTAAACGATTCAAACTCTGCCGTATGGCTGTCTCCGAATGGAGACGCAGTACACGAAATCCCGCAAATTAGAGTCCGAAGACGCGAATTACGGAAAAAAAGGAGCGGTTGGCTTTGATTGCAGCGCGTATCGAGGGCGGACTGGGCAACCAAATGTTTCAGTATGCCGCCGCCAAAGCGGCCGCCGTAAGACTGGGCACGGAGCTATTGCTGGATGCCGCCGCATACAACGCCGTGTCGGAGCGCAAGGGACGCTCTTTTCTTCTGGATCGTTTTCCAAATATAACCGAAAAAAAAGCGCGGCCGCGGGACGTCATGAAACTGTACCCCTGGGTCGCCGTTTACGACGGATTGAAGGGAAAAACGGCGTCGATACCGAGGAGAATCGCGAGCAAAGCATTCCGGTATCTCTGCTACGGGCTAGGCGTCATGCCGAAGCGCCTGAGCGGGAATGCCCTGAAATCTCCGGTCGACGCCCAATCTCTCGCGCTCATTCCCTGTTCCAGGGTGTACTTTCAGGGGGGCAGCGGTTACGACGCCGGATTCACCGCGATACCGGACAATGTTTATGTCGTAGGGGGCTTCGAATCGGAAAAATACTTCGGCGGCTTCGCCGGGCATATCCGGCGGGCCTATTCTTTCGCGCCCTCCTTGCGCGGGCTGCCTCTATACGCGGAAATATCATCAAATCAGTCCGTGGCGGTGCATATACGCCGGGGAGACAAGACGAAAAGCAGAAAACACGAGGCGTCGAATATGGATTATCTGCTGTCCGCGATGAATATTCTCGAACACCGTATCGAGAATCCAATATTCTACATTTTTTCGGACGATATGCCATGGTGCATGAAAAATTTGCCGCCTTTGGTGAAGAAACCCCTGCGTTTCGCCGAAAGTCCTCCGGGAACGGACAATGTGCTGACGGACATGTTCCTGATGTCGAACTGCAAACACAATATCATAGGGCCGAGCACTTTCAGCTGGTGGGCGGCATGGCTCAATTCCAATCCCGGCAAAATCGTCGCGGCTCCGCACCCGAAGCTGTGGTTCCGCGATACGTCGGGACGGTCGGACCTGCTGCCGGAAAAATGGATTGCGGTAGAGTGACCGATATAGATCGAACCAACGAAAACATTTATAAAAAATAGTATCCGTTGTATCCGTTCAAGGGGGTAAGGAAGTAAAATTCATTAATGCTTGTTATATCTAGATTTATAAATTCACTCTCAATTACCCCCCCTTGAACGGATACGGTTTAAAGCAAAGACGACAAATATACCGCAGGGGGATTACGCCGGAGCTGCGGCGCTGGCGCTTCTGGTGGCGTGCCTCGCCGCGCGAAAAAGGCGCGTTGAAACAGAGGGAAATAACAGGGGCCTGCGGCCCCTGCCGGGTTCGAGCGGAGCCCGGTCAAGTTTGTTTCGGAGCCTTGTTTTATTCTATCCCGTATTCCTTCAGAAGCTGCTGAAAGCGTTCTTCGATCACGCCGGCGGGGCTGGGGTCGTGGCGGTAAGGCGCAGGCGTCGGGTCCGGCAGAACGTGAGGAATCACTGCCGCCGGAGCCAGCTGCTGGGGTTCGATCTCGCCGGGTATGGTCTCGCTCGCGACCGTGTCGTCCTGATCGATCAGATAGAGGCGCGGCGCGTTCAGGTCCTCGCGGGCGAGGTCGTAGCTGCCCCCGTGCAGCGGGCACTCGGCGGTCGGGGCCCTGCCCAGCGGCATGTAGAGGCTCACCGCGGGACAGCCCGCGCGGGCCTTGAAGCCCGTCACGCGGCAGATCGTCGCTTTCTCGACCTCTACCCAGGCCGGAGGGGGATCGAATTTCGCCGGCGTCTTCATGTGGGAAACGGCAAATTCCATGAAGGTCTTCCATGCCGGGGCGGCGGCGATGCCTCCCGTCTGGTTGCGTCCCAGGGTCTTGTGGTTGTCGTTGCCGGTGTAGACGGCGGCGGTGAGTCCGGGAACCCCCCCGATAAACCAGGCGTCGATGAATTCGTTGGACGTCCCCGTCTTGCCGAAGACTTCGACTTGGGGTATTTTGGCGCGCGAGCCCGTTCCGCCGGTCACGACATCGAACATCATGGAGCGCAGGGTATAGGCCGTTTCAGGCTTCATGACCTGCATCGGCTGCGGCGAATGCGCCTCCAGGACATCGTCGTTGCCCGACCGAATTTCCCGGAGCATGAGGGGGGGCGTCCGCTTCCCTCCGTTCGCGAAGCAATTGAAGACGACCGTCATTTCCAACGGGGTCACGCTGGCCGCGCCCAGGGCGACGGAGAGGTCATTGAACAGATATTCCGACGTCAGGCCCATGCTGCGGGCCATATCGACGATGGGCTGTGTCCCGATATAGGCGGCGGCCCTGACCGCGACGGTGTTGTACGAGCTGGCGAGCGCCTTCTGCACGGTCACCTCGCCGTGATACCGTCCGTCCGAGTTCTTGGGGGACCAGCTTTTGCCGTCGCCTCCCTTGTTCTCGAAGGTCAGTTCCGCGTCCATGAAATGGTCGGTCGGCATGATGTCGTTCTCCAGCGCGGCGGCGTAGACGACGGGCTTGAAGCCCGAACCGGGCTGACGGAAAGCCTGGGTGGCGCGGTTGAATTTGCTTTCGGCGAAGTTTTTCCCGCCCACGAGGGCCAGCACCTCCCCGGTTTCCGAGGCCAGACAGACCAGAGCGCCCTGGCTTTTCAGCGACAGCACGGACTTCTGAGCCGCCTCCTGCAATTTCAGGTCCAGGGTCGTGTAGATTTTGAGACCTCCCGAGTACACGAGCTCCGTTCCGTACTTGGGCAGAAGGTCGTTGAAAAGGATGTGGGAGACGAAGTAGGGCGCGAGGTTGTACTCCTCGATTCTGTTCGGGATGTGCTTGAAGACGAGTTCCGCGTCATAGGCCCGCTTTCTCTGCGCCGCGTTGATCCAGCCCAAGGTCTCCATGCGCCTCAGGACGTAGTTTTGCCGGTCTTTCGCGCTCTTGAAGTTGCTCAGCGGGTTGTACCTTCCCGGGGCGGCGATCAGGCCGGCGATGACGGAGGCCTGCGAGATGTCGAGCTCCGAGGCGGAGCAGCCGAAGTAGGTGCGGGCGGCCGTCTCGACGCCCCAGGCGCCGCGGCCGAAGTTGATGGTGTTCAGGTACATTTCCAGTATCTTGTCTTTCGTGAAAAGTTTCTCCATGCGCATGGCGATGATGATTTCCTTCGCTTTGCGCGTGATGCTTTTCTCCTGCGTGAGGAAGAGGTTGCGGGCGAGCTGCTGGGTGATCGTGCTGGCGCCCTGCACTTTGTCGCGCGCGACGAGGTCCGTCCACAGGGCGCGGAGAATGGAGGAAATGCGGATTCCCGCGTGCTGGTAGAAGGCGGAGTCCTCGGCGGCCAGTATGGCGCGGATGAGCCACGGGGAGACCTGCCCCAGAGACAAAGATGTCCGGTTTTCGATGAAAAGTTTCGCGATCATCTCTCCGTTGCGATCGAAGACGACGCTCGGCTCGCTGTTCCTGTAAGCCAGCATTTCCACGACGCTGGGCAGATCCTCCGAGATTTTGACGACGTAGTAGGCGACGCCCGCGCTGACCAGTCCGGCCGCGAGCAGAAAAAGCAGAAGAAAAAACAGGAAGAGGGATCTCAGCACGGAACTCTTCTTTCGCCTTTTGGGGAACAGCCTTCTTCCGTTTTTCCTTTCGTTGCGCAAAGCAGACCCTCCAAGCCGTGACGTTTTTTCGATGCTTCCTGCAATTCCGTCGAGGTCAATCTTACCTCAGAAGAACATTGATTCTGCTCAAAAAACTCCAATCCCATCCAAAAGCCGAAATTTTCAATGCAATTTTTGGGATTGCTTTTTCAAAAACGCCATGATATATTACCCTGCGTTGTCCCTTGGGGCAATAGGTGTTCCAAAAAGGGAAAAGCGGATTTTACCCCGCGCGAAACTTGACAACAGAATACAGTGCATAAGCGATAAGCAAAAGTGCAAAGAGTTTTATTGAAGAGAGCTGAGAGTTTGATCCTGGCTCAGGACGAACGCTGGCGGCGTGCTTAACACATGCAAGTTGGACGACGGTTTGCTGAAGCGGCAACGCGGAGGGAGATACGGAGTAGCGGAC
>JAISMH010000136.1 GCA_031276855.1 Synergistaceae bacterium
AAGAGGCTTCCCTTGCCGATGATCATGGCGCGCTTCATCGTCCCGGCCCGAATGCGGTCGCAGGCGATGCCGATAAAGGGCACGCCGGAGGGGATGTGCCCCTGCGTGTGCGCGAAGCCGATAACGCCGTGTTTTTTTATGAATTCGTCCATCCCGCTCTTCTCGATGGCCTTTTTCATGACAGCCAGGGCCGCGGTCATCTTGATGTTGGCGTTGGGCACGTCCCCGGCGCCGGCGGGAAGGGTGATCTCCGGGATCTGGAGCTCGGCCGCGTACTTGTCCACGTCCTCGAAGGTGAGTCCATGAGCCGTCAGGGGTTCGTAAATAAGGGCGGTGGTGACGGCCTGGGGCGCGGCGCCCGCCCCGACGGAGTGCTTGCCCAGCGCGTCGAGGCGCATGACGGGGTTCGTTCCGTCGTCCGGGACCAGGAGCACGGCGAAGTTCCCCAGGCAGTCCTCGAGGGCGGGAAGCTCTTTTTTGACGTGGTCCCGGCTGTTCATGTAGAGTTTCGGGACCGCCCCGCCGGCCAGGACGACGCAGTTCTTTCTCGCGCCCGCCGCCACCTGGGAGGCGCCGGCGATCAGGGCGTTGACGGGCCCCGCGCAGAATCCGCGCACGTCGCAGCCCGACGCGCTGACGCAGCCAGCGATCTCGGCCACGGCCTTGGCGAAGTTGCCCCCCGCGCGCTGGTTCATGTCGCCCGCGCCCTCCTCGGAGCACTCGATCACGAAGTCGATCTCCGAAGGGGCGACGCCCGCGTTCTTTATCAGGTGCAGGAGCGCCAGAACACCCCCCGCCTTGCACGCCAGATTTTCCAGCAGGACGTAGGCGAAAAGGCAGTCGTCAACCTCGTGCCCGCTGCGGACGCAACCGATGACTTTGCCGCCGCAATAGAGCGGACGGCCTTTCTTGTCCCGGACCTCGGCCTCGATCTCGGGCAGTTCGTGAACGCCCTTGAGACGGGCGACGACGGGCTCCGTCATCGCGGGGTCCTTCAGAAGTTTCGCCTTGACGCCCTCGGCGAAAGATTTCTCCAGCCAGATGAGGTCGAAAACGTCGCATACGGCCATGAGGCCCAGAAATTCGTCCTCCGGCATGATTTCGCCGTACCGGCCGTAACGCCGCGCCCCTTTCAGGCGGTTTCCGATCCAGGGGGTCTTCGCGGCCTCGAATTCCTCATAGCTGATGCCGCCGATGTAGGCCTGGTTCGGCGCGTAGCTCACGGCCTCTTCGTAGGTCTGGACGTATTTGGGCAGAGCTTTCAGAAAATCGCTTTCACCTTTGGCCTCGCGCTCCGTGAAAGGGGTGGAGCCGTAGCGCAGGGCCAACTCCGGCGTGTGGTTCAGACAATACGCATAACTTTTGATGCCGACACTGGACATGATTGAAATTGCCCTCCTGATTCGATAGAGCGTCATTCCGGCTGAAATCGGGAGCATAGATTCGGGAGCATGGCGATCGGGAGCATAGAACTGAAGAGGCCCAGGTTCGGGAGAAGCCTGGGCCGAAAGTACACGATCACCGACTGCCGTCAGTCCGTGAAAACGGTCTGCTCGGTAATTTCCGTCTGCAAAGCCCGGAGGGCCTTTTCGACGAGACGCCTGCGAATGACTTTTTCCTCTTCTTCAGTCTTTGTGGGATCGCCCAAAGGATGGGGAATCGCGATTGCCGGAACGATTCGGTTGGCTCCCACAGTCTGCGAGATGGGAACAATGGTGCACACGTGCACCACAGGGAGCTTTCGTTCGATTTCTTTTACCATCGTTGCACCGCAACGAGTGCACGTCCCTCAGGTGGATGTCAGAATGACGGCTGTGACTCCGTCGGCGACCAGCTTGCCGACGATCTCCGCGCCGAACCGCCTGGCGCTGGCCACGGCCGTTCCGTTGCCCACTGTGGCGTAGAATTTGTTGTGGAGCTTCTTGAACACGCCCTCTTTTTCCATGCCGCGCAGGACGTCGACGGGCAGAACGCGGTCGGCGTCGGCGTCGGCGTAGGTCGCGTCGTATCCGCCGTGCGCCGTGCAGTATTTGTCCGACGTGAGATCCATGACGCCCGTGATGTCGTACTCGCCGTACTTGCTGGCGCTCGACGCCTCGATGTGGTCGGGGTTCCCCTTGGGGCAGATGCCGCCCGACGTGACGAGCGCGATCACGGCGTTCTTCATGTCCTTCACGGCCGGCTGGGGCGGCACGCGGTCGAAGACGGGCATCTTGTACTCCGTCACGAACGGCTCGCCCTTGAGCTTGGCGACGAACATCTCGACGCAGCGGTCGGCCGCCAGTTTGCCGAAAAACTTGTTCTTGCGGATTCCGCGCTCGATGTAGCCCTCCTCGGCGGGCGTGCCCAACTTTGTGCCCGCGAGAAGTTTCAGAAGAAGTTTGGCCATCGCCGGAACCGCTTTTCTCATTCCGGCCGCGCTGTCGGGGGTTTCGATGATGTAGGCGGATTTCTTGTAGAGTTCGACACCGGGGTTCTCGGGGTACATTCCGCTGACCGCGGGGATATTGAACTCTTTGGACACCGCCTCGCACATGGCGCCGCACGCCGTTCCGTAGCGGCCCGCGTTGAAGGCGGGGCCGGCGACGAAGGCGTCGGGCTCGTATTTTTTGATCATCCCGATAATTTCGGCGCCTGCTTTTTCCATATTGGAGGCAAAATAGGAGTCGCCGCAGACCACCGTCGCCACGATTTCGGCATCCGTGCCGAACGCCGCCTTAAAAGCGAGGCCCGGACCGACGACGTCTTCGCGGATCTCGGGCGTCACGTCGGCCTTTTCCTCTCCGCCGATGCCCGCGTAAAACTGGTTGATATAATGCACTATACGGTAAGCCACTTATTCTCCCACCTTTCCCTCAGGGTTCTCAGGCATTAACCGGACGCTCTCAGTTTCGAGCCGGGCCGGGCCCGGCGAATTCGTCCTCTTCGGCCGGAGGGCCCTAAAAACAGGCGGCCGCTCAAGCCTCGAGTACGTTCTTGCTGAACTGATCGCGAATGCCTCTGACTGCCGCGGCCAGCGCTTCCGGATCCAAAACCATCTCCATCATGCTGATCTGCTCTTCCCATGCGGCGGGGGGACATTCGTCGCGAATAATCGGATCGAAAATATGGTACACAGGGAGTCCCAACGGGACTCCGGCGAGCGGGCCCGCGTAAGTCGGGTCGCCGTTGCTCACGGTCTCGGCGTAAATCTCCGCGCCTTCGGCGTCGGAGGAACCGAGAATCACGACACAATCGGTGCCGAACTTGTCCGCAGCGTCCTTGATGCGCTGCTGGTTCTGCAGGTCCATCGCTCCCGCGGCGGTTCAGACAAAGCACTCGCTCACCGAAAAGAGAATTTCGGCGCCGCTGTCTTTCAAACAGGCCTCCATGGCCGGCCCGGGAACGCCGTCGCGCTCGCCGAGAAGAAGCAATTTTTTGCCCGCCAATTTTCCCATGTTTGAATACACCCCTTTCTGAATTTAATAAAAGGCCTAAAGTTAAAGATTTGATAAAAGGCCTAAAGTTAAAGAATGTAATAAAAGACCTAAAGCTAAAGAGTTTGATAAAAGACCTAAAGTTAAAGATTTAATAAAAGGCCTAAAGAAACACCGCTTAATTCGGAATTCCAAAGGGCCAAGGCCCTTTGGCGGGGTTCGGGGCGGAGCCCCGGCTATATGGTGCAGGCTCCGAGCTTCGTGTAGCCCAGTTCGCTGGTGGCGCCGGTGATGGCCTGGAGCTCGACCGTAATGGAGCCGTCGCCGGCCAGGGAACCCTGCCAGCCGCCCGCGATGACGTTGGCCTCTTCGGCGACGCCCAGAACCTTCTTCATCGGAGGCAGGACGATGACCTCGTTGGCGTTGCCCGCCGTGACGCAGGCGTCACCCTCGACGCAGGAGTCGGCCAGGGATTGGCTTGCCCCGTCCTGTCCGGCGTACTCGTCGGTCAGAAGCGCCGTCTTGATGCCAAGGCGCTCGGCCTTCCAGCAGTTCATGACCAAGTCGGCGTCGGGGTTGCCGAAGCCCTCCTCGGTGATGATCACGCCGTCGAGGCCCAGCATGGCCGCCAGTTTCGTGGCGAAGCTGGAGCTCCGGCGCTTGTCGGCCAGAGTGACGTTTTCGTTCGTGACGATGCAGGTCACGAAGTTGAAGTCCCTGCCGTGGCGCCTGAGCATGTCCGCGATGACGGGATTGTTCTGATGGACGTAGGTGCTGTTCTTGTCGCAGGCCGAAACGCAGTTTCCCGAGACGATTGCGCCGTCCATGACCTCGAGAGGCGACACGACGGTCGGCAGAATCTTCTTCACGTCCGCGCCGTAGAGGTACGTGTCGTGCAGAAGCCCCTGGGTCTGAAGCATGTAGAGGTAGCCGACCTTGGGCAGTCCGGGATGCGCGCTCATGGCCTCCCGGATGTCGGCGAAATCGAAAACCTCCGCCTCGTCGGCCCTGGCTTCGGCGCAGCAGCGCGCCAGGTAGGCGGCAGCCTTCAGCCCCGCCATGCGGCAGGCCGCCTCGTAATCGTGCTTGTCCATGCCGGGATTCGCGGGTTCCAGCAGCAACACGACGTTGCACGTCCGAGAATAGGGCGTGTACTCCGCTCCGGGGCCGGACATGTCGATAATGCCCTCCTGAAAGCGCACGATCTTCCCCGCCGTGACGACCGCGGCGCCCGAAAGCACCACCGTTTTCCCCTCTCCCACCGTCTCGACATCCGAAACGGCTCCGGGGAAAACCTGCCCATTGCCCTCGATCTTCCAGCGCGGTTCGACGACATCCTTCACCGGCACGATGCGGATGCTGTCGCCCGGCATGGCGATATCCACGCCGAGATTTCCGCCAAGAAGCTCGTCCTCCGAGATCAGGTCGAGAAGCTCCTCCCTGTTGATCGTCAGCGTTCCGCCGGCAACTCCGGTTTTGTCGCCGAACGCCAGCTTTTTGACCAAAATTCTGTGGAGCTCAAGTCTCAACACAACCCCTCCTTTCGGGATTCAATAAAACGCCTGAAGATAAAAATAAAAAGTTCCCTCCTTGCAGAAGGCTCAAACGGGACCGCGGCTCCGCCGTCCTGCCGAAGCCGCCCTACCGGAGCATCGCTTCGATCTTCGCGGTGATGCCCTCGGGCGTCGCGTCCGTTCCGCCGAGACGGGCAAACTCCGTCCTGCCCTTCCAGAACAGGATGGTGGGCAGGCTCATCACCTTGAAATTGATGGCCACGCGCTTGTTCTGCGACGTATCCACCTTGCAGAACTTGACCTTTCCGTCGTATTTCTCCGCGATCTCCAGAAACTTCGGCATAAGCGCCATACAAGGTCCGCAGGCCGGCCCCCAGAAATCGACGACAACCGGCAAATCGCTTTCTTTGACCTCCGCGTCGCAGTTCTCTTTCGTCAAATCAATCGGCATTTTCTCACCTCCTCGGTGCGGATTCGTGGATATTTTGCATTGACAACTTTGCATCTATGCTTTCTTTATCTATACTTTACCGAAGACCGGACTCACGATCCTCGGCAGTATACCGTACCGTTCCAAACTGTCCCGCATGAGCTCGAAATCGACGAAGGCGTAATCCCTGCGGACGGCGGCCTCCAGATCTTCGGGCAGGGGCAATCGCGCGCAATCGCGATAAATCGTCACGGCGGAATCGATCAGGGACAAAGATTCGAGGTCCACAAGGGCACCCGGGTTTTCTTCAATCAGGACGGAACGAAAAGGCTGCTGATGGGGGCGGAGATTTCCGCACAGAGGGTGCGTCAGAAGGGAAGCGCCCAAATGAACCGCATCCCGCGCGGCTGTCAGTACATCCAGAGACGACCCCTCGACGAGGCGTCCCCCGAAAACAGCTCCGCAGAGACTTGAATTGTTCGTGATCAAGACAACACCGTTACGCATCGTTCTGCTCCTCCGCAGACACCGATACGCTCTGTCACGGCTTTCGCAGACTCGAAACCGAAATCGAAAATTGAAATGATCGAATCCGGGCTTTGCCGCTTCAGAGTTCTGTCCGAGCGCAATCCTTTGGCCTGAGAGTTTCCGCGCCGCGGAACCGCGGCGCTTGCCCCTTCGGCGCCCCCGTTTTTTCGAAAACGAAGGTCTCTCTCGCGCTCTTCTGTCAAGTTCTTTTGTCGTTACGGTAATTATCGTATGAAAAATCGGGTTCGTCAAGGTAAAAATCGGAACGTGTGTTGTTCGTCTGTGATAATGTCCTCTCATAACTCGTCAGCGAAAATGTCCTAATGAAACAGGAGAGAGTGACATTGAGCGGGGATGAGTTGAAGCGAGTTAAGGTTATGGAACGGGTATTGTCGGGAAGCATGACATATGCAGAGGGAGCGGAAACTTTGGGGGTGAGTTCCCGCCA
>JAISMH010000179.1 GCA_031276855.1 Synergistaceae bacterium
TAAACTATGGGGCTCAGCCAAGGATAAACTATGGGGCTCCGCCCCATGCCCCGGCAGGGGTCGCGGACCCCTGCACCCCATTTGAAAAGACTTTTGAAAAGACTGAAGAAAAAGATACAGTCAGGCGCCGAACAGAGAAAAAGATACCAGGGCGCCCAGCGGGGCCAAAATTGCGGTGCTGCGCCACGGGACGAAAAGGGCCCGGCAGAGCAAAGTCAAAAAAGCGGCGGCGCAAAACCAAACAACAACCGGACTCGCCTCCGCCTGCCACGGACACAGACGCGCCGCGGCGTCCGCGATGAAACCCCACAGAACAAACGCCCCCTCTGCGGCGCGCAACACGAAGCCCATCCCCGGAACCCCCAGCAGGCACAAAGCGGCAGCGCCCGAAGCGAAGGGCAGAACAAAAGAAAAGAAAGGAACGGCGGCGAGGTTGATCAGGATTCCCGCCAAAGGAACAGGGGCGAAGACCGCGGAGACCTGCGGAAACGTCGCGGCCCAGACCAAAAGGCTGAAGGCGAGCCATTCCTTCCATTTATCAAATTCCTTCCATCCGTCAAATTCCTTCCACCCATCAGAACTTCTCCGCTCCATCAGGGCGGCGATGACGAGGACGGCAAGCACGGACAGCCGCCAGCCGAGGTCCCAGAAGTAAAAAGGCGACCACAGCAACAGCAAGACCGCCGCCAGCGACACGGAGTTCAGCGCGCTCCCCGGCCGTCCGGCCAGCTCGCCGAGAAGGGCGATCTGGATCATCAGCGCGGCCCGGACGGCGCTGGCCGGCGCGCCGGTCAGAAGCACGTAAAACCACAAAAGGGCGCTCAGCGCCAACACGCGCACCCTGCCGCGCCGGAAAAAGAACGACGCGCAGTACATCGCAATCCCGACGTGAAGGCCGGACACCGCGAGCAGGTGACTCGTCCCCCAGACGCGGTGCGCGGCGTCCAGCTCCCTGTCGCGCCTGCCCGTCCAGGCGGCGTTCAGATACTTTCCCGTCAGAGGAGGAAGATGAAGGGTCAAGGCACGGTAAAGGCCGTGACGCCAGCGGTAGATGTTCCAGCCCTGCGCGGGAAGCGGGTCGGCAGCGGCAGAGGCCAGGCGCGCCGTCATCCCGCGCGCGTACCAGAAGCGGTCCTCGCGAAAGCCGCTCTCGCTCGCTTCCGCCTTGAAAGGCACGGGAACGCCCCTCAAACGAACCCGCGTCCCCTCGGCCAGAACGGCGAACGGGAGCTTCAGAACGAACCCGCCCTCGGGCGTCTTCACCGAGACGGCGTACAGGCGCCCCCAAGGGCGGCTTTCGACGACGGTTCCGGTGGTGTCGATGAACCCGGAACTCCGGAAAATCGGCGACGCCAGCGAATACGCGATCCAGGAAGCGCAGAGAAACGTACAGAGCAGCATGAAAGCCGCAACCCGCCATTGGCCCCTCCGGTCGCTGTGGAAAGAACACATCGCCGTTCCGAACGCGGCCAGCACCGCGATCGGCGGCAACGCCCACGAAACGGTTCGGCCGGACAGGGCCAGCATCGAAACGATTCCGGCCAGTACCGGCAAAAAAGGGGCGCGCGCCAGAACGATCATGAATATCCCGGAAATTCAAAATTCAAGGGCGCGCGACGACCCGGTCGCGAAAGCCCTCCAGCTTCTTGAGCCCGATGCCCCTGACGCGCACCAGATCCTCGACGTTCCGGAAAGGACCGTTCTTCCGGCGGTCCTCCACGATGCTTTTCGCCAGGACGGGGCCGATACCCTTGAGCCCGACCAACTCCTCCTCCGTGGCTCGGTTGACGTCGATGAGCGCGCCGGACGCACCGGACGAAGAAACACCGGACGAAGAAGCGGGCGAAGCAAGGGGAACGTGCGGAATGACCGCCCACGCCTGCTCCTGCGTCCGATCTCCCTTTTTGGGGACGTGGACGTGCATCCCGTCCTCGAGAAACGCGGCCAGATTCACTGCGGCGGGGTCCGCGAGACCGCTCAGGCCCCCGGCCGCTTCGACGAGATGAACAAGGCGCGCCCCCGGCGGAAGCCGGTAGACTCCCGGGTTCCGAACACTTCCGGTGACGTACAGAAACCACCTGTCGTCCGGCCGCTCTTGCTCGGCCCGTTCTTTACCTGCTTCGCTTTCTTCGCCTTCTCCGGCGCCGGACTCTCCGCCGCTTTGGGTCTTGCCGGTCTTGCTTGAAGAATCAGAAGCGGAATCGGGAACGTCTTTCCGGGCGGGAGAGTGGAACCGGGCGGCTATTTCCTCCGTTTGCTCCGTCCGCGCCGCGGGAGGCTCCTTCGATTTTTCGGGCAACGCCCAAACCAGCAGGCCGGCCGCGAGAAAGCACGCCATCCCGAAGGCGAAAAGAGAACCCTTCCTGTATTTCGTCCAAAGCTCCGTCAAAAGTTCTTTCAAAATTCCCCGCCCCCGTTTTCAGGTGCAATATTCAGGCGCAATGCTCGGGATCGATGAGCCGGCCCTTGAGGCACCAGGATTCCGCCTCGGCGATCTCCACGGTGACGAAACGGCCCGGCAAATCCGCCGCGTCCTTGCCGCCGGGGAACAGGACGACCTTGTCCGTCGGCGTGCGGCCCTGAAGCAGGTCGGAACTGCCCTTCGGGGCCGCGCCCTCCGCGAGGACGCGGCAGCGCCGGCCGACCAGGCCCTGATTGATCGAGAGGGTCAGCTTGTCCTGAAGGGCGTTGACGCGGCTCAGCCGCTCCATGCGCACCTCGCGGGGCAGGGCCCCGGGCATGGACGCGGCCGGCGTGCCCGCCCGCTCGGAATAGGCGGCGGTGTGGACCAAGTCGAAGCGGATCTCCGAAAGAGCGCTCAGGGAGTCCTCGAAGTCCCGCTCCGTTTCGCCCGGGAAGCCCACGATCAGGTCGCTCGTAAGCCCCAGCTCCGGCAGGAGAGAACGCGCCATCCGCACCGTCTCCATGTAGGCGGCGCGGGTGTATTTCCGGTTCATGAGCCTGAGTATCCGGTCGCTCCCGGACTGGATCGGAAGGTTCAGCGACGGGCAGACGGCGGGTTCCTCCGCCATGACCCGCGCGATTTTTTCGGTGAAGTCCTGCGGCAGCGACGTCACGAAGCGCACCAGTTCCACGCCCTCCAGCCGCGCGACATCGCGGAGCAGTTCGGCAAAACCGTAACCGCTCTCGAAATCGCTGCCGTAACTGTTGACGTTCTGCCCGAGCAGCGTGACCTCCTTCGCGCCGCTCTCGGTCAGCGACCGGACCTCGCGCAAAATTTCCGCCGGAGGCCGGGAGACGAAGCGTCCGCGGACGTGGGGGACGATGCAGTACGTGCAGAAGTTGTCGCATCCGTGCGCGATGGTGACATAACCGCGGTACCGGCTGCCGCGCACCTCGGAGAACTCGTCCAAACTGTAGAACTCGCGGGGATCTTCGTCCAGCAGCGTTACCCGTCCGCCGTCCCGCATGACGCGCTCGAGCCCGTCCGGCAAAAGGCCGATGTGCCGGGGCCCCGAAACGAGGCGGACCCACGGGTAACGGGAGAAAGCCTTCTCTCCCAGGCTCTGGGCCGCGCATCCCGTGAGCGCCACGCGGGGACGCCTGTTTTTTTCCCAAAGGGAGGCGTAACGCCCCAGCTCGCTCCACACCTTCTGCTCGGCCTTGCCCCGGACGCTGCACCCCGTGAAGATGACCATGTCGGCCTCGTCCTCCGCCGACTCCGTCCAGCCCCTCCGCGTCAGCGCCGTGCGGACGCGGTCGCTGTCGTACACGTTCATTTGGCAGCCGTAAACCTTCATGTGAAAACGATACAAAAAAATTCCTCCGCTCTCCGGCGCACTGTCGAACCCCGCTGCCGGGAACATATTTTCTCCCGCGATGCCACTAACTTATCACTTCTCTTGATTTTTTACCAGAGCCGGGGCCTGAAGCGCCGGGATATTCTCCCCAAGGGCTTGCGCAAATCCGCTTGAATGATGTACAATTCGAAAATATAGAATTCGAATTAGAAAAAAATTTACAGGGAGGCGTGCAGAAGGGTATACCCTTTTGCATATCCTTTTTTTACGCATCACCCTTTCGAAGAATCCAGTCATTGCAAGGCTCCTTTCGAACGTCCGACGCTGTGCAAGTGGGTATAGCCTATTGCGCAGGGGGTGTTTTTCTTGGACACGAAAGGAGGCAGACGATGTTGAAATTCAGGCTGTTTTCAGGAAAGAACACGCGGAAGATGGGGCTGCTGGTGCTGTCGCTGCTACTGACCGCGGCGCCGCGGGCCTGGGGCGGATTTGAGATTACGGATAGCATGGATGTGGAGATTTCTTCAAGCTCTGGATTTTACTCTATCGACGATGAAAATGAAGTGCTGTCCATAGACGCGAACAAGCTCCAGAACGCTGTCATCAGCGGCGACGGCAAAGGCATTGTGGTAAACGGCAGCAACGTGAAATTGACGCTGAAAGATTTGACGGTGAGTGCGGACAACGGCACCGCGTTCGAACTGAAGCCCGGTGATAA
>JAISMH010000071.1 GCA_031276855.1 Synergistaceae bacterium
CTTGACATGAAACGTCTTCGTGTTCACGATTCGCAGGCAATGGATTCAAGGCTTTTTCTCCAGTTCCTGTCGTTGATCTTCGTCTGCTACATTCGCAATACAGCCCAAAATGACAAGGCTCTGAAAAACTTTACCGTACGGGAGATAATGGAGTTGCTTGAACCCATCGTGCGCATAAAATACTCCGGTCGCTATGGGCAAATCCACACTGAACTCGGCCCTAAGCAACGAAATATCTTATCGGCGTTTGATGTGCAATTACCGGGCGCATAGTTATAATTTGGGAAAAGAGGTTTATATGCCTTCTCAGCTTCTTTCTTCTCCCTCTTTTCCTTTCCCTCCTCCCTTCTGACACTTTTCGGCATTTCCATTTCCTTCATCTCGAAAATTTCATCCCCATATTGCGCCGCCAACTCTTCAGAGATTGCATTAGCCGGTTTTCTGTCGGAGTTACCGTGCAGAAAAGCCGAAAGACCGTCAGCGGCGAAGGCTTTTTTAATTCTCTGAACCTGTCTGACGGAAAGCGCCAGAGAAGCGGCGATTTCGGAGTTATTTATTTTGCCGTCACGTAGTTTTTCAAAAATATAAACTTTGCGCGCTCGTTTAACTGTCAATTTGATGTCACCCGTATTTTTCATCATTCTCCCCTTATCCTGGAACTGCCGTTGCTGCTGACAGCTTACGGCTTCTTCGCAGACTCGGAGGGGGGTGACATTTTTCCTGTCCCGTTATCCTATGACATTATCACTGTCCGGCGACACACCGGCCGTTTCCGGTTGACAGAAGGGCGCACTTAAAATAAACTATGGTAAAGTCTTCGGACAAATAATGAAAAGTGAGGATAAATTATGAATGCTCATGAGCTTCAGGAATTCCTCCGAAAAAAAATGGACTCTTTCCCGACCAAGACGCGGAGGGTGGCGGAATATCTGCTGACCCAGTCGTCTAAGGTCGCTTTTCTATCCATCAGCGAGGTTGCGGACAGGCTTTCCGTCTCCAAGGCGCAGCTCGTGCGCGTCGCGCGCATGTTGGGATTCGAGGGATATTCGGACCTCAAGGGCATTTTCAAACAGGCCCTGCTGGAACAGATCAGCCCTTCCTCCGCCGCGGAGGACTCGCACAGGTCGGACATTCCCGAAAACCTCCGCCGCCTGGAACAGGCCAATATCGAAGAGACCTTCAAGAACCTGCCTCCGGACGCCATCGTCAAATTCTGCGAGGCCGCGAAGAGGGCTTCGGCGCTTTACTGCATGGGGTGGGGAATCTCCGCCCTCGTCGCGGAGTGGCTTTACACGCGCTTCACGGAGCTGGGGCTGAAGGCGGTTCTGGTGCGGCGCGGTTCGATGTCGCTCCTGGAACAGACGCGGGCGGTGAAGAGCGACGACATGCTGATTGTCTGCGAACTGCCCAGTTACGTCATCGAGGTGACGGAGGCCGTCGAGAAAATTTACCGGAAAGGCTCCTTCGTGGTCACGCTGACGGATGGCCCCGCGGCCCCCATATGCCGGAGCTCGCATCTGCCGTTCCACGTCGGGGACGTTTCCCCCACGTTCGGCAGCAGCCTGCTGGGCCCCATGTTCGCCGTGCACGTCCTGACGTCCGTCCTGGCGTTCAACTTGGGCGAGGAGGGTCAGGCGGCCCTGGCCGCGCAGAAAGAGGGCCTCAACGACGAACGCGTCTACTATCCCGCGTATGGTTTGCGATACTGAAAACATTCAAGCTCAGGGGGGCGGAGCTCGTTCGCCCGAAAGCGGGCTCACTGGCCCCCCCGAACCCCCCTGACATAAAAACCGCTGTTTAGATGGAAATCGGACGCAGGGGAGTTGAACGGTTACCTTCAGTCTACTGAGCTTCAGTCCGACGAAAGCAGCTGACGAAAGCAGGGGATTCCATGGACGCGGTTTTATTGGAGGAACTCGCGAACCGGGCGATGAACGTCCGGCGCGACGTGGTCAGCATGATCGGGGTGGCGCGGAGCGGCTATGTGGCATCGTCCCTCTCCGCCGCGGACGTACTCGTGTGGCTTTACGGCGCGGTTCTCTCTATTCGCCCGGAGGAACCTCTCTGGGAGGGGCGGGACCGCTTCGTGTTCGACAAGGCCTCGGCGAGCCCGGCGCTGTACGCCGTGCTGGCGGAGCGGGGCTTTTTCGGGCGCGACGCGCTCTGGGGCTACCGCCGCATGGGCAGTACGCTTCAGGCTTTCGCGGACTCCCGGAGAACGCCGGGCGTGGACGCTTCATGCGGGTCTTTGGGGATGGGGCCGGGGGTCTCCTTCGGACTGGCGGCCGCGCTGAGGGACATGGAGCCCGCGGCCCGCGTCTTTTGCTTTGTGGGGGAGAACGAGCTGTCGGAGGGCGCGGTGTGGGAGGTCGTCACGGACGAAAACGCCCGCAGGCTGGGAAATCTGACCCTGATCGTGGACAGAAACGGCCTCCGCGTGTCCGGGGCCGGCGAATCCCCGGACCCGCTGGAGGGCCGATTCAAGGCGTTTTCCTGGGCCGTCGCCCGCGCGGACGGGCATGACATGCGCGCGCTGGACGCCGCTCTCGCGTCCCTGCCCTCGGATCGCGCGCGCGTCCTGATCGCGGCGACGACGGGCGGAAAGGGGATTCCCTCGCTGGAGCGGAACCCCTCTGCCAATTTCCTGCTCGACCGGCAGACGACGGACGATCTTCTGAAAGAACTGGAGGGCGGAGGACGGTGAAAAGCCTGAAAGACGCCTACATGGACGCGCTTCTTTCCCTGGCCGGAACGCGGCCCGACCTGTTTTTCCTCGACGCGGGCGTGGGGGCCGCGTGCGGGAACCGCTTCGGGCGGGAGTATCCCGAACGCTGCATGAACGTCAGCGCGGCGGAGCAGAACATGGTTCTGACGGCGGCCGGCATGGCTCTCGCGGGGCGGTGCGTGTACGCGGGGGCCTACTCCTCGTTTCTCGTCGGGCGCGCTTACGAGCAGATTCGGTCCTCCGTGGCCCTGCCGAAGCTGTCCGTCCACTTCGCCAGCTTCCACGCGGGGCTGACGGCGGGGGAGGAGGGCGCGACGCGCCAGATGCTCGAAGACATCTCTTTGACGCGGAATTTTCCCGGCATGGCGATCTTCATGCCGTCGGACTACACCTCGGCGCGCGCCCTTCTGTGCAAGGCCGCCGACTTGGAAGGCCCCTCCTACACCCGCCTCGGCCGGTCGGAGAGGCCTTTGATCTACGCGCCCGGCGACTCCTCCTTCCGCGTCGGAGGGGGAAGAATCCTGAGAGAAGGCGATCAGATAACCCTCTGCGCGTGTGGTATCATGGTAAAAGAGGCTCTGAAGGCCGCGGAAGTCCTGGATCAGCAGGACATCAGCGCGGAGGTCATCGATTGCTACTGCCTGTCGCCTTTCCCCGCGCGGCTCGTCCTGGCCTCCCTGCAACGCACGGGATGCTGCGCGACGGCGGAGGAGCATTTCCTGCCGGGCGGCCTCTTCGAGATCGTGGCGGGCCTGGCGGCCCGCGAGTACCCCGTTCCGGTGCAGCCGGTGGGCGTCAAAAGCGGCTTCGGACAGAGCGGTTCGACGGAGGATCTGCGGGAATATTACGGTCTCACGGCGGCCCAGATCGTCAGCGCCGCCGTTTTGGCGTGGACGATGAGGCGCCGTTGAGCTTAAACGTTTACAAAAGCCGAATCGACGAGGAGCTCGGATGAGAATAAAATTTTCGGGTGTGACCAAGATTTTCAAACCCGATATCGTTGCCGTGAAAGACGTCGATCTCGACATCGCCAAAGGAGAGTTCGTCTACATCGTCGGGACCACGGGCTCCGGCAAATCGACGCTGCTCCGCCTGATCACCCGTGAGGCCCTGCCGACGCGGGGTTCGATTACGGTGGGCAGCGTGAACCTGCGGCGTATGCGCGCGGGGGACATTCCCTATTACCGCCGGGACGTCGGCATGGTCGCGCAGGACTTCAAGCTCATTCCGCACCTCACGGTTTTCGAAAACGTGGCTTTCGTCATGGAGGCGATGTCCGTTCCCCCGAAGATGGTGGAATACAGGGCCGCCAGCGTGATCGAGCAGGTCGGCCTCTGGCGGAGGCGCTTCATGCGGCCTCCTCAGCTTTCGGGAGGAGAGCAGCAGAGAGTGGCGATCGCCCGTGCCCTCGCCAACTCCCCTTCGCTTTTCATCGCGGACGAGCCGACGGGCAATCTGGACTTCCGCACCTCGGAGGAGATCGTCAAGATCCTTCTGGCTATCAACGCGGCCGGCGTGACGGTCGTCATGACCACGCACAACCAATACCTCGTGGATTCCTACCGGCAGCGCGTCGTCGAACTGGCGTCCGGGAGAGTCGTCCGGGACGAACACGCGGGGAGGTACGCGGATGACGACGCTTAGATACATTTTGCGGGATACGGTCCGCCTGCTGGTCCGGCACTGGTTTTTGGGCATTCTGACCCTGATCACCGCGGCCGCCATGATGTGGGTTCTGGGGCTGACGACGCTGTTCTCCTTGAACGTGCGGAACCTGCTCCGAAGGCTGGAGAGCGACCTGCTCGTCCAGGCCTACATTCATCGAAGCAGCAAGGCGGAGGAACTCGCCCCCGCGGTGCGCGGGATGGACAACGTCGCTTCCGTGCGGCTTCTGTCGCCCGACGACGCGCTGGCGCGCCTCCAGAGCCGCATGGGAAGCCAGGCCCGGGTTCTGGACCTGATCGGGGAAAACCCCCTGCAATGGAGCATGGAGATTCGGGTGAAAACCGCCTCGGAGATTCCCCATCTGGTGAGGACCCTGATGGCGATGCCGGAAATCGAGGACGTCATCTACTCGGGAATGGTGGTGGAGCGGGTCGGCGCGATATCCCGCGTGGCGTCCCGGGCCGCCGTCTCCATGTTTCTTCTGTCGATCATGATCACGTCTCTCGTGGTCTACAACACGATTCACATCTCCCTTTACTCCCGGCGCGAGGAAATCGGCATCATGTTCCTGATCGGGGCGACCCGCACCTACATCGCGGCTCCCTTCGTTCTGGAGGGAACCTTTCTGGCCCTCGCCGGCTCCGTCATCTCGATGCTGGGCATCGTGTCGGCCTATTTTCCCGGCATCCGGCTTTTGCAGAACAGCCTGCCTTTCCTTCATTTTGTGGGGGATTCCGGCGTCATCGGGCAGTTCAGCCTTCTGCTCGTGGGCTTCGGCGCGACGCTGGGCTGGACGTGCAGCTGCATCGTCGTGATGCGGTTCATGAGCGCGGCGGCAAAACCCCTGTAAGAGACCGCCGTGAAGCCCGGCCATGAAGCTCAAGTTAAAGCTCAAGCCATGAAGCTCAAGTTGAGATTCCGACCGAAGTTCCGGTCGTTCGCTCTTGTTCTTCCGCTTTTTGGAATGTTCCTCATTTTCGAGGCGTTTTCTTTTGGGGCGCTCCCCGCGGCGCGGGCGGCGGAGCCGGGCATCGACGCCCAGATCGCCCAGGCGGAGCGCGAGAGAAAAGAAAACGAGCAGAGGCTGGCGAAGTACCGCGAGACGATCCGGCGCATGAAGCTCCGGGAGAACGACCTTCTTGTGCGCATCGACGAAAAGCGTCAGGAGACGGAGCGGGCCCGCCAGGAGGTGGCGCTTCTGGAACTGCAGGTCCGAAAGGTCCGGGATTCCGTCACCTCGCTGAACGCGGAGATGGCCCGCCTGGCCGGCCAGATCGGCGACATACGCCTCCGGCTGAGACAGAGGCTGATCGACATCTCCAAGTACGGCGACACCGAGGCGCTTCTTCTCCTCTTCTCGGCCGAGAGCACGCACGAGATGCTCGACTCCGTTTACCTTCTGGACAAACTTTCCCAGTACGACCAATCCCTGATCGAGCAGCTGCAGAGCCGGATGTGGGAGATGGAGCTTTCCCGAAAGACCATGGAAGAGCACCGCTCCCGGCTGGAGCAGCGTATGCGGGCTCTGGGGCGCGAGCGGCAGAAGTTCACCACCGCCATCAAGGAGACGAACGGCGTTTTGGACGACATACGCCGCCAGAAGGCCCTGGCCGAGAGGGCGGCGAAGGAGATGGAAGAGGCGCAGAGGGCCGTGGGGCAGACCATTCTGGCTCTGATGCGCCAGAGGAAGGCGCGCGACGAGGCGGCGAAGAAGTCCGGCAAAGGCCAGGGGAGCGTGGACTACCTGGCGGGAAGGACGGCCCAGGGCCGGGGCTCGATGTTCGACTGGCCCCTGCGCGGCAAGATCAGCAGTCCCTTCGGCACGCGCGTACACCCCGTGTTCAGGACGAAGTCGCTCCACTCGGGCATAGACATCGCCGCGCCCCAGGGAACGCCGGTCAAGGCGGCCGCGCCCGGCGAGGTCCTTTTCGAGGGCTGGATGAGGGGGTACGGCCGGGTGGTCGTCATCGACCACGGGCGCGATTACTCCACCGTCTACGCGCACATGTCCTCCGCGCGGGTGAAGGAAGGGACTGTCGTCAAGGCGGGAACCGTCATCGGAGCGGTGGGGGACACGGGAACGACGACGGGATACCACCTCCATTTCGAGGTCCGCGCCGGCAGCACCGCGAAAAACCCTCTGGATTATCTCAAACGCTGATATTTCGATTTGGGAAAAATTTTGATTTGGAAAAAATGAAGAAGAAGATACCGATAATTTTGTTTCTGGTTCCGATTCTGCTTCCAGTTCTGGTTCTGGCCGGGCTCCGGATTTCGTGGGCAACATGCTGCCCCGGGGCGGCGTGGGGGGCGATGCTCCTTTCGGAATGGGGGACTGCTCCCCTTTCGGAAGGGGAGAGCGGCGCCGCGGATCAGAGGACGATTCACGGCGAACTGGACAAAAAAAAGCGGGAATACGACGAAATCACGAGGCAAAAATCGCAGGAGGCGGAAAATCTGCGCCTTCGGATCGAGGCCCTGCGCCGGATCGCCCTGCGGACGCGGGCGCAGATCGAGTTTTTGCAGTCCCAGATGGAAAAACTCCGAAAATCGGCCGCCGCGCTGGACCGGGAAATCGCGTCGCTTTCCTTCCAGGTGGACGAGCTCGTGAAGACGCTGCGCGCCCGTCTGGCCGGCATGTACAAGTACGACGCTCAGGAGGGCCTGTTCGTGTTCTTCGGATCCCGGAACGCCCACGAGGCCCTGGAGTCGGCTTACCTCATCGGCAGACTCGCGCGGCAGAACCGGAACGTCATCGACGAGCTGCTGCTCAAGACGGAAACGCTGAACCGGGCGAAGCTCAGCCTCAAAAAGAACCGCGCGCGGTTTGCGGCGCTGTCGGAGACTCTCTCCGGCAAGCGCGCGCAGTACGAGGCCTCGCTCGGCGCGGCCGGAAGGCTTTTGTCCGCCGCGGAGCGGGAGCGGCGGCGCGCGGAAAGCGCCGTCCGAACGCTGGAACAGGCTCGACAGTCCATCGACCGCACCGTGTCGGCCCTGCTGGAGAGAAAGAAAATCCGCGAGGCGATGGAGCGGGAGTCGGGAGCGGCGCCCGCGCGGATCTACACGTATCCCGAGCGGGGGGCGCTGCTGGATTGGCCGCTCCGGGGACCGATCGCCGTTCCCTACGGCCCGCGCACCCACGCCGTTCTCAAGACGAAGTTTTTCAACGCCGGGATCGACATCCGCGCCGCCTCGGGCGCCGTGATCCGCGCGGCCGGCCCCGGAGAGGTTCTTCTGGGCGGGAAGCTGCAGGGTTTCGGGCACGCGGTCGTCATCGACCACGGCCGGAATATCTCCACCGTATACACGAACCTGTCCTCGGTTCTCGTCCGGGAGCGGGACGCGGTGCGGGCGGGAACGCCCCTCGGCAAGGCGGGCAGGGCGGCGGAGGGAGGGTACGGCTTCCATTTCGAGGTCCGCGTGGACGGCGCGGCCAAAGATCCTCTGAACTACCTGAAAAAGTTTTAGGCGGCCTTTGCTCGACAAAACGCCATAAAAAAGAGGGTCGGCGGGATAATGATTAAAGATGAGGGAAGGGAAGGACAGAGGCAGGATAAAAAGGAGAGAGAGAATGGATATCGAGTCCAAACGCGTCGGGGTTATCGGAGTGGGGCATCTGGGCCGGCATCACGCGCGCGTTTACACGGAACTGCTGGACGCCCGGCTGGTGGGAGTGGCCGACCTCAACGAGAACCGCGCTCACTCCGTCGGCGAGCAGCTGGGGGTTCCCTGTTATACGAGCATGGAAGAACTGATCGAGCGGCAGAGCCCGGAGGCTCTGTCCATCGTCGTCCCGACCGGCGGGCACTACGGCGCCGCCAGGCGGGCCCTGGAGCGGGGCATCCACGTCTTGATCGAAAAACCCGTCACGACGCGCCCCAGCGAGGCCGAAGAACTGCTCAACATCGCCGCCGCCAAAAATCTGGTGCTCCAGGTGGGGCACATCGAACGCTTCAACAGCGCCGTCCGCTACATCTCGCAGGCCGTGCGAAACCCTCTGTATCTGGAATCCCGGCGCGTCGGGCCGTTCTCTCCGCGCGTCAGCGACGTGGGCGTCGTACTCGACCTGATGATCCACGACATCGATATCTTCCTTTCGCTGGTGCCCTCGGAAATTTCGCGCATCGCCGCGACGGGAAAGGCCGTCCTCACGGATCACGAGGACATCGCCAGCACACAGATCACCTTCGAAAACGGGGCGATGGGGTACATTCTGGTCAGCCGCGTCGCCGAAAGGCGCATGAGACGGCTCGACATCATGGAGCGGGAGCGCCACATCACGGTCAACTACGAGACGCAGGACGTACAAATATACCGCTCCGTCCGCGACGGGCGCGGCGTCACCGAGATTCTGGAGCGCCCCGTCTTTCCCAAAAGCGAACCACTGAAGCTGGAACTGGCGCACTTTATCGGCTGCGTGCGCGAAAAGCGCCCGCCTCTGGTGGGCATCCGCGACGGCAAGCGCGCCCTCGAAGTCGCGGTAGAGATCCTGCGTCAGATTCACGAGGTCTTTCCGGCGGCGGGACGGGCCGGCTGCGCGTAGACCCCGCCGCCAAATTCCGCCGCGCCCGGCGGAACACCCGGCTCCGCCGGGCGGGATTGCTTGAGGGATTGTTTGGCGGAGCGTTTCATTTTTTTGATTGCCCACTCGCGGCGCATGGCTTCGCGCTTGGAGGCGAACTCTTCGCTGTAGACCACCGTTACCGGAAGGCGGCTTCGGGTGTAGCGTCCGCCCCTGCCTTCGTTATGGGCATCGACCCTCTTTTCGAGGTCGTTCGTCCAGCCCGTGTACAGGGTGCCGTCACTGCACTCTACAATATACGTGTAAAACGGCATGGTCATCTGTCTCTTATTGCTCAGTCCGCTCCTGTTTGTCCTTCGGAATCCATTTGCGCAGCATGGCGTCCAATTTTGAAGGGTCTATGGGTTTGGGCAGGAAGTCGTTCATCCCTTTTTCCAGAAACATCTCGCGCATCCCGGATATGACGTTGGCGGTGAGCGCCACGATGGGCACGTCCCGGTATTCGGCTATGCCGCGCAGGCAAACCGTCGTCTCTATTCCGTCCATTTCGGGCATCATGTGATCCATGAATACGAGATCGTACCGATGTCTGCCCGCGATCGAGAGGGCCTGGACTCCGCTCTTGCAGACAGCCACCTGTATCTGATACGGCTTGAGCAGTCCCTGGACAATTTTGAGGTTCACCAGATTGTCGTCCACCACCAGCACTTCGGCATTGGGAGCGACGAAACGGGTATTCGTCTCCCTCTTCCAATCGGCTGCCGCCGCGCCGTTCAGGACGTTCGCGACCGGAACGGCGTAGGTCGGCATCATGAGGATCGAAATATCCTCGGAAGACGGAGGAACGTCAAATCCCGCCAGAAGAACGACCCGCGTCTGCAGGTTCAGCCGCTTCACGAGATCCGCCGCCTGATCGAGGAGCGCGGGCGAGACGAAAGCGAATTGGAATTCGCCGTCTGTCAGGCGGACGCAAAAATCCTCGGCCCCGTGCGCCTCAAATATGTTCACGCCTAGGGTGCGCAGCGCCCAGAGAACGGATTCGGCGTAAAAAGGATTCTCGCAGCAGAACAGGACTTTCTTTTCTTCGGGATTTTCCACGGCCGCGAGCGGAGTGTCGTCCGCGAACCGCTGAGGCAGAGTCACGGTAAAAACGGAGCCCTTGCCATAGGTGCTCTCGACGGCGATATCTCCGCCCATGGCGAGGCAGAGGCTCCGGGTAATCGCCAGTCCCAGGCCGGTTCCTTCCACGCTCCTGTTGCGGTTGAGGTCGAGCCTGACGAAGTCGTCGAAGAGGTGGCCGATATCCTGCTTTCTGATGCCTATGCCGCTGTCCGTTATTTTGAACGTCATGAGCACCGTGCCGCCGCCGGTGTCCGCGCTTTCGATCGAGAGCGTGATCGTTCCCTCCGGGGTGTACTTCACGGCGTTGGAAAGGATGTTGATCAAAATCTGCCGGATGCGGTGTTCATCGCCGATCAGACTGCCGCGGATGCCTCCGTCGACGCGAACGGCAAAGACGATCGATTTCCCGGCGAGGCGCACTCGTATCACGTTTACGACATCGTTCAATATGGAGGCGAAGAGGTAAGGAGCGGAGGCGATCTCGAAGTTCCCGGACTCGATTCTGGAGAAGTCGAGAATGTCGTTGATGATGGAGAGCAGGTTATGCCCGGCCTGCCGGATGTTCACCACGCACTCCGCCATGGAGGCCAGCTTGTCCGAGCGCAGGGCCAGTTCGCTCATGCCGATGATGGCGTTCATGGGGGTGCGGATTTCGTGGCTCATCCGGGCCAAAAAGGCCGATTTGCTTCGGTTCTCCTCGTCCGAGCGTATTTTGGCCGCGCTCAAGCGGAGCAGAATGCCGCCCAGGATCGACATCATGGCGATGCCCAGGACAGACAGCACGAGCGCGATGTAGCGGACATCGCGGTAAAAGCTGTAAAGCGGCGTGATCATACCCACATACCAGCCGTTGTATATCTTTCGGAAAAACACGGCGGCCTGCTGTCCGTTGGAATCTACGATCTGCCTGTTGAAGACCTCTCCCGCGGACTCCAGTTCCGTCACCACGTCCGCGTAGCCGACCCTCCGCAGGGAGGTGCCCAGCAGGTTCGCGTTTTCATGGGCGATGATCTCGAAATTCTGGTTCAGGATGACGCCGTAAGCGCCCTCCGCCGCCCGCAGAGAGCTCACGTACTCGAGAAGCCTCGTGAGGTACACGTCGATCACGAGCATTCCCAGAAAGTTCTTCTCCGCGTCGAATATCTCCTGAGAGAAGGAGGCGATTACGCTGCGCGTCCGAGGTTCGATGCGAGGCACGCTCATCAGGACTTTCCCGTTCGCCTGCCGGTTGGCGCCGAACAGGAAGTGGTTCTCCCCCCGATAAATTCCGGGCAGCTCCGCCCGCGTTCCGTCGAGAAAATCGCCGAGAATGAGGCCATACAAGCCGTTGAAGCCCAGCACGCGGTCTTTGTTCTCGAAGAGCCAGTTTGTCAGGTCGATCATGTATTGGTGGATCTTTTCCCGAGAATCGCCGTTTTCGATCATACGCCTGATCGTAAACGAAGAATTGGCCAGAGTGACGTCCGGCTCGCGCAGGCTTTCCCTGATATTCGTTTCCGCGACGAGAAACAGCTCTCTCACGTTGCTCAAAATATGGTTATGCACAATCGAGCTGACTGAAAAATAACTGACGATCACCATCAAAAAAAACGCCATGAACACAAAAATCAGCTGCTGATAATTTTTTCTGACCAACGCGCCCCATTTCATCAGCCCACACCCTCACAGAATATACCCCTGGCGGCGGACGCCCTCCTCACCGACGAGAGGGCGCTTGTTTCCCTCAAAACCCGCAAAATTCTCAAAACCTCTCAAAACCTCTCAAAATCTCTCAAAATCCTCAAACCCCTCAGGCCCCATAACGGGTCCAGGGGCTATACCCCTGGCATCCAGAGGGAGGCGCCGGGGCCGAGCGGCAGGTCGAAGTGCATCCACAAAACCAGGAGACCGGTGAGGAAGATGAGGTAGCAGATGCTGTAGGGCAGCGTCAGGGAGATGACGTTTCCGAATCCGATCTCCTCGTCGGAGTCCTTGTAGCGCTCCATGATGCCGATGATGATGGGGATGAAGTAGTTGATGGGCGCGATGGGGTTCGTGCTCGTGTCGCCGATGCGGTAGGCTATCTGGGTGAGGGCGGGAGCGAAGCCCACGGAGGCGAACATGGGGACGAATATCGGCGCGAGGATCATCCACTTTGCCGAGCCGCTGGTCAGGAAGAGGTTCAGGAACGTGACGAGCAGAATGAAGGAGACCGCCAGAGGAATTCCCGTGAAGTTGAAGTGTTCCAGCAGTTCGGCGCCTTTGACGGACAGGATGACCGACAGCCGGCTGGCCCCGAAGAAGCTGATGAAGTAGGCCGCCGGGAAGCAGATCACGAAGTAGATCAGGGAGTCGCGAAGCCCGCCGGACATCAGCTTGGGGATCTGGTGCTGGCTGGTGATCACCTTGGCCCCCAGTCCGTAGCCCGTGCCGACGAAGAAGAACAGGAACACGAGTATCGGGACGATTCCCTCGGTCAGCGGGGAGGTGGGAAGAAAATTGCCCTCCGCGTTGCGCAGGATTCCGCCGCTCGGCACCGTTCCGATAAGAATGAGCACGATGAACACCAGGAAGTATTTCAGCGCCAGTTTCAGGCCGTTCTCCTGCGCGGGGGTCAGTCCTTCGCTGGCCAGAACGTTGGAGTCGATCTTCCCCTTCGTCTCGATGTAGCGCGGCATGACGAACTCCGTGACGAGGGTGGCGATCGTGGCGATCACGAACGTCGCGGCGATGAGGAAGTACCAGTTCATGAGGGGATTGATCGGCGCGGCGATCCCCGCGGCGTCGGCGGCGCTTTTCGTGATGCTCGACTGGAGCACGTCGTCCGCCGTTATGAGGAGGTTGGCCGTGAAGCCCCCGTGCCCCGTGACGTAGCCCAGAACCGCGCCCAGAATGGGGTTGCGTCCCAGCGAGGCGTAAATGGCGGCCGCCAGAGTCGTCGAAATGATGATGCCCGCGTTGCTCGAAATATTGGCGCAGACGCCGACCAGCGCAATGACGAACGTGATCAGGTACGGCGGGCAGCGCAGGAGCGTCTTGCGCATGAACGCGTCGAAAAATCCCGTGTCCTGGACGTACCCGATGCCGATCATGGCGACCATGACCGTGCCCAGCGGGGCGAAGTCGGTGTAGGTTTTGACGAAATTCTTCAGCACCTCGCGGAAGTAGCCCGCTTCGAGGAGGTTCCGCACCGTGACGGTCGTTTCGGTCAGCCCGGCCCCCGCCTTGGCGGAGGCGGCCATGTAGGTCACGGAAACCCCCATTTTGTTCAGAACGAACGAAAGCACCAGCACGAGGACAGCCAGCACCGTGAAGAGCATAAAAGGATTGGGAAGTTTGTTCCCCACCCGCTCGACCCATCCCAAAAATCCGCCGCTCGCACCTGTTGAAGAATGACGTGAAGAATGACGCTCCGATGCAGCCAAAAAAATCCCTCCCGATATATGTGATATATGTATATTTTCGTCTGACCTACAGCCGATCCAGTTCGAGGACGCAGGCCGCCGCGAGTTTCGCCCTCTCGAAGAGCGAGGAGACCACGGCGTATTCGCGGTCGGAGTGGTTCCACTGTCCTTTCGCGCCCATCTGGTCGATGGTAGGGACTCCCGCTTTGACGGAGTAGGCGGAATCGGAGCCGCCGCCCGAAACGATGGCGGAAGGCGTCTCGAAACCCAGTTCCTCCGAGACGCGGCGGACGAGGCCGAAAAGTCTTTCGTTCCCGTCGGTGCGGGGCATCGGCGCGATGCCGGCTCCCCGGACGCAGGTCGTCGTCGTTCCCTCCACATAGGTATGGGCGGCGATTTCGTCGATTTTTTGGTTCACGCAGCCGAGCTGCTCCAATTCCGTCACCCGGACGTCTATCCCGATTTCGGCGTAATCCGGAACGGCGTTGCGGACGATTCCGCCCTTCACGGTGCCCACGTTGAACGTGATGCCCCTGCCGTAGTCCGTCAGAGCCTGAATGGCGATAATTTTATGGGCGATCTCCAGAATGGCGCTGCGTCCTTTTTCGGGCTCCCGCCCGGCGTGGACGGAGACGCCCCTGACCGAGAGGTCGTAGGAGGCCGTTCCCTTGCGTCCCACCACCAGCGCGTTGCTGATGTCGCCCGTCTCGAAGTTGAAGGCCGCCGCCGCGTCCGCGCTTTGCTCCTCGAACACGCGGGGCATTTCGGAACTGGGGTGTCCCGTTTCCTCATCGCCCGCCAGGACGACGCGGATCCGGCGGTCGGAATATCCCGCGTCCATCAGGGCTCTGGCTGTGTGGAGCTGAATCACGACCCCCGCCTTCATGTCGAGAACCCCGGGGCCGTAGGCTTTCCCGTCCTCGATTCGGAACGGGCGCCTGCTCACCGTTCCGCGGGGGAACACCGTGTCGAAATGCCCCAGAAAGCACACGTGCGGTTTCGCCGCCGAAACGCCGAACTCCGCGACGAGTCCGTTTCCGGCCTGGGCAAACTCGACGACGCGCGCCCGCGCGCCGAAAGACTCCGCCGTCTCCCTCAGGAACGCCGCCGCTTTATCGACGTCGTCCTTGTGGGGGCTGCCGCTTTCCATATTGACCAGCTTTTCCCAGAGCAGGAGCATCTCGTCCCGCCGTGAGTCGATGATCTGAAAAATTTTCTCCCGTATCGCGCTCATTCGGACGCCCTCCTGTTCTTTCGTGCCTCTCTCTCGTGTTCCCGAGGCCGATTTTGCCAAAATTATCCGAGATAATCCTTTTTGTCAAGGATTTTGTCAAGGATTGTGTCACTCGTCTGAGATAATGTCCTCCCATAAGTAGTCTGAGAAAATGTCCGTATGAGACAGGAGCGAGTGAATTGAGGCGTCTTCCGTTGCCAAAACTCCGCGGGTCGATTAGAATGACAAAGTATCGTTCGGCTGTCATCATACGGCGTCGCCCGGACGCCCTCAGTCCGGTGTTTTTTGCGTCTCACGGTATGCGAAGAGAGGAGGTGGCCGTCTTCAAGCGAAGCGTCCCATGTCGTTCTCCGTAAAGCAGAATCGGTCGCTGAAAATTGATCTGTCATAAGAAGGAGGTTTTTCTGTTGAGTCCTGAAGTTTTGGCGGCGGCCAACGCCACTGGTCTCTGGGTCATATCCATCATCATCGTTTTTATCGTGCTGCTCCAGTCCGTGCTTTACGCAAAGCTCTCGTTCAAGGTCGCCGGACAAATCAACTATCCGATATCGAAGTGCAGAGAGGCGCTCAAGGCGGGAATGATCACCGCCATCGGCCCGTCGATTGCGGTGTTCATCGTCATGGTGGGAATGATGGCGGTCGTCGGAACGCCCATCACGTGGCTGCGCCTCTCGATCATCGGCGCCGCCCCCACGGAACTGACAGCGGCGACAGTCGGGGCTCAGGCGGCGGGGGTCGAGTTCGGATCGCCCCAGTACGACATGCACGCCCTGTCCGTCTCCTTCTGGACCATGGCGATCAACGGAACGGGCTGGCTCGTTCTCGTGGCGCTCTTCACCCATAAGCTGGAAGACATCCGCCAGAAACTGGGCGGAGGCAACGCCAAATGGCTCGGCTTTCTCTCTCTGGCGGCAGCTCTCGGCTGCTTCGGCTATCTCAACATCAACACGATCGTCGGGGCGCTTCGCAACATGCCGAAAAACCCGTCGGCCGTGGGAGCCATCTACGCGACGGTCTCCGGAATGGCGGCAATGGGCGCCGTCACGAAACTGACTCAGACGCGCCCGTGGCTCAAAGAATACTCGCTCGGCATCGCGATGCTCATCGGGATGCTGGTGGCGGCCGCATTCGCGTAGCGTGTTCGCCCGAACGCGTCTGCTCGGATCGGCTTAGCGTCTGCTTAGTGCTTAGCTCTGCCGGAAAGGAGAAATTTCAATGAACGCCAGTTCGCCCGAATTCAAAAAACTCTGGAAGGAACCTGTCGTCCGTCTGGGCGTGATAACGGTTCTGGTTCCCACGGCGCTGTGCTTCCTGCCCTGCGCGTACCTCTACATCGTCCACGGCGTCGCTCCGACGTTCGACGAAGCCCTGAAGGCGTGGGGCATGATCGCCACGATCTTCGGGGCCTTTTACATCGTCGAGCCCATTTCGTACTATCCCATCCTCGGCCTGACGGGGACCTATATTTCCTTCCTCGCCGGGAACATCAGCAACGTCCGAATCCCCTCCGCGGCGGTCGCCCAGGACGTGGCCGGCACGGAAACCGGAACCCTGGAGGCGGAGATCGTCGCCACGCTCGGCGTGGCGGGTTCCGTCGTGACGAACCTCTTCTTCGTTTCCCTCGCGGCCGTGGCGGGTGCCTATATTCTGTCGCTTCTGCCGCCCTCCGTGCAGAACGCCTTCAAAAACTACACCGTCCCCGCGATTTTCGGCGCGGTTTTCTGCCAGTTCGGCATGAAGGCCCCGATTCTCATCCTCTTCGCCGCCGCCATTCCCTTCCTGATGCTGTACGTGGCGCCGCTGTACGGATTGACCTTCCTCTCCGCCGCCTGGCTGGTGATCGTCGCCTCCGTCTTCGGCACCATCGCGATCGCGAGGATTTTGTTCAAAATGGGAAAACTGGGTTGATACCGGTTCGGTAAAGGATTCGAGGCTCTTTCGAGTCTGACTTATACGAAACAGGAGGTATCTTTCCGATGAAATGCAATTCTTGTTCTATTGTCGAACTGCCCGCCTGGGAGCTTTCCCGTCAAATTCACGAGAAAAAAGTATCTTGCGGCGAGGTGATGTCCGCCTACCTCGACCAGATTGAAAGGGTGAATCCCAAGGTCAACGCGATCGTCGCCCTGCAGGACAGAGAAGACCTGATGCGCCAGGCCGGGGAAAAAGACAAGGCCCTTCGATCCGGCCGCGACGACGGTTGGATGCACGGATTTCCCCAGGCCATCAAGGACCTCGAAGAAACCAAGGGAATCGTCACGACCTACGCCTGCCGAATATTCAAGGACTTCGTGCCGCCCGCCGACAGTCTGATGGTCGCCCGCATGAAAAAGGCGGGCTCCATCATCGTCGGAAAGACCAACACGCCCGAATGGGGATTCGGCTCGCAGACGTACAACGAGATCTACGGAGCGACCGCGAACCCCTACGACACGGACCTCTCCTCGGGAGGCAGCAGCGGCGGGGCGGCCTGTTCCCTTGCCATGCGCATGCAGCCGGTCGCCGACGGAAGCGACTTCATGGGCTCCCTCAGGAATCCGGCCGGATGGTGCAACGTCTACGGCTACCGCCCCTCGTGGGGGCGCATTCCCTCTCCCGGTCTGGAACTTTTCATGAACACGTTTGCCGTCCGCGGCCCCATGGGGCGCACCGTCGCCGACCTGGCCCTGCTTTTGGGCACGCTCTCCGGCTACGCTCCGGAAGCGCCGGCCAGTCTCGGCAAGGACGAGAACCTCGAGGCCCTGACGCCCTACAACGTTCACGAGCGCCTGAGGACCTGTGTGCGCGGCCGAAAAATCGCGTGGCTCGGGGACTGGGACGGATACCTTCCCATGGAGGACGGGGTTCTCGCCGTCTGCGAAAAGACGCTCGAAAAATTTTCGGAACTCGGCGTCACGACAGAGAAGATTAAGCCGCCCTACGATCCGGCGGCGTTCTGGAAGGAAATCTGGCTTCCCATGCGCCACTTCGGGAGCCAGTCGCTCAAAATCTTCTACGACGACCCCGAGAAGCGCAAACTGCTCAAGCCGGAGGCGATCTTCGAATACGAGGGCGGGGCCGACTACAGCGCCGGCGACATATACATCGCGGCCGGGAAACGCAGCGACTGGTACAGGGCCGTCCTGAACGTCTTCAAGACCTACGACTACATCGCGGTTCCAACGGCGCAGGTGTTTGCCTACGACAAAACGATCCACTGGCCCAAGGAGATCGCGGGCAGGAAGATGGACACCTACCACCGCTGGATGGAAGTCGTCACGCACTGGACGATGACCGGATGCCCGGTCGCCGCGGTGCCGGCCGGCTTCAACGACCGCGGCCTCTCCATGGGGATTCAGATTATCGGCCGCCCGCGCAGCGACTTCGACCTTCTCCAGTTCGCCTACGCCTACGAAACGCGGAACGACTGGGTGAACACTCACAGGCCGAAAATACTGGACTGAAAAACCGGGGCCGTAGGCCCCGGACCCCGTTGCGGGGGGGGGGGGGCCCCCCCCCGCCCCCCCCAAAAAAACCCCGGGCCCCCGGGGCCCGCCCCGCGGGGGGCCGGCCGCGGCCCCGAC
>JAISMH010000124.1 GCA_031276855.1 Synergistaceae bacterium
ACGGCTCTTTCCTCCTCCTTCTTCCGTTCCAAAATCTCCCTGTATTGCGTTATCAGCATTTCATCCTTCATATTGACGATACGCTCAATGAACAGCAGCAAATCCCGCTTTTCTTCCGCACTCCAGCCCCGCTCATCCAGAAGTTCCACCGCTTTTCGGAGAAAGTTGAATTTTTGGAGTTCCTTTTTTGTCCTCAGCGCGAGCTTCGCGGCGTACAGAACGAGGTCTATGGGGTTTTCGCTCGCAAGCAGTTCGTCATCGTCCAAGTCCATCAATACAAGGCTATTGTAGCGATAATCTGTGGAGGTTCCATACCGCTTACGCGAGTAATACGCGGGCTCGTTTGCCGGACGCCTGTCCGTGATGATCGCAAGCGCCACAGGTTCCTTTTGGTAATGAGCGAAAATCAGGGACTTGTAGGTGTACATCCTCGCCGCCAGATCGCCGCCCTGACGTCCTTGAGCCTCGATGTGAAGTATGACCCATTCCTCGTCTCCGTTTTTCAGCGGAACTTCCAGAACAAAGTCCGCGAAATGCGGGCTGTTATAAATCTCCGGGTTCGCGGTGTTCAAAACGTCCCTGAACTCCTTGTCGAGAAACCGCGGAGCGGCTTCCTTGTCCGCATCCTCGTAAAGTTCCGGCAGGGCTCTTTTGAGCAGATTGTAGAAAAAACGCTCGATAAGGTCCTTCCAGAAGCTGTCGTGACTGAAGTTCTTCTTTTGACTGAAGTTCTTCTTTTTATCCGCCTCTTCCGGCGTTTCCATCCCGCCGGGCCGAACGTCGGCGGTAACCGTTGCTGTCATGAGCGATCCCTCCCCGCGCCATTTATTATAACGCGCCCGGCCTCAAAAAGTCGTCCTCGCCATGCGGGTTAAGGCGCTTCGGCCGACCGGGCCGAAGTATCGGCTGCTGGGCATTCTTATCTTTGGTCTGCTGTGTGTTTCCACGTTCTCGTTTGCCGCCGATCTGATAAGAGAGGAGACTACTCTATCACGGTGCTCACCGGTCCATCCCCAAAAAGGCGGAAATCAGTAAAGATTCTTCTTCCGCCGCGCTCGGGCATATGTTAAAATGCGCGCGGACGGATTGGCCGTCCGAATGTTTTGAAATCGGGAGGGATTTTATCATGAAGAAATTTTTGCTGGGTATTCTCGTCGTCGGTCTGCTGTGCGTTTCCGCGTCCTCGTTTGCCGCCGAGCCGATAAAAAGAGGAGACTACTTCATCACGGTGCTCACCGGTCCATCCAGCGGAATATACTTCCCCATCGGCGGGGCGTTTTCCACTTTTGTCGGCAGCCTGGGCTATAAGACTTCGGCGACGGCGACCGGGGCCACAGCGGAGAACATCAACGCGCTCCTGACCGGCCAGGGCGAAATGGCCATCGCGATGGCCGACTCAGTCATTCAGGCCGTGGAGTCCTTCGGCGCTTACGAGGGCAAGCCGCCCGCAAAAGAACTGCGCGCCATGATGGGCCTGTGGCCCAACTTCTGCCAGATCGTCACCACGGCGGACTCCGGCATCAAAAAATTTGAGGACCTGAAGGGCAGGCGCGTGGGCGTCGGCGCGCCGAACTCCGGCGTCGAACTGAACGCGCGCATGATGTTCGAGGCGCACGGCATGACCTACGCCGACTGTAAGGTGGACTACCTCAGCTACGGCGAGGCCATTGAGCAGATGAAGAACGGCATGTGCGACGTCGCGTTCGTCACGTCGGGTCTGGGCAACGCCACCATCCGTGAGCTGGGGACCAGCAAGAAGATCGTCTTCGTGCCCGTCGAGGGGCAGGCCCTCCAGAACCTTCTGAAGAAGTACCCTTTCTATATCGAAGAAAAAATTCCCGCGGCGACCTACGGCACGGAGGGCGACACCACGACGGCCGCCGTCATGAACATCATGCTGATCGACGTCAACCTGCCCGCCGACGTGGTCTACGACCTGCTCAACAACATCTACTCGCCCGCGGGGCTCGAGGCCATTCAGGCGTCCCACGCCACGGCCAAAGCCAATATCATGCTGAGTACGGGCCTGCGCGGCATCGTGGGAACAGCGGTGCCCCTTCACGACGGGGCCGCCAGGTTCTATAAAGAGAAGGGCATGCTGAAATAAGCGGCGCAGCCGTTCAAGAGCGAATCGATTCGGGCCGGAGACGCCGAATTTGCCGTCCCTCCCCCCTTGACGGGGCGAACAGATGATGGGGCGAACAAAAGAGGCGCCTCCGTGCTTATTTGCTGTTAATTAAGGAGATGAATCGAATGGAGCAAACAGATCGGAAAACGAACCGAGATGACGGACACGTGGACCTGGAGGCCCAGACGAGCTTGGACGAGGATATCCGCAAGGCGATGGAAGGCGCTCTTACGAGCGAGCAGCAGGATCTCATCGAAAAGCTCGACAAAGAGGCCGCCACGCGCAAAATGGACAATCCCCTTCTCGCGAAGCTCTTTTACCTGACCTGTATAGCGGTTTCACTGTACCACTTCGTCACCTCGTATTGGGGGACTCCGGTCGTGCTCAAGCACCGCTCCCTGCACGTCGGCATGATGCTGGTTCTGGGGTTCGTGATGTACCCCTTCGGCAAAACAAAGAACATCACGTGGTTCGACTGGCTTTTGATCGCTTTGTCGATCGCCGTGCCGCTTTACGTCTGGACCGACTATCTGGGCATCGTCGAGCGGGCCGGAAGGCCGAACACGCCCGACCTGATCGCGGCCACGGTGCTGGTGCTTCTGGTGCTGGAGTCCTCGCGGCGCATGTCCGGCTGGGCCCTGCCCATTTTGAGCATCATCTTCATCGCCTACGGGGTCAACGGGCCGCGCGGCCTGTATGACATCGCCATGCCGATGTTCGGGCACAGGGGCTACACGTGGCTTCAGCTCTCCAACCACTTCTTCGCCAACACGGAGGGGATTTACGGCTCCTCGGTCAGCGTGGCGGCCAGCTACATCTTCCTCTTCATCCTGTTCGGGGCCGTCATGGGCAAGTGCGGCATGGGAGCGTTCTTCAACGACTTGGCCATGGCCTTGGCCGGACACACCAAGGGAGGCCCCGCCAAGGTTTCGGTCATTTCGTCGGGCCTTTTGGGTTCGATCAATGGCTCCGCCGTCGCCAATGTCGTCACGACCGGCGCGTTCACAATTCCCCTGATGAAAAAGACGGGGTACTCGAAGGAATTCGCCGGGGCGGTCGAGGCCTCGGCCTCGGTGGGCGGGCAGCTCCTGCCGCCCGTCATGGGGGCCGCCGCTTTCATCATGGCCGAAATATTGAGCGTTCCTTATTCCTCCATCATCATTCACGCGGCCATTCCGGCGCTGCTTTACTATCTCGGCATCATCATTCAGGTACAGCTGAGGGCGGGCAAGCTCGGCCTTCTCGGACTGCCCAGGGATCAGCTGCCCAAGGCCTGGTCCGTCATCAAGGACAAGGGGCATCTGCTGATTCCCATCGCCATTCTGCTCTATCTGCTGCTTTTCTCCGGCACGACGGTCATCTACTCCGCCGTTCTGACGATCGTCGCCACGGTGATCGTCGCCTGTCTCCGGCCCGCGACGCGCATGAGCTTCAAAGACCTCTGCGACGCGTTCGCGGAGGGCGCGCGCTCCACCGTCCCCGTGGCGATGGCCTGCGCCTGCGTCGGCATCATCGTGGGGGCCATCTCGAAGACGGGCTTCGGCCTGACCATCGCGGACGCCATCATCTCCCTCGGCAAGCAGAGCCTGCTTCTCACCCTGATCTTCACCATGGTCACCTGCATGATCCTCGGCATGGGGGTTCCGTCCATTCCGGCTTACATCATCACCGCCACGATCGGGGCGCGCGCCCTCGCGGCGCTGGGCATTCCGGACATGGCGGCGCACATGTTCGCCTTTTACTTCGCCATGTTCGCCAACCTGACTCCGCCCGTGGCCCTGGCGGCTTTCGCGGCGGCGGGCCTCTCGGGAGGCGACCCCATGAAGACGGGCTTCGCGGCGGTGAAACTCGCCCTAGCCGGTTTCATCGTTCCCTACATGTTCATCTACTCTCCCCAGCTGCTCCTCATCGACACGTCGTTCCTGGAGGGCGTCCGGGTCTCGGTGGGCGCGTGCGTCGGCGTGTTCATGATCGCGACGGCGGTCGAGGGCTACCTCTTCACGACGCTGCACCCGATTCTTCGCGTCATTTCCTTCGTGGGGGCGCTCTGCCTGATCGACAGCGGCCTCGTCACCGACTTCATCGGCGCGGCGATTCTCGCGTTGCTGCTGCTGGTTCAGAACTATCTCGTGAAGAAGCAGAAGGGGTTTTCCCGCGCGTGAGGACTTGAACGTTTATAAATTTTTATCCAGACGGGACAAAAGTGAGGAACTGAATATGAAAATCATGCTGGGCCTTATATCCCTGATGTGTACCATCGCGATTTGCACCGTCCTGAACTTGGCCAGTGAGGTCTTTATCCCTCTGGTCATCGCTTGGTTTCTGCTGCAGGTTTTCCGTCCCGTCATCGATCTGGGGAGGCGTATCAGGCTTCCCCAGATGCTGACCGTGATACTGGTTTTTGCCGTTCTCTTCGGCCTCTGCGTCGTCGGGATCAAATTCTGCACGTCGCAGGTCGTGGCTTTCAACCACGCCTTCACGTTGTATTACCCGAAGCTCAATGAAATAACCCGCAATGTCCTGCAAATGCTGCAAATTCCGCCGGAATCCATGTCGCGCATCAACTGGTTGGATATTTTAGGGCAGTATCTGCGCAACATCTCGGAGATCGCCCTGGCCATTTCCAGTAAATTTGTGCTGATGCTCGTGTTCCTGATGTTCATGCTGCTGGAGGCGCCGTATCTGGACTACAAAATCGACAGCGCTTTTTCCGGGCACAACGCCACGAGGCTCAAAAGAATCCTGACCTCGGTATCCGACCAGATCAGCCGCTATTTGGGGACATTGGCGTTGATCAGCCTGGCGACAGGCTTTTGCGCCTGGGTCGCACTGGCGGCGCAGGGGGTCGAGCTGGCCGCGGGCTGGGGCGTTCTGACGTTTCTCCTGAATTTCATTCCTACGGTGGGCTCGATTATCGCCACCATTCCTCCCGTTTTGATGGCGGCGCTGCAATTTTCTCCCAGCTATATCCGGCCTATCGCGGTTCTGCTCTCGCTGGGGGTCATCCAGATCACGATCGGCAACGTCATCACTCCGAAGGTCGTGGGCGACCGTCTGGGACTGAGCCCCGTGCTCATTCTTCTTTCCCTGCTGCTTTGGGGCACCATCTGGGGCGTTCCCGGCGCGCTTTTGTCCGTTCCGATCGCGTCGATCATCAAGATCGTCTGCGAAAACTTCTCCTCCCTGAAACCCATTGCGGTCCTGATGGGGACGGGAAAACCCTCTTTCGTTTCGGAGGAGGACAGGAAAGAAGAAGAGCAGGAATGGAGGAAAAAATAGATGGAAGATACCGGCGGAGGCTTTGAAGCGGTTCCTGTCCGGGAAGCAGAAGCGAAAATGACGCTGACCGCTTTCGGCGTTACGGACACCGGCCCATGTGCCGCCTTCCTGAAGAGGCAGGGCATCGAGTTCACCTGGCGAAGAATCGGCATCGACGCCTTGGGCGCCATGGCCCACGGCCTTTTCGCCTCGCTGCTCATCGGTACCATTATGAACACGCTGGGCACCCAGCTTGGCATCCCTTTTCTCAATCGAATAGGCGGATTCGCCGTCGCCGGCACCGGCGCCGCCATGGCGTTTTCCATCGGCTTCGCGCTGAAAGCGCCGCCCTTCGTGCTGTATTCCCTGGTGGCGGTCGGCCAGGCCGCGAACGCCCTGGGAGGCTCCGGAGGCCCTCTGGCGGTTTATTTCATCACCTTGATTGCAGTGTTCTTCGGGAAGCTGGTCTCCAAAATCACGCCGGTCGACCTGATAGTCGCCCCCTCCGTCACCATCTCGGTCGGCATCACCGCCGCTTATCTGTTGGCCCCCCCCGTGGGCAGGATCGCCTCCTCATTCGGCATCGCGATCATGTGGGCGACGGAAATGCAGCCGCTCGTCATGGGTATTTTGATTTCAGGAATCATCGGCATCGTCCTCACGCTGCCCATCAGCTCGGCGGCGATATGCGCCGCGCTGGGTCTGGTCGGCCTGGCGGGCGGAGCGGCCGTCGCCGGTTGCTGCGCCCATATGGTGGGCTTCGCGGTCGCCTCCTGGCGGGAAAATGAAATCGGCGGACTGCTGGCGCAGGGGCTGGGTACATCCATGCTTCAAATTCCCAATTTAATGAAAAAACCCATCTTATGGCTGCCCGCCGTCGCGGCTTCATTGGTCAACGGCCCGGTCGCGACCGTTGTTTTTGAATTGAAGCAAAACGGTCCGCCCATCGCGTCGGGCATGGGCACTTCGGGCATGGTGGGCCCCATCGGCGTGATCACGGGATGGTTCGCTCCGTCCGAAGCGGCCGCGGCCGCGGGAGAGGCCGCCATAGTCCCCTCTTTGTTCGACTGGTCGGGTTTGCTGATGACCGCCGTCGTCATTCCCGCCGTCGTCGCCTGGCTCGTCTCGGAGTGGATGCGCGGGAAAGAACTCATTAAAGATCGGGACCTGTGGATCGAGTGCTGAT
>JAISMH010000118.1 GCA_031276855.1 Synergistaceae bacterium
GCCGTCGCGCCCATATGGGCGCGACTTTCATGACACGCACCCGGTCGACCACCCAAATGGGGCGCGACAGTAACTGAAAAAAAATCTGCTTTTACAATACTTCATTTACCCTGTTGCGCGGAGGAATCTTAACGAAAGAAAATATCCTCTTCATATACTAAAATAAATGTTTCAATTGTCAAGTTGCGCAGTTCTTCTCAATTGCATAGTTTACGGCCTCAAGAATCAAAAAATCGCAGTCGTTGGAGTGATTTCCTCACTCAAAGCTCACATCCGATGAGTACAATAATAAAAAGCGTCTCGCCTGTTCCATTCACGACATTCATAGAGATTTTCCAGAGCCGGCCTGTAGATTTAGAAGGTGCTTTTCTGCCCGAGAAACAGTATCCGCGGAGCGGCGATAGTGCTTTAATGCCATCAACCCTGCAATTACAACGGATGAGGTTCTCTTTTTACGTTGAAAAATATTGCAAACTTTGGGTCCGCGCTGCGATTCGGAACCTCAAAGGAGGAGCAGCCCTTCGGGATCATAGGTCTCTTTGGCCCCGATGTGCTCCACTCGGCGTTTCCAGTTGGAGCCGAGGAAGTAAAAACGAAGGCTGTCACATTTTTTATCAATTTCCTGCTCCAAGCGATGGCTGAGATTCGCCCACTGCGTTGGGTCGACAAGACACTCGAAAACAGAAAACTGCACCCTCTGCCCAAAATTTTCGCAGAGCTTCGCCACCCGGCGCAAACGGCGCTTACCGCCTTCACTCTCCGTCTTCACGTCGTAAGTGATCAGCACCATCATCGCGTTCACCTACTTCCAGACAAATGGGGGATAGCTTTCCAGTTCGCCGCGGATATGGCGGGCCAGAAGGCGCGCCTGCACGTGAGGCAGAAGCCCTATCATCATTTTTTCTCCGGTGTAGGGGTGTGTCAATTCGTCCTGTTTGCGTTCCTGCCACGCGGCAATAACGGTTTTCCGCGTTGCGTCGCCCATCGTCACGGCGCCGCTTTCGCTCTGCGTAAAATCCTCCGGCCGGATTTTCCGCAGATTGATCAAAGAAAGTACCAGCCTGTCCGCAAACCAGGAACGAAATTCCTCCATGAGGTCCAAAGCCAGGCTCGGACGTCCCGGACGCTCGCGGTGCAGGTAGCCGACAGCCGGGTCCAAACCGACTCCCTCCAAAGCCGAGGCCGCGTCGTGTGCGAGCAGCGAATAAACAAACGAGAGCAGCGCGTTGATCTTGTCCACAGGCGGGCGGCGATTTCTGTCGGTAAAACGAAAATGCTCTTTTTGGGCCAAAATCAACTGATTGAAAACGTCGAAGTAGCATCGGGCCGCGTCGCCCTCTTTTCCGCGCAGCACGTCCAGGGATGAAGTCTTTTCGATATCCTGAGCGGTTCCGCCCAGATATTTGGCGGCGGAGGCGAGAGCGGCGCTTTCTCCTTCATTTTCGCGTGCCGCTCGCATCAACACCACTCTGCTGTTAGCTATTTTGCCGATGAGCACACTGCGGGCAATGTGCAGCGTCGCTTTTTCGTCGTCGGCCAGCCGGTATTGCTGACGGCGCAGCAGCACGTTTCCCCGAACGGGGCCGTCCACACGCGCGAGAAAGCGTCCGTGTTCGGAAAAAAAGGAAATATGAACGCCTCTTTGCGCGCAGAAGCCCATCAGCGGAGCGGTGGCGCTGACTCTGCCGAAACAAACGACGGACTCAAACAGGTGGACGGGAAAAGGTTTCGAGTTCTCCTTATCCAGATGGACGACGATATTTTCTCCCTCCTGCGAAAGCCAGGCGCCCTGGGTCGAGACGAACAGAGTATTGAGCAGACGCTTCATCGGCGTTCATGCCTCAAATCAAGCTTCAAATCAGGCCTCAACTCAAGACTCAAATCAAGCACCAGTGCAATCCCAAAAGACTTCAAGGTCTTTCGCATAACTTCATCAGGCATTGTACGGCCATCCTTTCGAACCCCAAGTCCGCGCACGGAGCGAGCTGCTGCCACAATGCTTTCTGTTCATCCGGCAAAATCTCGAAGTGAGGGGCAAAAGTCTTCACGGTAAAACCCTTTCAGGCATGGGAGGAACCTCTCCGTCGAGCAGGCGGCAATGCCAAAAATGCCAGGACCGCGCGTTGAACTGCCCCGCTTCCGCGTGCTCCAGAACGTCGGCAAGTTCCTGTCTGGAAAACAGCCTGTCCAGCTTGCAGAGGTCTTCCCACACACCAATGTTCATCACCTGCGCCAAAATCCGCCGCGGGTACAAAATCGCCTCATCCGGTGTTTTCCACCACACGTAACGTTTTGCCATATCGAATAAAAATGTTTTTTGCGTCGCGTTCATATATTATCACTTCTGCATGTTTTCACGAATTCCGGCCGCGCCGGCCTTTCTAAAATTGCTGGAAGCCGCTTCAGGAACGCGCCTCCTCCAAAAGGCCGGCGACATATTTCGCCGACCTGTCCTTTTTAGAGAGGTTCGGCATACAGACGTTTTCGAGAGAACAGTTCGCGCAATGCCTGCCCGGCTTGGGCGGAGGCATTTGCCGCGCGTCGTAAAGCTCGCGGGCGCGCCGGCATAACCCCGCCACCGCTTCGCGAAGTTCGGGGACGAACGTGATCTCCGAGCGTCTCCGCGGCTGTCCGTAATAGATCGCGCCCTGTCCGACGGTAACGTTCAGCATTTCCTCCAGACAGAGGGCCTGAGCGCAAAGCTGCGTCTCGTCGGCCCTGTCGTAGCGTTTGCGTCCGCGCTTGTACTCGACGGGATAGGGAATCCAGCTCCCCGGAAGCCCATGGAGTGACGTTCCCTGAGGCGTAGTCCCTGGAGGCGCGGCTCCTTGAAGCGCCGTTCCCTGAAGCGCGGCTTCGCCGCCGCAGGGATGAAACTCCACGAGGTCCGCCACGCCGTAAAGCCCCAGCGTCAGCGAGCGCAAACGCAGTCCCCGCACCATGCGCACACCCCCGCGAACGCCGGAACCTTGCTCGTGTACGAATTCGTGAAGCTGCTTCCCCTCGACCGTCAGGACATTTTCGGCCCATTCCTGCTCCATGTGAATGAGAGCCCACTGCCGTTCGCAAAACGCCAGATGCTGAAGTCCGGAGAGAGGAAGCAGGTCTTCGTCGGAGAACATCAGACCCGAGCGCTCAGAATCCTTCTATGATTTCCGGGGGAAGGTCGGGAAATCCATTTTCGGAACAGCTTCCGTCGGGATTCAGCCTGACCGTGCCATGAACTTTCGCGGACGAGTATTGCCCGGATTTGCAATTATGCCGCCACCAGAACACTTTTTCTACACGCATACTGCCCTCGGGACGGGCGGAGGAAGCGTCGTTTTCAAAAAGTTTCGGCAGCACATCTTTCAAAGCCATCGCGTCCTGGTCGCTGAAGCCCGTTCTTTCGGCCAATTGGGGATTCATGCTCCCATAAAAAATGTAAGTTCCGCTGTCGACGCGATGCTTCATTCCCATGGTGTCGGAAGTTTTTTTGCCATCTTTGCTGTCTTCACTGTTGACGCTCTTCGTGATCTGTGTGCTGGTAACGCTGACGGATTCCGGGGTAAACGCCGATTGAATGCTGACGGGACCGCGGACAGGGATAGAGACTCCCTTCTCGTCGCCTTCCTGATTCGCGGGCTCTTCCGAGTTCTTCTTGTTCTTCTTTGCACTTTTTTTGGCGGAAGCAAACGCGAAAACCTGACCAAAAGCCCGAACGTCGTACCACTTTGCACATGCCGCTTTCACGGTATCGGGCCTGCCCATATCTTTCCCGAGAAACGCCTCGGCGCGGGCGTGCAGCGACGCGGCAGCGTCTTTTTTTCTGTCGTCGGACTGGACAAAAATATCGTATCCCTTTTCCAGAAGTCGGTCGCGGATTTTGCGTTTGATACAAACATCCGTGACCTCTCCCCGTCCTTCATAAGTGACGCGCGGCCGGTTTCCGTTCAGAGGGTCTCCGTTGGGGTTGGCGTTTTTGACGCTGAAAATCACCGCAAAATCAATTTTGTTCGTGAGAGACATTCTCCAATTCCTCCTCGTCTGTATCGGGTGTGTTCTGATCCGTTCCGTCTTTCGTCTTCTTCCGCAGCTCATGTCTCTGGCAATGGTAGGCCAGAAGAAACTCTCCGCCGAGAGGGGTATCCTTCATGTAATCGTCCGGCTGGAACAGATTGTGAATATCGTCAAGCAGACCGGTCATGTTGCTGAGGAAAGCGGCACGGCGGCTTTGCAGGCGCGTTTTGTAAGGAACCAAATTTCGTTCGATTTGCAGCCACGTCGAATAGGGACGCTCGGAAAAGCGCTGCATCAGTTTTGCCGCGTTGGTATCCCGATTTTCACCGGCAAGGTTGAGCGCGATGTACTCCAGGCGCTCCGCCACCGCGAGCAGGCGGCCGAACAGGTAATCTCTGCTGGTTCTCTCTGTTTCCAATGCCATTCGATAACCTCCTTTGTTTGCGCCGTAAAAAAGAGCGCAGGCGATGCCCAAGACTTTTTCCCACTCCCAATGTTCCATTCCCATCCTGTTGACGGCCCGATTGCGCGTACTTTGAACGAGGTCTCGCGGGAAAAGAACGCCGTCCACAATACAGGGTAAAATCCTCTCTACGGTCGCTTTGCTGAGTTTGTCGTTCAGGCGTTTTCCGAAAGCGGCTTCCGCGATCTCTTTAGGGGCCGGCGCCCCGAAAAATCGCAGGTTCTTCGGATAATTTTGGAACCAGGCGAAATCCCTGTGCCAGGCTTCCAGCCGTTCGAGAAATTCCGACCCCGTCAGCTCCCGGTAGTAGGTGATCGCCATACGGCCGGGCGTCGCGGAGTCCAAAGCCATGACGGCAATGTCTTTGCTGGAGCCAAGCTCCCTGCGGTACCCCGCTATTTTCGCGCTCAATCTTCGCGCGAAAAGCTGGCCTTGGTCGCCTTGATCGATTCGAGACGCTTGAACCGTTTCGGAAGCGCTTTCGAGGTGATTTTCAAAGGAGTCCCCCTCTTTCATGAAACCGCCGTCATTTTTTAAGGAATCATCGCCGCCCTTCAGGAACTCATACGAATTTTGAACGGGAGAGGGCACCGGCCTGCCCGCGACTTCCCACGCGACGATCACCTGATCGCCGTTGCGGAAAGATTGGCGCCGAATCAACCACTTCAGAGCGTTGTGCGCTTTTTGCGAAGTGCTGTAACCTACGGAGCAGGCCTGCTCGCTGTCGGTGAAACGCCCCCGATAAGTGAAGCCCTTCGTATCGTTCGACGAAATCAGCTTAGCGTTGTCTCCTGCATATCGGATACCCTTGGCGTGATTTGTCCCCAATAAGGTATCCTCCCCCGTTATCAGACACAAACCTCGCTTTTGGAGAAGAGTGGGGGCAAATCGAGCCCAGGAATCCATGAGGGCCTTGTCTTTCCAAGTACGGCTTTCCGGATCCTTTGTCTGCACTTCCCATCTGACAAACGCCTTTGCCTGATCTTTCACCAAAGTGAAAATTTGCGGTTTGTTTCGAGAGTCCGGGCACGAAGAAGACAATTTACCGTTTTCATCCAAAAGCAGGATATCGGCTTCGACAAGATCGGCAATGACATGTCCTTCATCCACGTAATTCAGAATGGCACTTAACTTTTCATGGGGATACGCCTGATTCCACCTGAAAAGCAGAGAACGGTACTCTTCAAAAAACGATTTTTCGCCTCCGTAGGCAAGGTAGTCTTTCGCCACATATTGGATTTTGTCGCAGAGCGGATGAGAAGCGGGGTTTATCCCGGTACGTCCCGCGGAATTCTCTGTGGCGGGTACCAGCGTTTCATTGTCTTCTTTCATGACAAAGTCGGCGCGGCGAAAACGGCCTGAACCACCCAGCGTTATTTGGATATGGGCCTGCTGCGCTACATGGCTGACGGGCAGGGGCGCCGCTTCGTCGGAAGACGCCCTGCCGGCGTTCGCGCGTTCATAGGTTTCGTAGAGTTTCTGAATCCAACTCATTCGAGCAGTCCCTCCTCCAACTCTTCCTCTTTAAGCCCGGAAAAATTCACACGGAGGGTGAATTTTGTTTCCGGAAGCATCGGGCGGACGAATTTTGTGACCTCGCACTCCTCGGGCCGGAGAAATTCTATGATTCCGTCGGCCATTTTCGGCATCCAAAAGCGGCTGCGCAGTTCGTTGACGGCGGTTTCCTCCGGATATCCGAAGCTGTGGAACATCAGGCCCAGGGCCAGTTCCCCGTCTCCGTCGAGTTCGCTCTTCCCTTCCCCGAAATGGCAGGGTTCCGCGTATCCCTGGCATTCGCGCGTGCCTAAAAAGATGTCGCGGCGTCCCCCGCGCTCCAGCATCCGCTTGGCGACGGAATAGTGTTTGCCGTCATTCCGGTCGCCGGCCAGCTCCGGCAGATGTTCGTTCCACTCGAAATGCACCCGCACCTGATATTCCACGTCCGACAGGTAAGTGTAGAGAGCCAGGTTATTCCCTCCGCTCATGTAATCCAATGGTTTCATGCCTTTGGACTGCGTTCGGATGCGTTTCATGACACGCACCCGGTCGACCATCCAAATGAAAGTCGGTTTCCAATAAATAGAACGGGCAATCCCCTTCAGCGCCTCGTACGTCGGCACGTGGTACGAACACTTCTCACCACCGATCTTGGTGATCGGGTCCGTGAACAGGGCGAACCTTCCCCAAACCCTGAAATCGATGCTGTTGTCCATCATTTCACCTCCAATCTTAGGTACAAGCCGGCGAAAACTTCCCGACCGGCTCTTCGCTGAGTCCGAATTCCGCGCTGTAGTACTCGTCGGGTAAATACCAGATATCGGCGCCTTTCTGAACTTCTTTCAGGATGCCCGACAATTTTTCCCAAGTATGAGGATACACATTGACGCTGTACTGCTGGGCCTGATGCAGCAGCGCGGCGTCCTTTTCGGGATCGAAAGAGCCGCAGAGCCTCGCGATGACGTCCTTGCCTTTTCCGTAGGGAACGATGACGCCGCGCGTCGGGGCGTCAAGCGCGCGAAAGATTGCCGCGGCGCTGGCAAAAGATTGCAGCAACCGATTCTCTAAGGATTTTGCACCCTCGTCGCCCCGTATTCTTCCATATTCGCGCCGCGCTTTCGTATTGCCCGACAGCATGTTCAGCAAAGAGTCTTCTCTTTCCGTGTTGACGGGATATTTCATCTCTTTCTTCCGGTTATGGAAGTAGCACTCGAAATAACGGGCCATCGTCCTGGGATCGAGAAGATCGGGGCCAAGGAGATCGGATCCTTCCCTGAAATCTCCGAGAATCCTTAGAGTTACGTCGCGTCCCTCCTTGATATCGGGAAGTTTGTTCAATTCTTCTTCCTCGAGATTGACCAGCAGAACCCGGCTTTCCGAACGCAGCGCGTGGCGGTTGACCCGGCCCGATGTCTGGGCCGCGGAATCGAGCCCGGGAAGAACCCGGATGCCCGCGCCGAAATCGATATCGACCCCGGCTTCGATGACCTGTGTACTGACGCAAACGACGGGAAGCGAGGAGTCGAGACGTTCGCGTATTTCGGCCAAAACCTCTTTGCGGTGCGCGGGGCACATATTGGCGCTGAGGTGCCTGACGTGTTCGAAATCTCTTTTTACACACCGGTAAATTTCCTGAGCGGCCTTCCTTGTATTCGTGACGACGAGAACGCTGCCGGAAATTTTTTGTTCCTCCAGAGCCAGAGTCGCGATCTCCTCGTGGGAGTATCCTTTATTGCATATTTTGTCGACGACTTCGACTCGGCTGAACCGCGCGAAAAGTTCCGTGAGATCGCGTGAGATGAGCTCGCTTTTTTCCGTGAGGTTCAACGCTCCCAAATACTTGTCCACGCCTCCGAGCAGCGGCTGAGTCGCGGTGCAGAGTACGGCCGTCGTTCCGCACTGCTCGGCGAGAAAATTCAGGACGTTGCAGAACATATGCACGGTACGGACAGGGAGCGTCTGAATTTCGTCGAAAATAATGACCGAACGCGCGAGCTGGTGCATGCGCCGGGCGCTTCGCGTCCCCCCGGAGAAGAGCGTTTCGAGGAACTGAACGCTGGTGGTGAAGACGACGGGCGCGTCCCAGTTCTCCGAGAGAATCTTGCCCCGCCACGTCTCGCGCTCCGCCGTGAGGTTCGAGTGGCACTCCAGGACGACGCGGCCCTCTTCGCCCGGACGTTCCAGAATCTTGCGTACGATTTCAGCATTTTGATCGATGATTGAGGTGTAAGGGATCACGTAAAAAATCCGATCTATATCCTTGTTGAGCATGGCGAGATGCAAAGCGAAACGCAAACTGGCCAAGGTTTTCCCGCCGCCGGTGGGTACCGTGAGGGTGTAGATGCCTTTGCCGCGCGCCGCCCCCGCCTTGCAGTCGTCCGAGATTTTCGCGCGCTCCCGGTCAATCGGTTTTGACGACTCGAAGCCCGCGAGATGCGCTTCCAAACGATCAACCAGGGTTTGCCAATCGATGTATTCGCCTTTTTGGCGCAGCCCCGCGGCGCGTTTTTTCTCGAAGTCGGCCGTGTCCGTCCTGTCCGCGTCGAGCAAACAGCTGAACAACATGCGCAAAAGCAGCCCCGCCTTGAAAAAATACCGGAGGTCTTCGGTTTTGCCAGACGGATTTTCCAAGGTCAGCTCGTACTCTTTTTCCCGGCTCCGCAGCTTGCGAAGCAATATTTTCAGCGGCGGCCAAAAATCGGGATCTCTGAGCAACTCATCAATTCGTTTGCGGATTTCGTCGGGAAACTTTGTACGAACCTCGGAAAGGTAAGTCCTTCGATCTTCTTTGGCCACACGCTCCATAAAACTGTCCGTACCGTCCGGTCTGAGACAATCAATCAGTCCCGAATGATGGGATGCCAG